>NZ_JBFBND010000024.1:0-69520 GCF_040702905.1 Kineococcus sp. NPDC059986 | reverse complement strand
TTGGCGCCGGTCACGTAGGTGGCGTGGTGCTTGTCGTGGTGCAGCTCCATGATCGCCCCGGAGATGTGGGGCTCGAGCGCGGAGTAGTCGTAGGGCAGATCCGGAAGGGTGTAGTCAGCCATGCCTTCTCCTCGTCAGCGATCCTCAGCGCGCGGCGGGCGACGGCTCGCGACCGCTCGCGACCGCCTCGCACCCGTGACCTTCGCGCAGCTCCCAGGGGTGCGCAACCGGCGCTTGCAGCCTCTCACCGCGTGATCACCTCCCCGCGCCCGGGGTCGCGCCCGGACGCGCCCCGTAGGGTCGCCCCATGACGTCCGCGCCGGCCTCCGCGCCCGAGCCCCGCACCGACGGCAGCCCCGACACCGTGACGAGCGCCGACGACGCAGCGGCGACCGTCGCCGTGCCGCAGGTCCCGGTGGTCGGCTTCGACCTGGACATGACCCTCGTCGACTCCAGCGACGGCATCGCCGCGACGCTGCGCGCCGTCCTGGCCGAGGTGGGGGTCACGGTCACGGCCGCCGACACCTGGCCCTACGCGGGCATGCCGCTCGACCTGATCCTCGCCGGGCTCGCCCCGGGCACCCCGGCCGAGGAGATCGACGTCCTGCAGGCGCGGTACCGGCACCTGTACCCCTCGCTCGGCATCGCGTCCGTGCGCCCCTACCCCGGCGCGGCGGCCGCCCTGGCCGCCCCCGCGGCGCACGGCGGCCGCAGCGTCGTCGTCAGCGCCAAGCACACCCCCAACGTCCACCGTGTGCTGTCGGTGACGGGGCTGGCCGGCGCGGTCGCCGACGCCGACGTGACGGGCGACCTGTTCGCCGAGGACAAGGGCCTGCGCCTGGCGCAGCTCGGGGCCACCGCCTACGTGGGCGACCACCCCGGCGACGTCCGCGCCGCCGCCGTGGCCGGAGCCGTCGCCGTGGCGGTCACGACGGGGTCGCACGACACCGCCGCCCTCCTCGAGGCCGGGGCCGATGTCGTGCTGTCGAGCCTGGAGGACTTCCCCGACTGGCTCTCGACCCACGTCGTCGACCTGCGCTCCGGCGGCGCCCGCCACGACGGCGGGCGCAAGAGTGAGCGGGCCGCACCGCTGCCCGGTTAACCTGGTACGACGGCCCACGGACCGCCGACCTCGTGGTCGGCCGGACGCCGGGCCGCTCAGACACTGGACGCACCCGCCGGTGCGCGCGGCCCACCGCTGCGCCCGGCACCGCAGGCTGGAGAAGTTCGTGCCGACTGGCAAGGTCAAGTGGTTCGACGCCGACAAGGGGTTCGGCTTCCTCGCCGCCGAAGGCGGTGAGGAGGTCTTCGTGCACGCGTCCGCGCTGCCCACGGGCACCGCGACGCTGTCGAAGGGCACCCGCGTGGAGTTCGGCGTGGTGCAGGGCAAGAACGGCAACCAGGCGCTGTCCGTGCGTGTCCTGGACCCCGTGCACTCGGTGAGCCGCGCCACGCGCAAGAAGCCCGAGGACATGGTCCCGATCGTCGAGGACCTCATCAAGCTGCTCGACGGTGTCTCCGGATCGCTCCGTCGCGGCCGCTACCCCGAGGCCGCCGGCGCCCGCAAGGTCGCCGCCGTGCTGCGGGCCGTCGCCGACGACCTCGAGGCGTGACCGTGAGCGAGAACGCCGTCGAGGACGAGACCACCTCCGTCACCGCCGCCACCGAGGCCAAGCGGGTCCGCCGGCCGCGCAAGCCGACGCTGGACGCCGCCGCGGCCGGGGCCGTCGACCTCGCGCGCGCCGCCGCCGAGGAGGTCGCCGAGGAGGGGACGGTCGGGGAGCACCTCGACGCCGTGCCCGAGGGCGACCGCATCGTCAGCCACACCTTCGCGTGCCTGCTGCCGGGCTACCGCGGCTGGCGCTGGACGGTCACCGTCACGCGCGCCTCCCGCGCCCGCAACGTCACCGTCAGCGAGGTCTGCCTGCTGCCCGGGGACGACGCGCTGCAGCCGCCGGAGTGGCTGCCGTGGGCCGAACGCCTCTCCCCCGGCGACGTCGGACCGCAGGACACGTTGCCGCGCAAGGAGGACGACCCGCTCCTCGAACCCGGGTTCGAGGAGACCGGCGACGCGGACCTCGACCAGGTCGCCCTGTGGGACCTCGGCCTGGGCCGCGAACGCGTGCTGTCCCCGCTGGGGCGGGACGAGGCCGCGAAGCGCTGGTACGAGGGCGACCGCGGCCCGCGCACCGAGATCGCCGAGAACGCCAAGGGCCAGTGCTCGACGTGCGGGTTCTTCCTCGCGATCGCCGGTTCCCTGCGGCAGGTCTTCGGGGTGTGCGCGAGCGAGTGGTCCCCCGAGGACGGTCGCGTCGTGAGCGCCGACCACGGGTGCGGTGCGCACAGCGAGACCGACGTCGAGGTGACCCCCGACGAGCCGACGTCGCCCCTCATCGACGACCTCTCCCCCGACGCGCTCGACCTCGTCGACACGTCCGCGAGCGCCGTCTCGACCGCAGACGACGCGGACGCCCACGACGAGGACGCCCACGACGAGGACGACACCGCGGACGCGGCGGTCGAGGCGACGAGCTGACCCCGACCGACCCCTTCGGCACCGCGGCGCTGCGCGACCGCGTCCTCACCGCCTGGAACGCCTCCCCGGCGCGGCTGCGCGAGGACGCGAACGCCGAGGAGGACGCGGCGCTGGGCGCGTACCGCGACCGGCTCGTCGTCGAGCTGGCCCAGAACGCGGCCGACGCGGCGAGCGCGGTCGACGTCCCCGGGCGGCTCCTGCTGCGACTGCTGGAGGACCCCGCGGGCGGTGCCGGCACCCTGCTGGCCGCCAACACCGGGGCACCCCTGACCGCAGCGGGCGTCGAGGGACTGTCGACGCTGCGTGCCAGCGGCAAGGCCGACGGCGGCGCCGGAGGGTCGGTGGGGCGCTTCGGTGTCGGGTTCGCCGCCGTCCTGGCCGTCACCGACGAACCGGCCCTGCGCTCCCGCGACGGGGCGGTCCGCTTCTCCCGCAAGGACTCCGCCACCGCGGTCCGGGACGGCGCGCCGCGTGCCGTCGCCGAGCTCGACGCCCGCGACGGTCACGTCGCCGCGCTGCGCCTGCCGTTCCCCGCCCCCGCCGCGGCCGCGGTGCCCCCGGGGTACGACACCGTCGTCGAACTGCCGCTACGGGACACCGCCGCCCGGGACGTGGTCCGCACCCAGCTCGCCGAGCTGGCTGACGGCGGGGCGGACGTCCTGCTGCTCGCGCTCCCGGGGCTGGCCGAGGTCGTCGTGGACCGGCCGGACGCGGATCCCGTGCGCACGGCCGACGTGACGGACCGCTGGCACGTCGTGCGCCGTCAGGGCCGGCTCGACGCGGCCGACGTCGCGGACCGGGGCGTGGAGGACCGTCGGCGGCTGGGGTGGCAGCTCACCTGGGCCCTGCCGACCGCCCCCGGGGTCCGGTCGCCGGGCGTCCTCTGCGCGCCGACACCCACCGACGAGGACCTGCCGTGGCGGGCCCTGCTCGTCGGCAGCTTCCCGCTCGGCCCGGACCGCCGCCGGGTGGCGCCCGGACGGGCCGCCGACGTGCTCTTCGACGCGGCCGCCGCGGCGTACGGCGACCTCCTCGCCGAGGTGGCGGCCGACGGCGGTGACGCCCTGGACCTCGTCCCCGACGGTGCGGCGGCGGGCCGCGTGGACGCCGAACTGCGCCGGCGGGTCCTCGACCGGGCCCGGGACGTGCCGCTGCTGCTGTGCGTCGAGCGCGTCGACGGCGCCCCGCTGCCCGTGCGGCCGTCCTCGGCCGTCGCCCTCACGGGCGCGGGGGCGGACGACCCCCACCTCCTCGCCGCGCTGGCCCCCGCGCTCGCCGGTCTCGTCCCGGCCCCGCGGCGCGTGGACCGGCTGCTCACCGAACTGGGGGTGACCCGGCTCGGGCTGGCCGAGGTGCTCGACGTGCTGCCCGGGCAGGACGCCGCCGGCACCCGTGCGCTGTTGGCCGCGCTGGCGCCGCTCGCCGCGGCCGACCCCGTCGCGCGCGAGGCCATGAGCGGTCTGCCCGTCCCCCTGCTCGACGGCCGCCGGGTGCACGGCGCGCGGGGTCTCGTGCTCCTCGACGGCCCGTCCGCGCTCGACCCGGACGCGGCGGAACTGCTGGGGCAGCACGGGTTGCGGGTCGTCGACCCGGCCGTCGCCGACGGACCGGGACGGGACCTGCTCGTCCGGCTGGGCGCCCGCGAGGGCGGTCCGTGGGCCCTGCTCACCGATCCCGCCGTCCGGGCCGCGGTGACCGCCTCCCCCGACGCCGACGACCCCGACGCGGTGGCCGACGCGGTGCTGGCCCTCGTCCACGCCGTCGTCCACCCTGGCGGGCACAGCGACGGGGACGGCGACGGGGCTGAGGCGTCGGCGGTCGACCGGGTCGCGCACGGGCTCCCCTGGCTGTCCGACCTCGCACTGCCGGACGACGCCGACGAGCTCGCGCCCGCGGGCGCGCTCGTCGTGCCGGGCTCCCTCGCGGCCCGCGCGCTGGACCCCGACGAGGTGGCCCCCGTCCACCCGGACCTGTTGCGTGCGTGGGGTTCCGGGGTCCTGCGGGCCGTCGGCGTGCTCACCGGGCCGGCGGTGGTGCTGCTGCCGGAACTCGACCTCGCCGACGTCGGGGAGGCCGCGGACCTCGGTCTGGCGGACGTCGAGCAGTACGTCGAGGAGGTCTGGTCGGACGTCCTGGACGAACCCCTGACGGGCACGGTCGTCGAAGGGGTCCTCGCCGTGCGCGACCTGGACCTCGTCGTGGCCGCGTGGCCGGACGTCCTGTCCGCCCTGGCCGTGGACCCCGCGGGGACGCAGGCCGTCACCGTGGACTGGACGGTCGGCGGGCACCGCCGGCCGTCGCTCACGGCGTGGTGGTTGCGCCGGCACGGACCGTGCGCGGACGTCGTGCGCGACCCCGCGGGCACGGCGCCTCGCTGGCTGCCGCCCGCGCCCCCCGAGCTGGCAGCCCTCCCCGTCCCGGTGCGCCGGGCGCTCGGCGTCCTCGACGACCTCACCACCGCCGGGGTCGCGGACCTCGAGGGTCTGCTGCGGCGCAGCGCCCGGGAGGCCGGCCGCCCCGACGGGCCGACGGCCCTGGACCTGCTCGCCCTGTGGAGCGCCCTGGGGCGCACGGCGGTCGAGACGGCGGAGCTGGATGCGCCCCGGCTCGCGGCCCTCGCGGCGGACGGCACGGCCGTGGCGGCCGACGCGGGTGACGTCGTCGTCCCCGACGACGCCGCGTGGGCGCAGCGCACGGACCTCGGCCCGCGGCTGCTCGTGCCCGCCACCCACGCCGTGCGGGTGGCCGACCTCCTCGACGTCGACCTGGCCTCCGATCGCGCCGACGGGACGCTCACCCACCCCGCGGGCGAGGAACGCACGGTTCCCGCTGCGGCGCACGCACTCCTGCCCAGTCTGCCCCGGACGTGGACGCAGGTGCCGGAGCTGCGCTGCGACGGTGCGCCCGTCGGGTTCTGGGTGCGCGAGGGTGGGGACGTCGTGGCGACCGACCGCACGGGGGCCGGCCGCGGGCTCGCGCTCGCGGCCGGGGCCTGGTGGGCCCGGTCCGCGCTGGCGGCGTTGCTGGACGAGGACACCGGGTTGGCCGCGCGGGTGTTGGCCGAGGAACTGCCCGGCCTCGGCTGACCCGCCGCGCGCGGCCCTCCCGCCTCAGCGGTGGACGCTGGACATGTCCGGGTACCGGTCCCCCGCGCTCGCCCCGACCGGCAGGACGGCGTCGAGGCGTGCGAGGTCGTCGGCCGAGAGCCGCACCTGCAGGGCCGCGAGGTTCTCGGCGAGGTAGCTCCGACGCTTCGTCCCGGGGATGGGCACGACGTCGTCGCCCTGCGCCAGCAGCCACGCCAGCGCCACCTGCCCCGCGGTGACGCCGCGCTCGTCGGCCAGGGTCCGGACCTCGTCGACCAGCTGCAGGTTCCGCTGGAAGTTCTCCCCCTGGAAGCGGGGGTTGGCGCGGCGGAAGTCGTCCTCGGCGAGGTCGTCGACGCGGCGGATCGCCCCGGACAGGAACCCCCGCCCGAGCGGGGAGTACGGCACGAACCCGATGCCGAGCTCGCGCACGGTGCCGAGGACGTCGTTCTCCTCGACGTCTCGCGTCCACAGCGACCACTCCGTCTGCACGGCGGTCACGGGGTGGGTCGCGTGTGCGCGCCGGATCGTGTCGGGGGCGGCCTCGCTGATCCCGAGGTGGCGGACCTTGCCGGCGGTGACCAGCTCGGCCATCGCACCCCACGTCTCCTCGACGGGCACGGTGGGGTCGACGCGGTGCTGGTAGTAGAGGTCGACGTGGTCCACGCCGAGGCGCTGCAGGCTGGCGTCGCACGCCGACCGGACGTACTCGGGGGACCCGTTGACGCGGCGGGTCCCGTCGGCGTGGCGCTCGTTGCCGAACTTCGTGGCGAGCACGACGTCGTCGCGGCGGGACGCGATCGCGCGGCCGACGAGCTGCTCGTTCGTGAACGGGCCGTACATGTCGGCGGTGTCGAGGAAGCTGCCGCCGGCGTCGAGGAACGCGGCGATCGTCGCCAGCGACTCCTGCTCGTCACCGGTGCCGTAGAACTCGCTCATGCCCATGCAGCCGAGGCCGAGGGCGGAGACGGTGAGGGCGGTGCCGTTCCCGGTGCTGCCCAGGACGCGGGTCGACAGGTCCGTGGGGTTGTGGTCGGTCATGCCCCGAGCCTGCGCCTTCGAGCGCGCTCGAAGTCAACCGGGCCTCACGCGGGGACGGACGCCCCCACCGTCGACCCCTCGTAGACCGCGATCTTCGCCTCGATCGCCGCGAGGTGGTCCGCGACCTCGGCGAGCTGGGCGCGCACCTGGTCGCGGTGGGCGTGCAGGAGGGTCAGGCGGGCGTCCTCGTTGCCCGCCCCCGCCCGGCACAGGTCCGCGTAGGCGCGCACCCCGCGCACAGGCATCCCCGTGGCGCGCAGCCGTTGCACCATGACGATCCAGCGCAGGTGGGCGTCGGTGTAGCACCGTCGCCCGGACTCGTCCCGCCCGGGCGGGTCCACCAGCAGACCGGCGCTCTCGTAGTACCGCAGGGTGTGCGGGCTGACCCCCAGCCGTTCGGCGGCGTCCGCGACGCCGATGCCCATGCCCATGCCCATGCCTATGCCCGCCACCGTTCCGCTCGTCGTCGCGAGCGGCGCTCGCGCCGGTGCACGTACGCCAACCCCACGAGGCCCAGCGCGAGCCCGGCGATGCACGAGCCGAGCCAGCGCCCCTCGCCCGTGCTCCGCACCTCGGGCACGGCGAGCGCGACGACGAGCAGCACGGCCCACACCCCGAGACCCACGAGCACGGCCCGGCGGTCGTCGGTCCGCATCGGCGGCGGGGGCGGTTTGGCCTTGGACGGCGGCAGGAACAGCGGCACCCGCCCAGTGTCCCCCACGGGGCGGTCTGCTGGGATGGGCGCATGGCCTCCTCCGACGCTCCGTCCTTCCCGCCGCACACCGAGAACGCCCCCGGCCGCACGGCGCTGGTGACGGGCGCGAGCAGCGGCATCGGTGCCGCCACGGTGCGCGCCCTGGCCGCCGCCGGTTTTCGGACGATCGCGGCCGCGCGGCGCGTGGACCGGCTGCAGGCGCTCGCCGAGGAGGTGGGCGGGACGGCCGTGGCCCTGGACGTGACGGACCCGGAGTCGGTGGCCGCGATGGCCGCGCAGGTCGGCGACGTCGACGTCGTCGTCCACTCCGCGGGGGGTGCGTTCGGCAGCGACAGCGTCGAGAACGGCGACCCCGAGGGCTGGAAGGCCATGTACGACACCAACGTCGTCGGCGTCCTGCGCGTGCACCAGGCGCTGCTGCCGGGGATGCGCCGCGGCGGCAACGCGCACGTCGTCGTCCTGGGGTCCATCGCGGGGTTCGAGGTCTACCCCGGCGGCGGCGGGTACACCGCCGTCAAGCACGGGGTGAACGCCCTCGTCCGGACGCTGCGGCAGGAACTGCTCGGTGAACCCGTGCGGGTCACCGAGATCGCACCGGGCATGGTCGAGACGGAGTTCTCCCTCGTCCGGCTCGGGTCGCAGGAGGCGGCCGACAAGGTCTACGACGGCCTCGTCCCGCTGAGCGCGCAGGACGTCGCGGACGTCATCGCGTTCGCCGTGACCCGCCCGCCGCACGTCGACCTCGACAAGGTCGTGCTGCGGCCGATCGCGCAGGCCGACGCCGCGCACGTGCACCGCGTGAAGCCCTCGGACGTCTGACCCCTCGCCGGGCGGGCGTAGGATCGCGGGCAGCGTTCCGCATCCCGGTCGCGTCCCACCGTGCTCCGCCGGCGTCACCTCGCCCGGCCGGGACGGTCCCGCCGCCCACGCCTCCCGGGGAGCCCTCGTGTCCGCCGTCCCCCCGCTCAACCCCCGCCTGGCCGGGGTCCGTTCCTCCCCCGTCCGCGACCTGCTCGCGCTGACGGGCCTCGACGACGTCATCTCGTTCGCCGGCGGTCTGCCCGCCGGCGAACTGTTCGACGTCGACGGTCTGCGCGCCGCGTACGACCGCGCGCTGTCGGGGCCGGCGGCGCGCCGGAACCTGCAGTACGCCGCGACCGAGGGCCATCCCCGGTTGCGCGAACTGGTGGCCGAGCGGCTCACGCGCCGCGGCCTGCCGACCGGGGCCGACGACCTGCTGGTGACGACGGGGTCGCAGCAGGCCCTGACGCTCCTGACGACCGCGCTGCTGTCCCCCGGTGCCGTCGTGGCGGTCGAGGAACCCAGCTACCTCGCTGCCCTGCAGTCGTTCACCCTCGCCGGCGCGGAACTGGTCGGCGTCGCCAGCGACGACGACGGAGCCGTCCCGGAATCCGTCGAGGAGGTGTTCCGCACCCGCCGGCCCACGGTCCTCTACCTCGTCCCGAACTTCGCGAACCCCACGGGACGGACCCTGACGCTGCCGCGCCGGAGGAGGATCGCCGAACTGGCGGCCGAGCACGGCGTCTGGATCGTCGAGGACGACCCGTACGGGGAACTGCGCTACGCGGGTTCGGCGGTGCCGGCGCTGGCCGCCCAACCCGCTGCGGCGCAGAGCGTCCTGCACCTCGGCAGCTTCTCGAAGATCGGAGCGCCCGGACTGCGGCTCGGGTGGGCCCGGCTGCCCCGCGCGGTGCGCCCGGCCGTCGTCGTGGCCAAGCAGGCCGCCGACCTGCAGACGTCGACGGTCGACCAGGCCGCGGTCGCCGAGTACCTCGCGGTCACCGACCTCGACGCGCACGTGGTCGGTGTCGTCGCCGCCTACCGCGCACGGCGGGACGCGATGCTGGCGGCGCTGGCGGCGGAACTACCCGCGGGGAGTTCCTGGACGCGACCCGACGGCGGCATGTTCACGTGGGTCCGACTGCCGGACGACCGGGGTTCGACCGACACCGCGGCGCTGCTCCCGGCCGCGCTGCGCGAGGGGGTCGCGTTCGTGCCCGGGGCGGCGTTCTTCGCCGGCGCTCCGGACCGTGCGACGTTGCGCCTGTCGTTCACGACGCACTCCCCCGAGCGCACCGCCGACGGCGTCGCCCGGCTGGGCCGGGCGCTACGGCTGCTGTAGGACGGCGAACGGACCGCTGGGCAGCCGGGCCGCCTCGACGGGGCGGCCGAACAGGTACCCCTGGGCGCGGTCGCACCCCATGTCCCGCAACATCCTCGCCTGCAACTCGTTCTCCACGCCCTCGGCGGTGA
Organism: Kineococcus sp. NPDC059986; assembly: GCF_040702905.1. Taxonomy (NCBI): domain Bacteria; kingdom Bacillati; phylum Actinomycetota; class Actinomycetes; order Kineosporiales; family Kineosporiaceae; genus Kineococcus; species Kineococcus sp. NPDC059986. Next base: position 59,868 of record NZ_JBFBND010000024.1, on the reverse strand, counting down.
CGACCATCCCGTGGGCGTGGGCGAGGCTGATGAGGGCCCGCACGACGGCCTCGGCGCGGTCGGAGGAACCGAGGGGGCGCACGAAGCTCATGTCGATCTTGAGGAAGCTCAGCGGGAACTTGTCGAGGTAGGACAGCGAGGAGTACCCCGTCCCGAAGTCGTCGAGACCGACGCGGGCGCCGATGCTGCGCAGCTCCCCCAGGCTCGCCCGCGTCGACGTCGACAGGTCGATGAGCGTGCGTTCGGTGACCTCGGCGAGCAGGGAACTGCCGGAGGCCCCGGTGGACTCCACGGAGTGCGCGAGGCGGTGGGCGAACGCGGGGTGTTCCAGCGTCTTGCCCGAGACGTTGAAGGAGACCTGCAGGCCGACCCCCTCGCGGCGCCACTCGCGCAGCTGCCGCAGGACCTCCCCCAGCACCCACGTGTCGACGTCGACGATGAGCCCGGTGTCCTCGGCGGTGTCGACGAAGTACTTGGGTTCGAGGATCCCCTCGACGGGGTCGTCGAGGCGCACGAGCGCCTCGGCGGCGACGAGTTCGGACGTGCGCAGGTCGACGATGGGTTGCCACACGACGCGCAGCCCGTCCGTCCGCAGGGCCCGGCGGACCCGGTGCTCGGCGACGTGCCGGGCCTGGGCCTCCTCGCGCATCGCCGAGTCGTAGACCGCCACGCGGTCGCGGCCGCCGTCCTTGGCCCGGTAGAGGGCCATGTCGGCACTGCGGAACAGGTCGTCGGCGGTGCCCTCGTGCCCGATGGCGATGCCGGCGCTGGAGGTGCACACGAAGGGTTCGGGCAGACCGGGCAGGAGCATGGGTGAGCGCAGGCGGCGCAGCACGTCCCGGGCCATGAGCGAGGCGGCCTCGACGCGGTTCACACCCGGCACCATGACGACGAACTCGTCCCCGCCGAGGCGGGCGAGGACGGCCCCGGGCGGGGCGGCGTCCTCGAGGCGGACGGCCACCTGGCGCAGGAGCGCGTCCCCGATCTGGTGGCCGAGCGTGTCGTTGACGAGCTTGAACCGGTCGAGGTCGAGCAGGACGAGCGCGACGGCGTCCTGCGGTGTCGCCCGCTCCAGCGCCTCGGCGAGGCGGACGTCGAGCACGGACCGGTTCGCGAGCCCGGTGAGGGAGTCGCACTGGGCCAGCCGCACCAGCTCGCCGGTGGACTTCTCCCCCGCCGAGACGTCGAGCACGAGGCCCTGCACGACGCTGGAGCTCGTCGTGGCCAGCGGCACGCTCATCCCGAGGAAGGTGCGCTCGCCACCGTCGCTCGAGCTGACGCGGAACGGGTAGGGAGCCGACGTGCCGGCGTGCGCCGCCGGGTCCTCGACGCCGGTGAAGGGACCGCGGTCGTCGGGGTGGATGCGCGCGCGCCACGACTCCAGGTCCGGGTCGGGTTCGGACAGGGGGAAGCCGAGCATCTCGCGGAGCCGGTCGTCGAGCGTCACGACGCCGCTGGCCGGGTCCCACGACCAGGACCCCAGGCCCGCCAGGCGCAACGCCCCGGAGAGCATCAACCGGGCGGCCGCGGACTCCCGGTCGGCGCGGGCGGCGTCGGCCGTGGCGACGAGGGCGCGCCAGGCGGCCCCGGCCGAGGCAGCGAGGACCTCCAACCGCGGGAAGCGGGCGGCCGCCGTAGCCGACTCCGCGACCCCCCACACGGCCAGGCGCGGGGCACGGGGGTGCCCGGGGACGAGCTCGACGACGGCCGAGGGCGACATGCGGGTGAGGTCGGCGCCGGTGAGACGACGCCCGGGGACGAGCAGGAGGTCACCGCGGGCCGCGAGGACCTCGAGCTCCCGGTGCCGGGAGCGGGCGACGGTCTCCAGGAGCAGGACGCGGGCGTAGCCGGCCTCGTGGACCTCCCCGACGAGCTCCTCGACGAGCGCCCCGACGTCCGTGCACTCGGAGAACCGTCGCTGGCCGCGCAGGACGGCCGCGCCGAGGTCCACGGACGGGACGAGGGTGGGGCCGTTACCGGACAGGTCGAGGTGCTGGGTGTCGTCGAGGTCCTCGGCGGCGGCGCCGTCCCCGTGGGAGCCGCCGGCCACGACGCCGGCGGCGCGCTCGAGCGCCCGTCGTGCACGAAGGGTGGCCGACGTCGTTGGCACTCCGCTCACTGACCGGTCCCGCCCTTCAGCACGCGGACCACTCGCCCGCCGTTCATCACACAACGTGACCGACTCTAACGCCGAGTGCATGTTTGCGGTACCCCGGCGGGCGCCCTCTCCGGTCGTTCGCACTGGTAATTAGCGAGAGCAACGACTATGGTGGCCTCATGCCACCATCTCCTTCCCCCGCCACCCGGGGGCCGGGCGACGTGCGCACCACCGACCGCCCGGTCGACGAGGACGCCCCGCTGGACCGTCTCGCCGTCGACCTGCGCGTCTCCCTGCTGCGCACCGCCCGACGCCTGCGGGCCCAGAAGAGCGTCGACGACCTCACCGACGGGCAGTTCTCCGTCCTGGCCCAGCTCGTCAACGGCGGTCCGCGGACCCCCGGCGAACTGGCCGACGCCGAGCACGTCCGGCCGCCGTCGATGACGCGGACCATCGCCGCCCTCGCCGACGCGGGCCTCGTCTCGCGCACCGACCACCCCGACGACGGCCGCCAGGTCCTCGTCGCCGTCTCCGAGGCCGGCCGCGGCGTCGTCCTGGCGACTCGGGCCCGCCGGGCGGCGTGGCTCAGCAGCCGCCTCGAGGACCTCAGCCCCGCCGAACGCGCCACCCTGGCCGAAGCCGCCGCGATCCTGACCCGGGTGATCAGCGAGTGAACCAGACCTTCCGCTCCCTGCGGCACCGCGACTACCGGCTCTGGGTCAGCGGCGCCGTCATCTCCAACGTCGGCACGTGGATGCAGCGCGTGGCGCAGGACTGGCTCGTCATCCAGGTCCTGACCCACGGCTCCGGGACCGCCGGTGGCATCACGACGGGGTTGCAGTTCGGCCCGATCCTGCTGCTGGCGCCCATCGCCGGCACCATCGCCGACCGCTTCGACCAGCGCCGCACGCTCATGGCCACCCAGGCCAGCATGGCCGTCCTGGGCCTCCTCCTCGGCCTGGACGTCGTCACCGGCCACGCTCAGCTGTGGCACGTCTACGTCCTCGCCGTCCTGCTCGGGTGCGCCTCGGCCATCGACGGCCCCGTCCGGCAGACGTTCGTCGGGCAACTCGTCCCGCGCGAGGACCTGCCGAACGCCATCGGCCTGAACTCCGCGTCGTTCAACTCCGCGCGTCTCGTGGGCCCGGCCCTGGCCGGTGTCCTCATCGCCTGGGTCGGCACGGGCCCGGTCTTCCTCATCAACGCCGCCTCGTTCGTCGCGCCGCTGGTGATGCTGCACATCATGCGGCCGGCGCAGCGCGAGCCGCGGGTGAAGCCGGCCAAGGGCAGCGGTGGCATGCGGGAAGGTCTGGCCTACGTCCGCGCCCGGCCCGACCTGCTCGCGATCTTCGTCCTCGTCGGGGTCATCGGGACGTTCGGGCTGAACTTCCAGCTGACGAGCGCGCTGATGACGAGCGTGAAGTTCGGCACCGACTCCGCGGGGTTCGGTCTGGCCGGCACCGTGCTGGCCGTCGGGTCCCTCGCCGGCGCCCTGGTGGCCGCGCGCCGGGAACGTCCCCGGTACCGGCTCGTCGTCGGTGCCGCCGTGGCCTTCGGGGTGCTGGCCTCGGTCGCCGCCCTCATGCCCTCCTACGCGCTCTACCTCGTGGTCCTGCCGTTCATGGGCCTGGCGTCCCTGACGCTCATGACGGCCGCGAACGCCACGGTCCAGATGAGCACCGAACCCGCCATGCGCGGCCGGGTGATGGCCATGTACATGTCGCTCATGCAGGGCGGCACCGTCGTCGGCGGGCCGTTCGTCGGGTGGATGGGGACGCGGTTCGGCCCGGAGTGGTCGATCCTCGTCGGCTCGATCCCCTCGGCCGTGGTCGGCGTCCTCGTCGGCGTGTACTTCCTGCGCCGGGCCCGCGTGCGGGTCACCTACTCCTGGAAGGAGTCGCCGCACCTGCGGCTCGTCCCGGTGCGGAACGACGAGCGGGACGCCGCGGCGGCGTAGCACTCACCGGGTCACGGCGGTCCGGGGCACCGGCCGCTCGAGCGGAGAATGGGACCCGTGCCGACCGACCTGACCACCGCCCTGGCCGACGTCCGGACCCTGCTGCTGGACTCCGAGCACCTGGCCCGCGCCGTCGCCGCCGGTCGGCGCAAGGGGCTCGAAGCACCCGCCGCCGAGCGCGTCGAGGTGCGTCCGGTGCGGCTCAAGACCGGCCCCCACCTGCAGTTCACGGCCCGCACGGGTCCCGTCGTGTCCACCCGGAACGTCCCCGTCGACGCGGCGGGCGCGGCCGTCGACGAACTGCTCTCCGAGCCCTACGGCAACCTGCACGTCGAGACGGCGACCGAGGTCGTGCAGGTCCGGGTGACGAAGAAGGGCGACGCGCAGGTCCACCGCGCGCCCGCCCGGAACGCGGCGGGGCCGGTCGAGCACGACAAGACGAAGAACCGGCTCGTCGACCCCGACGACCCGCTGTTCCGCGTCCTGGGCGCCGGCGGCGACAAGCGGCGCCAGGTCGAGGCGTTCGTCCGGCAGCTCGCGCCCCTGGCCCCGACCGTGCTGTCCCGGCCCGGGGACCACCTTCGGGCCGTGGACCTCGGCTGCGGGAACGCCTACCTGACGTTCGCCGCGCACCGCTGGCTGGGCGAGGCCGCCCGAGCCGAGGGCAAGGAGCTGACCACCGTCGGCGTGGACGTCCGGGAGGACGTCGTGGCGACCGGACGTCGGGCCGCGGCCGAGGCCGGGCTCCCCGGGCTGGAGTTCGCCGTGGGCTCGATCGCCGGGGCCGAACCCTTCGACGACGAAGGCCTGCCGGACGTCGTGATGGCCCTGCACGCGTGCGACACGGCGACCGACGAGGCCCTCGCGCGGGCGGTCCGGTGGGGCGCTCCCCTCGTGCTGGCCGCGCCCTGCTGCCACCGGGACGTGCAGCGGCAGTTGCACGGCCACCGCGCCCCGCTCGTCCGGCACGCGATCCTGCGCGAACGGTTCGCGGACGTCCTCACCGACACCCTGCGCTCGCTCGTGCTGCAGCTCCTGGGCTACCGCGTCGAGGTCGTGGAGTTCATCGACTCCGCACACACGCCGCGCAACGCCATGATCCGCGCGGTCCGCGCGGGCTCCGGTCCCCGCGCGGCAGCGCGCGAGGACCTGCTGGCCGAGCTCGACGAGCTCACGAGCACGTGGGGCGTCACCCCCGCGCTGGCCCGGATGCTGGAACCCGAACTCGCCGCCGTCCGTGCGGCGGCATCCGGGGGTTCAGCCGAGGTGGCTCAGGCCGCGCTGTAGGTGAGGCACTCCGTGCCGCCGCCGGCCGACGAGCCGACCTCGATCGTCGAGGCCGTGCACGTGAGGTCGGAGTTGTGCGAGCAGTCGGAGAGCTGGCACGCACCCACGTGACCGTCGGTGGTCGGCGAGTGCTTCGTCGGGATGCCGAGGAAGGTGGCGCAGTGGTTCGCGCCGTGGTCGCCCACGGTGATCGCCGGGGCGTGGCACGACGTCGAGGCGTTGAAGGTGCAGCCCTCGGCCGAGCACTGGTGGATCGGGGTCAGGTCCAGGTTCACGGTCGCCATGGTTCGAAAGTAACCACGGAATTCCGCCACGGCTAGCCAGGAATGCCTTTCCTGGCCCCCGCGGAAATGCAGGTCAGGCTTTCCTCAGTCGTTCCGCGACGTGGTCCACGCACGCCGTCAGGGCGCGCACGTCGTCGGGGTCGACGGCGGGGAACACCCCGATCCGCAACTGGTTCCGTCCCAGGCTGCGGTACGGGAAGACGTCGACGATGCCGTTGTCCCGCAACACGTCCTGCACCGCGACGGCGTCGACCGAGGGGTCGAGGTCGATGGTGGCCACCACCTGCGACCGGGCCGCGGGTTCGGCGACGAACGGCGCGGCCCACTCCCGCTGCTCGGCCCAGCCGTAGACGTGGCCGGCGCTCTGCGCCGTCCGCGCGGTCGCCCAGTCCAGACCGCCCTGCGCGAGCATCCACTCGACCTGCTCGGCGAGCAGCACGAGCGTCGCGACGGCCGGGGTGTTGTACGTCTGGTCCTTGCGCGAGTTGTCCACGGCAGTCTGCAGGTCCAGGGACGCGGGGATCCAGCGTCCGGTCGCCCGCACCTCGCGCACCCGGTCGAGGGCGGCCGGGGAGAGCACCGCGATCCACAGGCCGCCGTCGGAGGCGAACGCCTTCTGCGGGGCGAAGTAGTACGCGTCGGTCTGGGCCACGTCCACGGGCAGGCCGCCGGCGCCGGACGTCGCGTCGACGACGACGAGCGGACCGCCCTCCTCGGCCGTCGGACCGGACGGGCGGACCACGGGCGCCATGACGCCGGTCGAGGTCTCGTTGTGGGGCCACGCGACCACGTCGACGTCGTCCGCGACGTCGCCGAGGCGCGGCAGCGTCCCCGGTTCCCCGCGCACGACGACGGGTTCGTCGAGGAACGGCGCCTGCGCCGCGGCGGCGGCGAACTTCGCGGAGAACTCCCCCAGCACGAGGTGCTGGGACCGCCGGCGCACGAGCCCGAGCGTCGCGACGTCCCAGAACGCGGTGCTGCCGCCGTTGCCGAGGACGACCTCGTACCCGTCGGGGAGGGAGAACAGTTCCGCGATCCCCGCGCGGACGCGGCCCACGACGGACTTCACGGGGGCCTGGCGGTGCGACGTCCCCAGCACCGTGCGTCCGGCGGCCGTCAGCGCCGCGAGCTGCTCGGGACGGACCTTCGAGGGACCGGAACCGAAGCGGCCGTCGGCGGGCAGCAGCTCGGTGGGGATGCGCAGGCCGGTGGCGTCGACGGTCACGGGTCGTATCCTGCCGCACCCGACGGGGTCGCCCCGGCGCGCCGCGGTCCCGGGGAGGAGGATCGACGGGTGGCTGCCGACCTCGACCGCTTCGTGTCCGCCTCCGACGGGACGCACGAGCACGCGCTCGCCGAACTGCGAGCGGGACGCAAGACCTCGCACTGGATGTGGTGGGAGTTCCCGCAGCTGCGGCTCGGCAGCTCCCCCACGTCGGTCGCGTACGCCGTGCACGACCTCGACGAGGCGCGGGCCTACCTGTCCCACCCCGTCCTCGCCGCGCGGTGGCGGGAGAACTGCGAGGCGTTGCTGGGCCAGCCGTCCCGCGACGCCGAGGTCGTGTTCGGCGGGGTCGACGCGCCCAAGCTGTGCAGTTCCGCGACGTTGTTCGCCGCGGCCGGGGACGACCTCGCGCAGCGGGTCCTGCAGGAGTTCTTCGACGGCCGTCCCGACACCGCGACGATGGACCTGCTGGCCGGGACCGCGGGCTAGGTACCGGGCAGGTCGTCTCGAAGCCCGCGGTCACCGCCCAGCGGCGTAGCCGTCCTCCCCGGGGATGGTCCCGTCGACGTCCCAGAGGTCCAGCCACGACCCGGCGCCCTGCCAGAGGAAGACCTGGCCCTTGATGAGCCGGTTGTTGCGCTCGACGGAGCGCATCGCCTCGACCTCCGACGGGGTCAGGGGGTCGGAGGCGACCGCACGCAGGTTGGCGGCGTACTGCGACGGCTTCACCGAGAACGGGATCGGCACCTGACCGTTGGCGACGGCCCACTTCAGGCACACCAGGGCCGGGTGCACGCCGTGCGCCTCGGCGATGGCCCTCACCACCGGGGACTCGGCGTCGACCAGGTCGTCAGCGGTCCGGTCGCGCTCGGGGCGCGACGGCGACCCGAGCGGGGAGTACCCGACCGGCTGGATCCCGTGGTCGAGGCAGTACTGGAACAGGCGCCCCTGCTGCAGGGTCGGGTGCAGCTCCATCTCGTTCAGGCTCGGCAGGACGCGCGCGTCGCGCAGCAGCAGGTCGAGCTTGGGGATGGTCGAGTTGGAGGTGCCCAGGTGGCGCACGAGGCCGCGGTCGACCAGGCCCTCTAGCGCCTGCCACAGCGCGAGGTAGGCGTCGTGGTCGTAGGGACGCGCGTGGGGGTCGCGATCGGCCGCATCGGCGTGCGGCGCGTGGTGGTTGGGGAAGGGCCAGTGGACGAAGACGGCGTCGAGGTGGTCCAGCTGGAGGTCCCGCAGGGACCTCTCCACCGAGGCGACCGCGTCCGCCGGCACGTGGGAGTCGTTCCAGACCTTGCTCATGACGAAGACCTCGTCGCGGCGCAGGCCCTTCCCCGGGCCGACCGAGGCGGCGAGCGCCTCGCCGATGGCGCTCTCGTTCCCGTAGACGGCGGCGCAGTCGACGAGGCGGTACCCCACCTGCAGCGCGCCGCGGACGGCGGCCGCGATCTCCGCCGGACCGTAGCGGTCGGACCCGAACGTGCCGATGCCGATGCCGGGGATCGTGGACCCGTCGCGCAGGACGCGCTGCGGCACCGAGGCCGGGTCCACGGGCTCGACCTCGACGCCGTCGACGGTCACGGTGGTGGGGCTGGGGGCGGTTCCGGTGCTCACGTGGCCTCCTGGGGGAGCCGACGACGACGGCGGTGTCGGCGTGGTCAGTCTGTCGACGACATGCACTCACGAAGGGCGCGTATCGTTTTGCGAGCACCGTAGAGCGCACCCAACGGCAGCGTCAACACGTTCCCCGCGAGCAGGTCACGCCCTTCTTGACCGAGCGGCTCCCGACGCTCTAGGGTCCCGGTTACCTAATCGTTTCGCCCCGTTTCGTCCCGGGGCTGACCGGATCACGACGTCGTGGAGGTCCCTCGTGCTGGCTGCGTTCCTGCCCGGTGGCAGCAAGGTCGTCCTGGAGGAGGTACCCGACCCGACTCCCGGCCCGGGTCAGGTGCTGCTGGCCACCAAGGCGTCCACCATCTGCGGCTCGGACCTGAGGGCGATCTACCGCGAGCACCTGGGCGAGGGCCCCGAGGCCTACCAGGGCGTGGTCGGGGGCCACGAGCCCGCCGGTCAGGTGGTGGCGGTCGGCGACGGCGTCGGGCGCATCCGGGTCGGAGACCGCGTGGTCGTCTACCACATCTCCGGTTGCGGCCAGTGCGAGGAGTGCCGCCGCGGGTACCAGATCAGCTGCACCGCAACCACCCGGGCCGCGTACGGCTGGCAGCGCGACGGCGGCCACGCCGACCTGCTGCTCACCGAGGAGCGCGACCTCCTCGTGCTGCCGGAGTCCCTGACCTTCCTGGACGGCGCCGTCGTCGCCTGTGGCTTCGGCACCGCCTACGAGGCGCTGTGCCGGGTGGACGTGTCCGGACGCGACCGCGTGCTCGTCACCGGCCTGGGCCCCGTCGGCTCGGCCGTCGGGCTCCTCGCCAAGGCGATGGGCGCACCGCTCGTCGTCGGCACCGACCCCTCCCCCGCCCGGCGGGAACTGGCGCTGCAGCTCGGCGCCGTCGACCACGCGGTCGCGGGCACCGACGAGGAGCTGGACGCCCTGCTCGGTGACGGCGCCGAGGTCGCCGTCGACTGCTCCGGCAACGGCCGAGGCCAGCTGACCGCACTGCGCCACACCCGGCGCTGGGGCCGCGCCGCGCTGGTCGGCGAGGGCGGCCAGCTCAGCGTGGACGTGTCGGAGGTGCTCATCCACCGCCAGCTGACGGTCCACGGCTCCTGGGTCACCTCGACCGCGCGGATGGGGGAGCTGCTGACCAACCTCGACCGCTGGGACCTGCACCCCGAGCGCCTCGTCACCGACACCTTCCCGCTCTCGCAGGCAGCGCTGGCCTACGAGACCGCCGATGCCGCCCAGGGCGGCAAGGTCGGCATCGTCTGGCCCGCGTGACCGCGGACCGAGCCCGAGAACGACCCCGCGCTCCCGACCCGAGAGGACCCGCCCGTGCTCAAGCACGCCCTCACCCACCCGCCGCTGGTGGCAGCCCTGGCCGCCGCCGGCCACGGCTCGAAGGTGCTCATCGCCGACGGCAACTTCCCCTTCGCCACGGTGCGTCCACCGGGCAGCGAACTGGTCTGGCTGAACATCGCGCCCGGCCTGCCGACGATCTCCGACCTGCTGCCCCTGCTGCTCACCGCGGTCAACGTCGAGGAGGCGGCGTCGATGGCCTCCCCCGACGGCAGCCCGGTGGCCGCCCACGACGCCCACCGCGCCCAACTCGGTCCTGACGTGCCGTTCTCGCTGCTGGAGCGGTTCTCCTTCTACGACGCGATCCGCAGCGCCGACGTCGGTCTGGTGATCGCCACCGGCGACGAGCGGCCCTGCTCGAACCTCCTCGTCACCATCGGGATGCGCTGACAGCACCCCCGAACGCGCGGTCGCGCGCTCGTCCTTTCCCAGGGCACCGACTGGACGGCGTCCAGCCCCGGCCGGCCGGGCGCTGCCCTGCGCCGCAGCAGGTCCCGTGCCACCCGTCGTCCCACGAGCCGGCGTGGCGCGCAGCGCCTCCCTGCGGACGGCTGCGGACCACCCGCTCCGGCGCGCGTCCCGAGCTCGCGTCGTCCAGCGCGCCCCGAGGCAGCAGCCTGCCGCGGTCGGACAGCTCCCCCGCACGGACGCACGCGCCAGGCCGCGTCGACCGTGGCCCGGCAGCCGAGGGTGGTCAGGTGCGCCGCCGGTGTCCTCGTCACGTCACTCCACGGCCCCCGACGAGCGGTGTCCCGTGGGGCGGCGATGAGGTGGCTGAGAAACGATTCTCGACACCGGAATCACGCGGACGCTCCCGTGGCGCAAAGGATCACGTTCACGCGTCTGTCGGTCCGGACCCTTGACAAGCGTATCGTTTCGCATGGACTCTTCTCCCGTCGGACACGGTGCAGGCGCAGGAGCCTGATCAGCCTCGCCGACGGGTCCACATCGCCCGACTCAGACACGATGACGTCGTCACGGAGGCCTCGATGGCACCTCACTTGTCCCGCCGCCAGCTCCTCGGCCTGAGCGGCGGCGCCGCCGCCGCACTGGCCCTCTCCGCCTGCGGGAGCTCCGGCTCCAGCGGTGGCGGGGGTGGTGACGGGAAGAGCTTCAGCTGGTTCATGTGGTCCGGCTCGAACTCCGAGGTCGACGCGTGGAAGCACGTCGCCCAGACCGCCGGGAAGGCCACCGGCACCACCATCAGCTTCCAGACGGCCGCGTTCAACGACTACTGGACCAAGCTGACGTCCCAGGCGGCGAGCGGTTCGACCCCCGACCTCCTCGCGCTGCAGGCCCAGCGGGCCCCGCAGTTCAAGGACCTGTTCGTGGACCTGTCCCCGAAGCTGTCGGCGATGGGGGTCAACGAGTCCGACTTCGACACGAACATGCTCAACTCGCTGAAGATCGACGGCAAGCTGCTCGCGCTGCCCTACGACTTCGGTCCGCTGGTCATCTTCTACAACAAGACGGCCTTCCAGAAGGCGGGCATCACGCTGCCGACGGTGGGGTGGACGCAGGACCAGTTCCTCGACGCCGCCAAGAAGCTGACCAACGGCAACACCTTCGGGTTCTACGCCCAGGCCGTGATCGACTCGGTCATCCCGTGGGCGGAGAGCCAGCACGGCGTCCAGGCCGTCGACTCCAGCGGCAAGCTCACCCTCGACAGCTCCGAGTGGGCCGACACGCTGTCCTGGTACCAGAAGCTCATCACCGAGCAGAAGGTCGCGCAGCAGCTGCCCGCCGCCAACTCCACCGCGTCGAACACCAACCAGTTCCTGGCCGGCAACGCCGCGATGTACATCGACGGACCGTGGAGCCTCATCAACGCGAAGGCCACGGCGAAGTTCGAGGTCGGCATCGCCCCGATGCCCGTCGGCGGCAGCGGGTCCAAGACGGTCACCGCCGGTTCCGGCTTCGGCGTCGCGAAGTCGGTGAAGAACCAGGACCTGGCGGCCAAGGCCGTCGCCGCCCTGGTGAACCCCGACAACGAGGCCTACCTGGGCCAGCAGGGCCGCGCCTTCCCGGCGCGCACCGCCCAGCAGGACTCCTGGTACAGCAACAACGGCCTGAGCGACGCCAAGACCGTCATGGACTACTCCATCCAGAACTCGGAGTCCTACCGGACCACCGCGAGCTGGACCCAGGTCAACAACACGTTCAGCAAGTACGCCGTCCCGGCCTTCAACGGCAGCGGGTCCATCGACGACCTCGTCACCCAGACCATGGCCCAGTCCAAGGCCAGCAGCTGAGGCAGGAGCCGCACCCATGGCACTGACCGGTTCCGTCGGCGGTTCCGTCGCCGCCAAGTCCTCGTCCGCACCGGCGGGGACTCGGCGGGGCGACGGCCGCGCCGCGACGGCCTTCCTCCTCCCCGGTGCGATCGGCTTCGTGATCTTCACGGCCTTCCCGATCATCGCCTCGCTCGTCATGAGCTTCTTCGACTGGCCGGTGCTCGGTTCGCCGAAGTTCATCGGGTTGCAGAACTTCGTCGAACTGTTCACCACCGACCCGGTGTTCAAGGACGCTCTGCTCAACACCACGGTGTTCGTGGTGCTGTACGTGCCCATCAACCTCGTGCTGTCGATGTCGCTGGCGGTGTGGATCTCCCCACGCATCATCGGGCGGCGCTACTACCGCGTGCTGTTCTTCATCCCGGCCGTGACGCCGATGGTGGGCAACGCCGTCGTCTTCGCCCTCCTGTACACCCCGAACGGCCTGATCGACAGCACCTTCGTCTCGCTCTTCGGGGTGCACGCCCCGAACTTCCTGGGGTCGAACTCCTGGGCGCTGCCCGCGGTCGTGCTGATGAGCGTGTGGCAGGGGTTCGGCTACAACCTGCTGGTCTTCTCGGCGGCGCTGGACGCCGTGCCGCCCTCCCTCACCGAAGCCGCGGCCATCGACGGCGCGGGGCCTGCGCGGCAGTTCTTCTCCGTGGTGCTGCCGCTCCTCAGCCCGTCGCTCTTCTTCGCGACGGTCCTGACCCTCATCAGCTCCTTCCAGGTGTTCGTCCAGCCCTACATCCTCACCGGCGGGGGCCCGGGCAACGCCACCACCACGCTCGTGATGTACCTCTACCAGAGCGGTTTCCAGTTCTTCCGCCTCGGTTTCGCGGCGGCCATCGCCTGGGTGCTGTTCATCATCATCATGGTGATCACCGGTCTGCAGTTCCTCGGCCAGAAGAAGTGGGTGCACTATGACTGACCAGGGCGACACTCCCAGGGGCGCAGGCGGTGTCCCCCTGCCGAGCGGTGGCTCCGAGGCCGCTGCGAGGACCGGCACCCACGTGGTCCTGGACGCGAAGCGCACAGCCCCGGTGATCGCGGCCGGCGCCGGGAAGAAGCGGCGCCGACCGGTCGTCTCGCAGCTCCTGTTGACGGTGGTGACGCTGCTGTTCCTCGCGCCACTGATCTGGATGGTGCTCTCCAGCCTCAAGAGCAGCGGCGAGATCTTCCAGACGCCCCCCAAGCTGTTCGGCAGCTCCCCCCAGTGGCGCAACTACCCGGATGCGCTGAACTACCTGCCCTTCGTGCGGTTCCTGCTCAACACGCTCTTCGTCTCCCTGGCCGGCACGCTCATCGTGCTGGTCACCTCGGGGATGTCCGCCTACGCGTTCGCCCGCCTGAAGTTCCGAGGCCGCGAGCAGCTCTTCCTGGTCTACCTGGGCACGCTGATGGTGCCGCAGGAGGTCGTCGTCATCCCGATGTTCCTGCTGATGCGCTACTTCGGCTGGGTCAACACCTTCCAGGCGCTGATCCTGCCGTGGGCCTTCACGGCCTTCGGCACCTTCCTCCTCCGCCAGTTCTTCCTGACCGTCCCGAACGAGCTCGAGGAGTCGGCCCGGATCGACGGAGCCGGACACTGGCGCATCCTGACCCAGATCATCGCGCCGATCGCGGCGCCGGCGTTCGCCGTGCTGGCGGTCTTCACCTTCATCTCCTACTGGAACAGCTTCCTGTGGCCGCTGATCATCACCAACGACACGTCCACCACCACCGTCTCGCTCGGCCTGAACCTCTTCCTCGGTCAGAACGGCCAGGAGTGGGGCCTGCTCATGGCTGCGGCCACGGTCTCGATGGCCCCGACCGCCCTGCTCGTACTCGTGCTGCAGCGCTACCTGGTGGCCGGCATCGCCCTGTCGGGGCTGGGCGGCCGCTGAGCGGCGGCCGGCCCCTCCCGCACCGGTCGGGCGCGACGCGAGCACCGCCCGGCGGAGACGACCAGCTCCCCCACCGCGACACCACCTCGGAGGTCCATCGTGTTCTCAGACGACACCCGACCGGAGGCCTACGCGCGCTTCGAGCGCCCGCTGCCCTCCTGGTACGGGGACGCCAAGCTCGGCATCTTCATCCACTGGGGGGCCTACTCCGTACCGGCCTGGGCCGAGCCCATCGGTGAACTCGGGACCTTCGAGCCGGACCACTGGTTCACGCACAACCCCTACGCGGAGTGGTACTTCAACACCATCCGCATCGACGGCTCTCCCGCGCAGCGGCACCACCGCGAGGTGTTCGGCGGCGCCCCGTACGACGACTTCCTCGACGCCTGGCGCGCGGAGGAGTTCGACGCCGACGACTGGGCCGCGCTCTTCGCCCGCGCCGGCGCGAGGTACGTGGTCCCCACCACCAAGCACCACGACGGCATCTGCCTGTGGGACGCCCCCGGCACCCCCCGCACCACGGTGGCTCGCGGACCACGGCGCGACCTGGTGGGTGAGATCGCCGCGGCGTCCCGGCGCGCGGGCCTGAGGTTCGGCACCTACTACTCCGGCGGCCTGGACTGGGACGTCGCCGACTTCGGGCCGATCCTCGAGCACATCCACGACGACCAGCGCCCGCTGGACGCCGGGTACGCGCGGTACGCGAACGCCCACGTGCTCGACCTCATCGAGAAGTACGCCCCCGACGTGCTGTGGGGCGACATCGAGTGGCCGGACGCCGGGAAGCCCGAGGGCCCGGAGTGCTTCGCGCGGGTGCTGGACGCCTTCTACGCCGCCGCACCCGACGGCGTGGTGAACGACCGGTTCGGCGCCACCCACTGGGACTTCCGCACCAGCGAGTACCAGCAGGGCCGGGACCTCGAGGCCGGCGCCTGGGAGAACTGCCGCGGTGTCGGGTACTCCTTCGGCTACAACCAGGTGGAGGGCCCCGAGCACCACCTCGACGGCCCCGGTGCCGTGCGGCACCTGATGGACGTCGTCTCCCGCGGCGGCAACCTGCTCCTCGACGTCGGCCCCACGGCCTCCGGACGCATCCCCGACCTCCAGCGCGCCTGCCTGGAGCAGCTGGGCGACTGGATGGCCGTCAACGGCTCCGCGGTGCACGGCACCCGCGGGGTGGACGCCGAGGTCGCCTCCCCCAGCGGGCACGCCCAGGACGGGTCGGGCGCCGAGGGCGCCTGGGTGCGCTGGACGCGGTCGGGGGACGGCAGCACCCTCTTCGCCGTGCTGGACGGCGCCAGCGGGATGCGCGGCACCGCGCCGGTCGGGACGACGACGGTGGCGCTGCGCGCCGGAGCGGTCGACCTCACCGGGGCGGAACTGCTCGACGGCACACCCGTACCGGCGACCGCGGTCGACGACGGTGTCCAGTTCGAGGTACCCCCTTCCGCGTTGCAGGTCGGCCCGGCGGTGGTCTCCCTCCCGTTCCGCAGCTGACGCAGCGGCCGTGCGAGGATCACCGGTGGAGCAGGTCGCGGCGGTCCTGCCCGGGCTCGGGGAGGTGGGAGCGGTGCGTCGCGGTGGGCGGGCGTCCAGCTACAAGGACATCCAGCGGATGACCGGGCTGTCGCTGGCGACCATCTCGAAGTTCCACAACGGCGGGAACGTGCTGCCCGAGAACCGGGAAGCGATCGAGCGCGCCGTGGTCGAGCTCGACTTCCGCCCCAACGAGGTGGCGCGCGGCCTGCGGCTCAAGCGCACCAGGACCGTCGGCGTGCTCCTGCCGGTGCTCGACAACGCGTTCCACCAGGCGGTGATCGCCGCGGTCGAGGAGGTCCTGCGGGACGACGGCATCACGGTCATCGTCTCGTCCAGCCCCACACCGGTCGAGCGCGCCGTCGACGCCCTCATGGTCCGCATGGTGGACGGGATCGTCGCCATCCCCTCCGCCCACGACGTCGAGGCGCTGCGCACCGCGTCCCGCCGGGTACCGGTGGTCCTGGTCGACCGGGACGCCGAGGGGATCACGGCGGACCGGGTGTTCCTCGACAACCGTCGCGCCGGCCTGCTGGCGGCGCGCCACCTCATGGACCACGGACACCGGCGCATCGCCCTGGTGGGCGGTGAGGCCTCGGTGACCAGCCTGGCCGAGCGCGCCGAGGGTTTCGAGGCCGGCCTCGCGCAGCGCGGCCTGACCCTCGACCCGGGACTGGTCAGCCACGGACCGCTGACGGTGGAGGAGGGGTACCGCGGCGCCACCGCGGTGCTGCAGGCCGAGCACCGCCCCACCGCGCTGTGCGCGCTGAACTACGAGCTCTCGCTGGGTGCGGTCATCGCCCTCAACGACGCCGGGCTGCGCCTGGGCCAGGACATGTCGGTGCTGGGGTTCGACGCCGCGGACGCCTGGCGCGCCACCGTCCCGCGGCTCAGCGTCGTGGAGCAGCCGGTGCGCACCATCGCCCAGCGCGCCGCCGAGATCATCCGCCTGCGCCTGAAGGCCAGTCACGCCGGCCCGGCGAGTGCTCACGAGGCAGCGGACGGGACGACGGCCCACGGGGTGCCGCTGAGCACCGAACTGCTCAGCCCCAGCCTCTCCCCCGGCGGCTCGGTGCAGCGCATCTCCAGCTGACACCCGCTGCGCCGGGGGCTCCCCTCCGGAGTTCCCCTGCCCGCGGGTCAGTGAGCGAAACGTTCTGTTCAGGACGTCGACCCAGAGCCCACCACGACCTACGGAACCGCTTGACCCGATCAGCGGGCTCGCCGTAGCGTGGCCGCGAAAGGATTCGCTCACTGTCGAGAGGACACCTCTGTGACGACCACCTCGTCCAGCGACCGAAGCTGGGTGCCGGCCCCGATCGATCCCCCTGACACCACGGCCGCACTGGCCGCGGTGCGCGAGGTCATCGACGCCGGCCCCTTCACCGACACCTGGGACTCCCTCGCGGCCTACGAGGTACCGGACTGGTTCCGCGACGCCAAGTTCGGGATCTTCATGCACTGGGGCGCCTACTCCGTGCCCGCGTTCGGCAACGAGTGGTACCCGCGGCGGATGTACCAGCAGGGCACGCCGGAGCACGCCCACCACCGCGACGTCCACGGCGACCACGCCGAGGTCGGGTACAAGGACTTCCTGCCCCGCTTCACCATGGACCGCCTCGACCCGGCCGGCACGGCCCAGCTGTTCCGCCGGGCCGGCGCGCAGTTCGTGGTCCCGGTCGCCGAGCACCACGACGGCGTCGCCATGTACGACGAGCCGCGCACCCGCTGGAACGTCACGAAGGTCGGGCCGAAGCGCGACGTGCTGGGGGACGTGCTGGAGGCGTGCGAGGAGCAGTGGATCGTGCGCGGGGCCTCCAGCCACCGCGCCGAGCACTGGTTCTTCTTCCACCCCGGCCGCGCCTTCCCCTCCGACGTGCGCGACGACCCGGAGTTCGCCGACCTCTACGGCCCGGCGATGCCGCAGGCCACCGGGCCGACCGAGGCCTACCTCGAGGACTGGCTGCTGCGCACGGTCCGGATCATCGACCACTACCGCCCGCAGGTGCTGTGGTTCGACTGGTGGATCGAGCACCCCGCCTTCGAGCCCTACCGCCGGATGCTCGCCGCGTACTACTACAACCGCGCTGCCCAGTGGGGCCGCGGCGTGGTCATCCAGTACAAGTGGGAGGCCTTCCGGCCGGGCACCGCGGTGCTGGACGTCGAGCGCGGCGGCATGGCCGCCGTGCAGGAGCGCCCCTGGCAGAACGACACCTCGGTCTCCCGCACCTCGTGGGGCTGGGTCGAGGGCCACGAGTGGAAGAACCCGGTGGACCTCGTCGGGGAGCTGGTGGACGTCGTCGCCAAGAACGGGTGCCTGCTGCTCAACATCGGGCCCAAGCCGGACGGGACGATCCCCGAGGAGGAGGCGGCGCTCCTCGAAGGTCTCGGGGCGTGGCTGACGGTGAACGGGGAGGCCGTGTACGGCACCCGCCCGTGGCGCGTCCCGGGCGAGGGTCCGACGGCGGTGCCGGAGGGGTCCTTCACCGACTCCGCGTCGCTGCCCTTCACCTCGGCCGACCTGCGCTTCACGCAGCGGGCCGAGGTGGGCCAGACGTCCCTGTACGCGATGGGCATGGTGAGGCCAGAGGACGGCGTGGTGCGCATCCGCGCGCTCGGTGGCGCGTCGTCGCTGGCTGCGCGCGACCTCGGTGCCGTGACGCTGCTGGGGCACCCTGCGCCGCTGGAGGTGCGCCGCACCGACGACGCCCTGGAGGTGGTGCTGCCCGCACCGCTGCCGGCGGCCGTGCAAGCCGTGCCCGGGTTCGCGCTGCGGATCGTCCTGCCCGACCCGGCGGCGCCGGCGCCACGCGCGCTCCTGCTGCCGGAGGGTGAGGGCGGCGGCTAGACGAACTCCTCGAACCGCTTGCGCAGCAGGCGGGTCACGTCGTCGGGGTCCTCTCCCCACCATCGCCGGGAGAGGATCTCGACCTCGACGGGGCCGGTGAACCCCGCGTCGGCGACGAGCCCGGACAGGTGCGGCAGGTCGATGAGGCCGTCGCCCATCATCCCGCGATCCAGCAGCAGGTCGGACGTCTCGGGCAGCCAGTCCGAGACGTGGTAGCCGGCGACGCGCGTCCCGGCGCGGGCGACCTGCGCCTCCAGCTCGGGGTCCCACCAGACGTGGTACGCGTCGACGACCACCCCCACCTCGTCGCCGACGTCCCCGCCGAGCTCGTCGGACAGGTCGAGGGCCTGACCGAGGGTGCTGATGACCGACCGGACGCCGATCATCATGGGGTGCAACGGTTCCACGGCGAGCCGGACCCCGGCGGCCCGGGCGTGCGGCAGCAGGGCGGCGATGCCGTCGCGCACCCGGGCGCGAGCCCCGGCGAGGTCGCGGTCCAGCAGCGGTCCGCAGACCAGCACGAGCGCGTCGGCCTGCAGCGCAGCCGCTTCGTCGACGGCGCGGCGGTTGTCGTCGAGGACGGAGACCGGATCGGTGGCGGGGTCGGTGAACATGCCGCCGCGGCAGACCGAGCTGACGTGCACCCCGGCGGAACGCACGAGCGCGGCGGCCCGGTCCAGGCCGACCGCGGCGATCTTGTCCCGCCACACCGCGATCGAGCCGATGTCGTGCCGTTCGCAGACCGCGACGGCCTCGGGCAGGCCGAGGGAGTTCAGGGTGATCTGGTTCAGGCTCAGCCGCGCGGCGTCCATGGGTCCACTCCGTCGTCGTCGCTGGAATGCGCTTTCCCGCACCTTGGCACACGCGCCCGCCGCGGGTCAACGGACGCAGGTCGACGAGGGGGTCACAGGCTGAGCCGGTGACCCCACGGTGAGACCCCGGGTTCCCGGGGGCGGTCGGGGGGCGCAGGCTGGTGGCGTGCTCCGCGTCGTCCCCCGCCCCACCTCCCCCCTCGCCGCCCTCGTCCCGGGCCTGCTCGTGGTCGCCGCCGCGACCGTGCTCGCCCTCGGCGTCGAACACTTCTCGCACGTCCTGACGGCCTCCACCGTCGCGGTCGCGCTCGGCGCCCTCGTCCGCTCCACCGGGGTGTTCCGGTCGTCCTGGAAACCCGCCACCGGGTTCGCCGCCAAGCGGCTGCTGCGCATCGCCGTCGTCCTGCTCGGCCTGCAGCTGCCGCTGTCGCAGGTCCGCGACCTCGGCTGGGGCGGGGTCGTCCTCGTCGTCGGGGTCGTGACGGTGACCTTCGTCGGCACCCAGCTCCTCGGCCGGGCGCTCGGGCTGAGCCGGGCGCGGTCCCTGCTCGTCGCGACGGGGTTCTCGATCTGCGGGGCGTCGGCCATCGCGGCGGTGCGGCCGGCCACCGACGCCGACGAGGAGGACGTCGCCACCTCGATCGCCCTCGTGACGCTGTGCGGGTCGCTGGCCATCGTCCTGCTGCCCCTGCTGCGGGCTCCGCTGGGTCTGGACGTCCACGCGTTCGGCGTGTGGGTCGGCGCGAGCGTGCACGACGTCGGCCAGGTCGTCGCGACGGGTGACCGGGTGCCGGGCGCCCTCGAGACGGCCGTCGTCGTGAAGCTGTCGCGGGTGCTGCTGCTCGCCCCGCTCGTCGCCCTCGTCGTGCTGCACCGCCGCCGCACCGCCCCGGCCACCGCGAACGCCTCCCGCCCGCCGGTGCTGCCGTTCTTCGTCGCCGCCTTCGTCGTCGCCGTGCTCGTGCGTGCCACGGGCCTCGTGCCGACGGGCGTCCTCGACGGCGTCCAGCACGTGCAGTCGGTGCTGCTCGTGGCGGCGCTGTTCGCGCTCGGGACGGGGATCGACGTCCCGCACCTGCTGCGCACGGGGGGCCGCTCCCTCGTCCTCGGCCTCAGCTCGTGGGTCCTCGTGGCGGGCGTCTCGCTCGCCGGGGTGCACCTGCTGCACGTCGGGGCGTGAGCGTCCGTACCCTCTGACGCCGTGGCAGGCCGACGCCGTGGCGGGGCGGCGCCAGCTGGTGGGACCGGGTGTGGGGACGGGGCGCGCGTCGTCCGGGTGACTGCCGCGCCGGTCCCACACCTGCACCCACATGGAACCGGGCATGGGAACACTCGTGGGAGTCCCGTCCGTGTCGCCCGGACGACCGGTTCGGGACACCCACACCTCACTCCACATCGGTGCACCGATGGGTGTCCCTGTGGGTGCACCGCCGGCGTCGGCCCGGGCATCGGACCGGGCGTGGGGACGGCACGCTCGTCGCCGGGACGACCGCCGCCCCGGTCCCACACCTGCACCCACGTCGGACCGGGCACGGGACCGGCATGGGAACACCCGTGGGTGTCCCCTCCGCGTCGCCCGGACGACCGGTTCGGTACACCCACACCTCACTCCACGTGAGTGTCCTGATGGGTGTCCCGATGGGTGCACCACCGGCGTCGGACCAGGCGTGAGACCAGGCGTGGGGACGGCGTGCGCGTCGCCCGGACGACCGGCGCGCCGGTCCCACACCTGCACCCACGTCGGACCGGGCGTGGGGACGGCCCCACGCCGACGTCAGTCGCCGAACTCCGCCAGCACGACGGGCACGGTCGTCCGGCGCGGGGCGACGTCCGTGCCGGCGATCCGGTCCACGAGGAGCCGCGCCGCCTGCCGCCCCACGTCGACGGGGTCGTAGGTGGCGAGCGCGACGCGGTCGACGAGCACCTCGGCGAGCTCGACGGCGTCGAACCCGCCGATGACGACGTCCGCGCGGGCCCGGTGCACGGCCAGCAGCGCCCCGACCGTCATGCGGTTGTTGTCGCAGAACAGCGCGGTCGGCGGTTCGGGCAGGGCGAGGAGGTCCTGCGTGGCCGTCCGGGCCTCGTCGCTGCTGTGCTGGTTGAAGCGCAGCAGTTCCCGCTCCTCGCGCATCCCGGCCGCGCGGAGGGCGGCGCGGAACCCCGAGTAGCGCTTGGCGCCCGTCCCGGCGCCGCGGTCCCCGCCGACGTAGCCGATGCGGCGGTGCCCGCGGTCGAGCAGCCACTGCGTGAGCCGTCGGCTGCCGCCGGCGTTGTCCAGCAGGACGACGTCGCCGCGCACGCCCTTGGGCAGCCGGTCGACGAACACGACCGGAGCCCGCTCGGCCAGGGCCGCGTACCGGCCCTCGACGTCCTCGTCACCGGGCACCATGAGCACCCCGTCGACGCGACGCCGCAGCAGCTCCCCGACGATCTCCTTCTCGCGCACCTGGTCGCGGTCGCCGAGGGCGTCCCGCCCCGTCGACAGCAGCAGGACGACGAAGCCCGCGGCCGCGGCGACGATCTCGACACCGTGGGCGAGTTCGGCCGAGAACGGGTTGGTGAGGTCCTCCACGACGAGGGCGATCGTGGCCGTGCGCTGGCCCGGGCGCAGGGTCCGTGCGGACTCGTTGCGCAGGAAGCCGAGTGCGGCCACCGAGGCCTCGACGGTGGCCCGCGTCACGGGGTCCACGTACTTCTCGGCGTTGACGACGCGGGAGACGGTGGACACGCTGACACCGGCGTGCTCGGCGACGTCCCGCATCGTGGGGGCCCGGCCCAGTCCCACGTCGACCTCCTCGTCGTCGCTGTGAACGTTCTCAGGGCAGGGTAGACGACCACCCCGCACGCGGGACCCGTTTCCCCCTCTCCCCTCCTCTCACCGCAGGAACCTCGTCAGGCGGTGGACGCGGTCGATGCGCCGCAGGGCCGTGGCGACGCCGGCCGGCGGGTCCGACACGAACGTGTCGCGACGGCGCAGGGCCTCGAAGTCGATCCGGTCCCCGTGCGGGAAGGCGACCCCGGCCCCGGACAGCACCGCCGCGAACTCCTGTGCGACGAGCCCGTACCCGCACGACGTCGGGTGCAGACCGTCGAGGCCGATGAGCCCGCCGGCGAGGAGCCGCCCGGTGTCGTCGGTCGCGGGGAACCGGGTGTCGAACCCCTGCAGCGCGGCCGGCAGCGGGTACGGGGCGAACTCGGGCGGCCGGGCGCCGAGCTCGTCGTTGCGGCGCACCGCGAGCCGGTCGAGCATCGCGCCGACGTCGACGACGCGCCAGTCCCGTCCCCGCTCCCGCGCGGCGGCGACGACGTCGAGCAGCGCCCGGTTGTACCCGTCGATCGCCTGGTCGACGGCCCACGCGTCGAACCCCGTGAGGTGCCGGTCGCGCTGTGGGTCGAAGGTCTCCTCCGTCGCCCAGGGCCGTCCGTACCAGCGGAAGTACCGGCCGCACTCGGGCAGCGCCCCGCCGAGGCCGTGGACGATCGGCGGGATCGTCACGTGCGGGACGGTCCCCCACAGGACGCGGTCGGCCCCCACGGCCTCGACGGAACGCGCCACCTCGGCCAGTTCCGCCGCGAAGTCCGGCACGGTCCACACCGTGTAGGCGTCCTTGGCGTCCAGGTCGCGGAACCGCGGTCCGCTCGCGACGACCCGCAGGGTCACGACGCTGCGCAGCGCGTTGTTCGACCCCAGCCACACGCAGAGCGTCTCGACGCCGCCCTCGAGCTCCCGCGCGGCGCGCAACGACGTCAGGGCCGTCCCGTCCGCCGTCCGCGACCCGTCGAGCACCTCGACCGCGGCCCGCGCGTTGGGCGCCTGCACGAGCGGGTCGAGCCGCGTCAGCGGACCCGACCGCAACCGGGGCCGCTCGGTGTCGGCGGTGCGGGACAGGTGGTCGCGCAGGTCCCAGCCCCAGACCGCGAGGTCCTCGTACCGGGGACCGCCGGGCGGTCCCGGCGACCGTTCGTAGGCCCGCTGCACCGCGACCGCGTACCGCAGTCCCGCCACGAGCCCGGGCAGGACCGGACGCCCGAGCGCCCGCCGGGCCGTGAACTCCAGGTTCAGCGGGTAGCCGCCGGGGCCGCGGTCCTGTGGCCGCGCGAACGGCACCCCGAGGAGGTCGGCCACGAGCGCGGGCCAGGACAGCGCCCGGTCGTGGACGGCGTAGTGCTTGAACCCCTGGGTGAGGGAGTCCCCCACCGCCACGAACGGGTGCGCGCGGGGACGGGTCGGCGGGGCGGGGACGTCGATCCCGAGCGTGGGGTCCTCGACGGGCGGGCGCACGGCCGTCGTGAGGGTCAGCCCGAGGTCGGACGCGGCGGTCGGCACGCGCGCAGTGTGCCCGCCCCCGGGCCGGCCCCGGATGTCGGGGCGCACCCGCAGCCCTACCCTGGGCGCGTGGAGGATCCCGCAGGACGACGAGTCGACTACGGCCCGCAGCACCTCGCCGAGGCGGACCTGGCGAGGACCCCCCTGGAGCAGTTCGAGCGGTGGTACTCCGACGCCGTGGCGGCCGGTCCCTCGACGGTCCCCGAACCCAACGCGATGACCCTCGCCACGGTGGACGAGGACGGCGTCTCGGCCCGCACCGTGCTCCTCAAGGGCGTCGACGCCCGGGGTTTCGTGTTCTACACGAACCTCCGCTCGCGCAAGGCCCGGGGCATCGCCCACGACCCGCGCGTCAGCCTGGTGTTCGGGTGGTTCGGGATGCAGCGGCAGGTGGCCGTCCGGGGGCGGGCCGAGCAGGTGCCGCGCGAGGAGACCGAGGCGTACTTCACGTCGCGCCCGTACGGTTCCCGCATCGGTGCCTGGGCGAGTGAGCAGTCCTCCCCGGTCGACGCCGCCGCGACGCTCGACGACCGCGCCGCCCGGTTGCGGGAACGCTGGCCGGACACCGGGTCCGTCGCCGACGTGCCGACCCCGCCGCACTGGGGAGGTTTCCTCGTGCGGGCCCACGAGGTCGAGTTCTGGCAGGGCCGGACGTCCCGGCTGCACGACCGTCTCGTGTTCTCCGCGGGCGGTGCCGGGACCGCCCTGGACGTCGCGGGGAACTGGTCGGTCGCACGCCGTCAGCCCTGACCCCGCGACCCCGACCGGCGGGGGGTGCGGCGGGTATCGTCGGGACATGGAGAGGACCCTGCACACCCGGCTGAACGCCGACGCCCTCGAGGCCTACGACGCGCTGCACGCCGAGGTCCCCGCCGATCTGCTGCAGGCGCTGGCCGACGCCGGGGTGCGGGACTGGCGCATCTGGCGCGACGGTCGGGACGTCTTCCACTGGCTCGACGTCGAGGACTACCAGGCGATGCGCGCCCACCTGCGCGACCACCCCGCGAACATCGCCTGGCAGGCCCGGGTGTCGGCCCTGCAGTCGACGCCCGACGACTACTCCGGCGGCGACGAGGGCCTGCCGTTCCTGTGGAGCTTCCGCGAGCAACGCGCTGGCGCGCAGCGGGACTGAGGACAGTGGGGGTCACCGACGACGCGATCGAGCGCATCAAGGGGATGATCCTGAGCGGCGAACTGCGCCCCGGTGACCGCCTCCCCCGGGAGGCCGAGCTGTCCGGGGCGCTGGGGTTGTCGCGCAACTCCCTGCGCGAGGCCGTGCGGGCCCTGGCCCTCATCAACGTCCTCGACGTCCGGCAGGGCGACGGGACGTACGTCTCGAGCCTGGAACCGGGCGTCATGCTCGACGCGATGACGTTCGTCGTCGACGTGCAGCGCGACGACTCGCTGCTGGAGTTCTTCGAGGTCCGGCGCCTGCTGGAACCCCCGGCGACGTCCATGGCCACGCTGCGGATGAGCGACGCCGAGATCGCGGGGTTGTCGGACCTGCTCGACGACCTGGGCCCGGACCCGACCGTCGAGGACCTCGTCGCCAACGACCAGGAGTTCCACCGACGCATCGCCCTCGGCGCCGGGAACTCCGTCCTCGCCTCGCTCATCGAGACCCTGTCGGGGCCGCTGCACCGGGCGCGGGTGTGGCGCGGCTTGACCCAGGAGGCCGCGACGACGCGGACCCTGGACGAGCACCGCGCCATCCAGCAGGCGATGGCCGCACGCCAGCACGACCTGGCCTGCGCCTGGGCGCAGGTCCACGTCGCGGGCGTGGAGCAGTGGTTGCGGTCGATGAGTGCAGCCCGTCGTGCCGCTGAGGCTCCGGACGCTCCCGCAGGGTGATCCGCGCTTGGCCCCGGGACGGGGGCGTGCGGGGTCAGAGACGGTAGGTGCGCACGGCGTTCCCGGCGAGGACGGCCGCCTGCTCGTCCGCGGAGAACGGTTCGAGGAGGGACGTCGTGCGAGCCACGACGGCCGGGTAGTCGAGCGCGAGGGTGCTGACGGGCCAGTCCGTCCCGAACACGAGACGGTCCGGACCGAAGACCGTGAACAGGTGCTCGACGGCGGGCCCGAGCAGTTCCTGGTGCTCGAGGGTGAACAGCCCCGACAGCTTGCACACGACGTTCTCGCGACGGGCCAGGTCCGCGGTGCCCACGAGCCACGGTTCGTAGTCCCCGGTGCCCATCGGGGGTTTGGCGCCGTGGTCGAGCACGAACTCACCGTCCGGGACCGCGTCGACGAGGGCCACCGCCCCCGGGAGCTGGTCGAACCGCACGAGCAGGTCCACCACCAACCCGCGCGCGGAGCGGACCGCGGCCACGACCTCGGGCCGGCGCAGCCAGTCGGGGTCGGGTTCGTCCTCGACCTGGTGCCGGATCCCCCGCAGGAACTCCGCGTGCGCGAGCCCCTCCAGCTGGGCGGGGACGTCGCGGGTGTGGTCGACCCAGCCGACGACACCGGCGATCAACCCGTCCGAGGCGGCAGCGGTCGCGCAGAACTCCGCGGTCTCCGCGGCCGAGGACACGGTCTGCACGAGCACCGTGCGGTCCACCCCCGCCAGCGTGGTCTCCCGGCGCAGGTCCTCGGTGGTGAACGGCGCGGCGAGCGCAGGCGGCATCCAGGGGTACTCCCGGGTCGTCGGGTCCCAGAGGTGGTGGTGCGCGTCGACGATCACGCGTCCCCCTCCCCCGGCACGACCATCCCGGCGGGCAGGAGGTCCTCGCGCCGCAACGCGTCCCACACCGCGGGCGGGACGTCCTGCACGAAGAGTTCCGCGTTGCGCCGCACCTCCTCCGGAGACCGCATCCCCAGCAGGACCGAGGCGACGGCCGGGTGCGCGCCGGCGGCCTGGACGGCGAGGGCCGGCAGCGTCGTGCCGTGCTCGCGGGCGACCGCGGCGGTGCGCCGGGCCCGGTCGAGGAACTCGGGCGGGGCGGGGGCGTACCGGTACGTCGCGTCCGGCGGGGGTTCCGGGCTCGCGAGCAACCCCGAGGCGAACACCCCGCCGAGCACGACCGCCGTGCCCGCCCGCTGCGCCGCGGGGAACAACCCGTCGGCGGCCGAGGCGTCGAGCAGGTGGTACCGCCCCGCGACGAGGACGACGTCGAGGTCGAACTCCTCGACGAACGCCGTCAGCGGGGCCGTCTCGTTCATGCCCGCGCCGACGCCGCGCAGCAGACCCTCCTCGCGCATCCGCAGCAGTTCGGGGAAGGCCCCGGCCCGCGCCTCGTCGAGGTGGTCGTCGGGGTCGTGGACGAGGGCGACGTCGATGCGGTCCAGCCCCAGACGTTCCAGGCTCTCCTCCACCGAGCGACGGACCCCCGCCGCGGAGAAGTCCAACTGCCGCACGCGGGTGTCGGGGACGTCGAACCCGTCGGTGTCGCGGCCCGTACCCGGTCCGGCGACGAGCAGGCGGCCGACCTTGGTCTGCAGCACGAACTCCGAGCGCGGCCGGTCGCGCAGGGCCGCCCCGACGCGTTCCTCGCTGAGCCCGACCCCGTAGTGCGGGGCCGTGTCGACGTAGCGGACCCCGGCGTCCCAGCAGGCGTCGACGGTGGCCCGCGCCGTCTCGTCCGGGACGACGGTGAAGAGGTTGCCGAGGGCGGCGGCGCCGAGTCCCCAGCGGGGCAGGTCGATCACGCGTCGCCTCCCGTCGGGCGGGCCGGGACCCGCAGGGCGTGCATGCCGCCGTCCACGGCCACGACGGCCCCGGTCGTCGCCGAGGACCGCGGGTCGGCCAGGTGCACGATGGCGTGCGCGACCTCCTCGGCGCTCACGAGCCGGCCCGTGGGCTGACGGGCCTGCAGCGCAGCCCGTTCCGCGGCCGGGTCGGCGCTGGCGTCGAGCAGGCGCTGCACCCACGGGGTGTCGGCCGTGCCCGGGTTGACGCAGTTGACGCGGACACCGTCGGCGAGGTGGTCGGCCGCCATCGCCAGCGTGAGGGCCTGGACGGCGCCCTTGGTCGCGGAGTACAGCGCGCGCTGCGGCAGCCCCGTCCACGCCGCGATCGAGCAGGTGTTGACGACGGCGGCGGTCCCCCGCTCCGCCGCGGCTGCCCGCAGGTGGGGCAGGGCCGCGCGCGTGGTGCGGACCAGGCCCACGACGTTGACGTCGTAGACGCGGTGCCACTCGTCGTCGTCGTTGGCGCTCACGTCCCCGACGGCGCCCACTCCGGCGTTGTTGACCAGCACGTCGAGCCCGCCGAGGTGCTCGGCGGCGGCGGCCACGGCCGTCCGGACGGAGGCGTCGTCGGACAGGTCGGCCAGGACCGTGTGGTGGTCGGCGGAGGTGTCCCGGTCCAGCACGACGACGCGGGCGCCGTCGGCGGTGAACCGGTCGGCGGTGGCCGCGCCGATCCCCGAGGCCCCGCCGGTGACGAGGACCCTGAGCCCGGTGAGGGGTGCGAACGTCACGCGGGGACCTCCCGGGTGTGCAGGTGGACGGTCTCCTCGCCGGCCGCCACGGGGCGCCACTCGGCCCCGTCCGGGAAGGCGAAGTGCCGCAGGGTCTCCGGGTGGACCTCGGCACTGAAACCCGGCGTCGAGGGGGCGCGGTAGGCCCCGCCCTCGACGACGACGGGGTCGAGGAAGTGCTCGTGCAGGTGGTCGACGAACTCGATGACGCGGTCCTGCGTCGTGCCGGCGACGGCGACGACGTCGAACATCGACAGGTGCTGCACGAGCTCGCACAACCCCACGCCGCCCGCGTGCGGGCAGACGGGGACGCCGAACTTCGCGGCCAGCAGCAGGATCGCGACGTTCTCGTTGACACCGCCGACGCGGGCCGCGTCGATCTGCAGGACGTCCAGGGACCCGGCCTGCAGCAGCTGCTTGAAGACGATCCGGTTCTGGACGTGCTCGCCCGTCGCGACCTTGACGGGGCTCACGCCGCGCCGGATCGCCGCGTGGCCCAGGACGTCGTCCGGGCTCGTGGGTTCCTCGATCCACCACGGGTCGTACGGCGCCAGCCGGTTGATCCAGTCGATGGCGACGCCGACGTCCCAGCGCTGGTTGGCGTCGACGGCGATCCGGACGTCCGGACCGACGGCCTCGCGCGCGAGCCGCAGGCGTCGTTCGTCGTCCTCGACGTCCGCGCCGACCTTGAGCTTGATCTGGGAGAACCCCTCGGCGACCGCCTCGTGAGCGAGCCGCACGAGCTTCTCGTCGGAGTACCCGAGCCACCCGGGGGTCGTCGTGTAGGCGGGGAACCCGGTGCGCAGCAATTCATCGCGGCGCGCGGCGCGGCCGGGTTCGGCCGTGCGCAGGATCCCCAGGGCCTCCTCGCGGGTCAGGGCGTCGGTGAGGTAGCGGAAGTCGACGAGGTCGACGAGCTCCTCGGGGCTCATGCGGGACAACAGGTCCCACAGCGGGAGCCCCGCGCGCTTGGCCTTGAGGTCCCACAGGGCGTTGACCACGGCGGAGATCGCCATGTGCATCACGCCCTTCTCCGGCCCCAGCCAGCGCAGCTGGGAGTCGTCGACGAAGGACTTCGACGTGGCGCCCATGTCGGCCAGGACGGCCTCGACGTCGCGGCCCAGGAGGTGCCCCGCGAGGGCGTCGATGGCGGCGACCTGGACGTCGTTGCCGCGGCCGATGGTGAACGCGAACCCGTGGCCCTCCAGCCCGTCCGCGTCGTCGGTGCCGATGACGAGGTAGGCCGCGGAGTAGTCGGGGTCGGGGTTCATGGCGTCGGACCCGTCGAGGTCGCGCGACGTCGGGAACCGCACGTCGTGGGTGGTGAACCCGGTGAAGCTGCTCATCACGCCGCACCCAGCCGCTGGCGCATCCGCCCCAGTCCCTCGATCTCGCACTCGACGACCTGCCCGGCGCGCAGGTAGGGCTTGGGGTCCGGCTGACCGAGGGCAACGCCCGCCGGGGTGCCGGTGTTGATGACGTCCCCGGCCTCCAGGACCATGAAGCGGCTCAGGTAGTGGACGAGCTCACCGACGCCGAAGACCATGTCCGCCGTCGTGCCGTCCTGGCGCAGTTCCCCGTCGACCCAGCAGCGCAGCGCCAGCGACGTCGGGTCGGGCACCTCGTCGGCCGTGACGAACCACGGCCCGAGGGGGTTGAAGGTCTCGCAGTTCTTGCCCTTGTCCCAGGTCCCGCCGCGCTCGATCTGGAACTCGCGTTCGGAGACGTCGTGCGAGACGACGTAGCCGGCGACGGCGGCCAGCCCCTCCTCCGGGGACTCCAGGTACCGCGCCCGTCGGCCCAGCACGACGCCCAGCTCGACCTCGTAGTCGGTCTTCTCCGACCCGCGCGGGACGAGGACGTCGTCGAACGGCCCGACGACGGTCGAGGGCATCTTGAGGAACAGGACGGGTTCGCTCGGCACCTGCGCACCGGTCTCGGCCGCGTGGTCCCGGTAGTTCAGCCCGATGCACACGACGATCCCGGGTCGGGGCAGCGGGCTGCCGGTGCGCTCACCCTCGACGTCGAGGGTCGGGGCGTCGGCCAGGGCGGCGCGGGCGCGGTCGAGGTCGTCGAAGCTCCAGGCCCTCGCCGGGTCCAGGACTCCGGACAGGTCGGCGTGCGTGCCGTCCTCGCGCAGGGCCACGGGTCGCTCGGCACCTGCGGGGCCGATGCGCATGAGTTTCACGTTGTGCTCCTGATCACGGTGACGACATGCCGACGCCCATCCAACGCCTCGATTCATCGGATGTCCACTCCCGATGGGACGGCCGTCAGGTGGTGTCTTCGCCAGTCGAGCCCCTGTGGGCACCTCTGACATCGGATGTCTTGACCACGCGCAGCCCGATCGACCGGACCAGGTCGTAGCCGGCGGTCGCGGCCTTCCACCGCCAGCGCTCACCGAAGCGGTAGTCGGCGGCCGGGACGAGCCGGTCGGCGAGGTCGGGGCGCAACCGGGCGAGGTAGCGCCGCGCCCGCAACGCGTGCACGGGGGACGACGCGAGCGCCACCGCGCGGGCCCCCTCGAGGTCGCCCAGGGTGCGCGTGACGTTCTCCCACGTCGTCGTGGCCGTCTCCTCCGTGCGGACCCGGCGGGGGTCGACCCGCAGGACGTCGCGCGCGTGGGCCGCCATGACGGCCGCCTCGCTCGGGGCGCCGGGCCGGGCGAACCCGGAGAAGACGAGCACGGGCTCCCCCGGTGTGCGCACCGCGATCTCGGTGCGCCAGCGCTGCATGCCGCTGAGGGAACCGTCCGGGCGCGGCGGACAACCGAGCACCACGACGACGTCCGGCGGACCGGGGCGCCGCCCCGCCGGGAAGCCCCGCCGCGCGGCGACGGCGTGGACCGCCTCCACCGACGCCCAGCCGGCGACGAGCAGGCCGAGCCCCCACCCGACCCTCGAACCCCGCTGCGCCGGCACCGGACCACCCTGTCCGGCCCGGTCGCCGTCCGGCAACCGGGTAGCGCTACCGCGCGACACTCCGGAGCGCCACCGACCCGCACCTGGACCCGGTGGCGGACGGGTCGCGTGCCAAGCTGGACCGGCCCAGCACACCCCGAGAAGGCCGGTCGATGAACCTCGAGCAGTCGGACAAACTCGCGAACGTCCTGTACGACGTGCGCGGCCCCGCCCTGCGACGTGCGCAGCAGCTCGAGGAGGCCGGCCACCGGATCCTCAAGCTGAACATCGGCAACCCGGCCCCCTTCGGGTTCGAGGCCCCGGACGAACTGCTGCAGGACATGATCGCCAACCTGCCGGTGGCGCAGGGGTACAGCGACAGCAAGGGCATCCCGTCCGCGCGCCGCGCCGTCGTGCAGTCCAGCCAGCTCAAGGGGGTCCGCGACGTCGGCGTCGCCGACGTCTACATGGGCAACGGCGTCAGCGAACTCATCGTCATGGCGGTGCAGGCGCTGCTCAACGACGGAGACGAGGTCCTCGTCCCCGCACCGGACTACCCGCTGTGGACCGCAGCGGTCAGCCTCGCGGGCGGCCGGGCCGTGCACTACCTCTGCGACGAGACGCAGGACTGGGAACCGGACCTGGACCACCTGCGCGCCCAGGTCACCCCGCGCACCAAGGCGATGGTCGTCATCAACCCGAACAACCCCACGGGTGCGGTGTACGGGACCCGGGTCCTGGAGGGGATGCTGCAGGTCGCCCGCGAGCACGGGCTGCTCGTCCTGTCCGACGAGATCTACGACAAGATCCTCTACGACGACGCCGTCCACGTGTCGACGGCCTCCCTCGCCCCGGACCTGCTGTGCATCACCTTCAACGGGTTGTCCAAGGCGTACCGCGTCGCGGGTTTCCGTTCGGGCTGGATGTACCTGTCCGGTCCCAAGGCGCACGCCGCGGGTTTCATCGAGGGGCTCGACCTGCTCGCCAACATGCGCCTGTGCGCCAACGTGCCCGCGCAGCACGTCGTGCAGGCCGCCCTGTCGGGACACCAGTCCATCAACGACCTCGTCCTGCCCGGGGGCCGGCTGTCCGAGCAGTCGCACCGGACGTGGGAACTGCTCAACGCGATCCCCGGTGTCAGCTGCGTCAAGCCGCGCGGCGCCCTGTACTGCTTCCCGCGCCTGGACCCCGAGGTGCACCGCGTCGCCGACGACTACCAGCTCATCGTCGACCTGCTCGAGGACCAGCACGTCCTCGTCGTGCAGGGCACGGGCTTCAACTGGCCCACGCCCGACCACTTCCGCATCGTGACGCTCCCCCGCGTCGAGGACCTCGAGAACGCCGTCGGCCGGATCGGCACGTTCCTCGGCGCCCGCGCCCGCGGCTGACCCGCCGCCCGCCGCCCGCCGCCCGCGCGGAAAACACTGTTTCCGCCCTCCGGGACCGTTCCCGGAGGGCGGGAGTCGTGCTTCCAGCCCCGACGGCCCGCGTCACCGGACGGCGTCGACGACGTGCTCGAGCCCCGGCCGGTCGGGGGCCTGCCCCACCGACTCCACGCTGAACCCGGCGCCGGTCAGGGCGTCCTCGACCTCCTCCAGCTCCCAGAACCGGAGGGTGGAGTCCGAGTCGACGACCTCCCCGGTGACGCAGTAGGTCTGGCGGAAGGTGACGAAGGGCGGGTCGACGTCCAGCAGCGCGAAGGCCCGGTCGACCCGGCCGACGCCCGGCACGTCGCGGTGCTCCTCGACCGGCAGCCACGACTCCCACGCCCGCGCCGCGGGCCGCCGCGCCTCCAGGACGAACCGGCCCCCGGGTCGCACCGCCCGGGCGACCCCGGCGAGCGCGGCCCGGAGGTCGTCGTCGGACAGGAACACCTGGGCGACGTTGCCCGTCATGACCGCGAGGTCGACGTCCAGCGCCGGGAGGTCCGACGCGGCGACGTGGAGCCACGTGACGTCGGTCGAGCGGGCCCGGGCGACGGCGAGGCTGGCGGCAGCGGGGTCCGCGCCCACGACGTCCAGCCCGGCCGCGGCGAGGCGGGCGGCGAGGACACCGGTCCCGCAGCCGACGTCGAGCACGCGCCGGACCCCGGGGCGCAGCGCCCGCGCGGCGTACGGGTCGAGGTCCGGGCGGTGCGGGTCCTCGAAGGCGTCGTAGACGACCGCGAGCCGCGGGTCAGCGAAGAGCGGGTCCGGCACGCCCCCGATCCTGCTCCCCCGCCTCCGTCCCGTCACCGGGTTTCCGGCACTCCGGACCGGGCGGAGGACACTCCTTCCGCCCTCCGAAAGCGCTTGCGGAGGGCGGAAAGAGTGTTTTCCGCGCGGCGTGGGGGTCGGGGCGGGTGGGCGGGTGGGTGGGGTGGCGCGGGGTCAGCGGACGCCGGTGAGGAAGTCGGTGAGCTCGCGGGGCTGGACGTGCACGACGACACGGCGCACGAGGCCGTCGACGTCGAAGGCCACGGCGACGTCGGGGACGTGGACGCCGTAGAGCTGCAGGTCGAGGGCGAGGGACTCGCTGAGGAAGTCGCCCGGCTCCACCTCGAGGACGTCACGCCGTCCGGGGGCGTCGAGGGTCCCCCACCACCGCTCGAGGAGTTCGCGTTGCGTCACGACTGCTTCATCGCTGCGTGACGACACACGTTTCGCCAGGTCGCCCGTCCGGAGCAGGCGGCCCCGCGTGTCCGGCCCCAGGTGCACGGCCGCGCGGACCGACGCAGGGTGGGGCCATGGACGCCCAGGACATCCTCCTCGACCTCTACGGCCGCATCCCCGACGCCGTGCACGCCGCCGTCGACGGCCTCGACGAGGACACCCTCGCCGCCCGGCTCGACCCGGAGGCCAACAGCGTCGCCTGGCTCGTGTGGCACCTGGCCCGGGTCCAGGACGACCACGTCAGCGAGGTCGCCGGCCACGAGCAGACGTGGACGGCCGACGGCTGGGCCGGACGCTTCGGCCTCCCCTTCGGCGACGAGGAGACCGGCTACGGCTTCGACGCGGCGCAGGTCGGCCAGGTGCGGGCGGGGGCGGAGCTGCTGACGGGGTACCTGGAGGCCGTCCAGGCCCGGACCGTGGCGTACCTGCGCGGCCTGTCGGACGCCGACCTCGACCGCGTCGTCGACGACCGCTGGGACCCGCCGGTCACGCTGGGGGTGCGCCTCGTGAGCGTCGCCGACGACGACCTCGAGCACGCGGCCCAGGCGTCGTTCCTGCGTGGGGTGCTGGAACGTCGCTGAACGCAGAACGACCCCCGTCCCAGCAGGGACGGGGGTCGTTCAGGCGTTCGTCAGAGACGGACGACGTTGGCGGCCTGGGGGCCCTTGGCGCCCTGGGTCACCTCGAACTCGACGGTGTCGTTCTCCTCCAGGTTGCGGTACCCGTTACCGGAGATCGCGGAGTAGTGGACGAAGACGTCCGGACCGCCGTCGGTGGGGGCGATGAAGCCGAAGCCCTTTTCGCCGTTGAACCACTTGACAGTTCCCTGAGCCATGAGGCCTCCTCGGGTGTTGCGCCCCACTCGTGTGAGGCTCGCCGCCGAGGGTGCTGACCGGGTGGTGAGCGTACTGGGCCCTCGGTGATTCCCCGGGGCGCTGCGAGCACGTCGAAGAACTGCGACTAGCCCACAACGTATCACGCTGCACGCCGGAACGGGCAATCCCGGTCAGACGGTCCGCAGCTGCGCGACCAGCGGGCACTTGAACGGGTCGCGGGCCGCGATGCCCACCTCGTTGAGGTACGTGACGATCTCGGCGAAGGAGCGCGCCAGGGACGTCTCCGTGTACGAGATGCCGTGCTCGGCGCAGAAGCGCTGCACGAAGGGGCGCGCCGCGCGCAGGTTCGGCCGCGGCATGCTCGGGAAGAGGTGGTGCTCGACCTGGTGGTTCAGCCCGCCCATGACGAGGTCGACGAACCAGCCGCCGGAGATGTTGCGGGACATCAGCACCTGGCGGCGGATGTAGTCGACCTTGGCCTCGCGGGCCACGATCGGCATGCCCACGTGGTTGGGCGCGAAGGCTCCGCCCATCGAAACGCCGAAGGCGGCCATGTGGACCCCGAAGAAGGCGGCGCCGCGCGCCGGCCCCAGCAGGAGCACCAGGGCGGTGAGGTAGATCCCCCAGTGCACGACGATGAAGGACGTGTCGATCCAGCGGCGCTTGCCGGCGCGGCCGCGGATGATCGAGCGCACCGAGTCGGCGTGCAGGTTCAGCCCGGCCAGCAGCAGCAGCGGCCAGAACCACCAGCCCTGCTTGGCGGTGGCCCACCGCAGCAGGCCCCGACGGCCAGCGGCCGCACCCTCGTGGAACGAGACGACGTCGGACTCGATGTCGGTGTCCGTGCCCAGCTTGTTCGGCGCCTGGTGGTGGCGCGTGTGCTTGCCCATCCACCAGCCGTAGGACAGCCCGGTCAGCAGGGCCGCGAAGATGCGCGCGGCCCACTCGTTGCCCCGGTGCGTCGCGAAGATCTGCCGGTGCGCCCCGTCGTGGCCGAGGAAGGCGAACTGCGTCAGGACGACGGCCAGGGGCGCCGCCGTCAGCAGCACCAGCCAGGAGTCGCGCAGCAGGGCCGCGCCCGCCACCACGGCCGCGAAGGCCACGGTCGTCGCCGCGATGCGCACCCAGTAGCGACCGGTGCGCCGGCGCATCAGCCCGGCCTCCTGGACGGCCGCGGTCAACGCCGCGTAGGGCGTGGTGCGGCGCGGCGGGCGGACATCGGTGGGCAGTGTCGTCACGGGACTCCTCGACGAGGTGGGGACGCGCCCGGTCTGGACGGTCGCTCTGGCGGTGCTGTGGTTGAACGTACAGGTCCGCCCGCTCGTGCCCCGGCCTTCCCGTCTACTCTTCTTCGGTGCCGTTCGCGGCGCGCCTGAGCCGTCCTGCCCGAGGAGAGCCGCCCGAGTGAGCCAGTCGACGCAGTCGGACGCGGACGTCACGGCGCAGGAGGTCGCGCGTGTCGTCGCGGCCGAGGACGCCCACGTCGGCCGGCTCTACGCCCGCCTCGACCAGCTGCGGGCCCAGACGGCCGAACAGCTCGCCGAGGTGCGCCGCACCGAGGCGACCGGCACCCACCAGAACCGCTTCGAGCGCGACGCCTTCGCGACGCTCTACGAGGACCGGCTCTCGCAGCTGTGGTCGGTCGAGAACCGGCTCTGCTTCGGCCGCCTGGACCTGCGCGAGGGCACCCAGGACCCCCGCCGCTACGTCGGGCGCCTCGGCCTGTCCGACGAGCGCGGGACCCAGGTCCTCGTCGACTGGCGCGCGCCCGCGGCGCAGGACTTCTACCAGGCCACCGCGGCCTCGCCCCGCGACGTCGTGCGGCGCCGGCACCTGCTGACGTCCGGCCGTCACGTCACGGGGGTCGACGACGAGGTCCTCGTCGCCGCCGACGGCGAGCGCACGACGGGTGACGCCGCGCTGCTGGCCGCCGTTACCGCCCCGCGCACGGGCCGGATGGGCGACATCGTCGCGACCATCCAGGCCGAGCAGGACCGCGTCATCCGGGCCTCCGAGCGCGGTGTCCTCGTCGTCCAGGGCGGGCCCGGCACCGGCAAGACGGCCGTGGCCCTGCACCGCACGGCCTACCTGCTCTACACCCACCGCGACCGCCTGGCCCGCAGCGGTGTGCTGCTCCTGGGGCCGAGCCCCGTCTTCCTGCGCTACGTCGAGCAGGTGCTGCCCGCCCTCGGCGAGACGGGTGTCGTCACCCTCACCCTCGGCGAGATGTACCCCGGCGTCGTGGGCCGCGGGGAGGACTCCCCCGAGGCCGCGCGCGTCAAGGGGTCGTTGCGGATGGTCGACGTCCTCGACGCCGCCGTCGCCGCCCGCCAGCGCGTCCCGTCGCGGCCCATCCGCCTCGACCTCGACGGCACCCGCGTCCAGCTGCGCCCGGAGGCCATCGCCTCGGCCCGCACCCGGGCCCGCCGCA
The DNA here is from genome assembly GCF_040702905.1 of Kineococcus sp. NPDC059986. Lineage (NCBI taxonomy): Bacteria > Bacillati > Actinomycetota > Actinomycetes > Kineosporiales > Kineosporiaceae > Kineococcus > Kineococcus sp. NPDC059986. Next base: position 23,122 of record NZ_JBFBND010000024.1, on the reverse strand, counting down.
GCCGCAGGCCCCACAACCTCGCCCGCGTGACGTTCGTCCGCGAGGTGCTCAACACGCTCGTGAACTCCCTGGCCCGCGCCCGCGGCGTCGACCTCGGGGAGGAGCGCGACGACCTCGTCGCCGAGCTGCGCGAGAACGTCGACGTGCGCCGCGAGGTCAACCTCTGCTGGATGCCGCTGACGCCGCAGAAGGTGCTCGCCTCGCTCTACCGCAACCCGGCGCTGCTCGCCGAGGTCGCCCCCGGCCTGTCCGAGCGCGACCGCGACGCCCTGCACCGCGAGGACCCGACCGCGTGGACCGAGGCCGACGTCCCGCTGCTCGACGAGCTCGCCGAGCTCCTCGGCCCCCTGGACGCGACGGTGACCGACGCCCGGGCCGCCGCCGAACGCGAGGAGCAGATCGCCTACGCCCGCAAGGTCCTCGAGGACTTCGAGGCCTCCGGCGTCGGCAACCCGCTGGTCTCCCCCGAACTCCTCGCCGACCGGTTCGCCACGGGCGGCCCGACCGGGACCGTCGCCGAACGCGCCGCCGTCGACCGCACCTGGGCCTACGGCCACGTCGTCGTCGACGAGGCGCAGGAGCTGTCGGCCATGGCCTGGCGCCTCGTCGAACGCCGCTGCCCGTCGCGGTCGATGACGCTCGTCGGCGACGTCGCGCAGACGTCGAACCCGGCGGGGGCGCGCAGCTGGGCGCAGGCGCTGAAACCCGTCGTCGACGACCGTTGGCGGTTGGAGGAGCTGACCGTCAACTACCGCACCCCCGCGAAGATCTCCCGCGTCGCCGCGGACGTGCTGCGCGCGGCGGGCATCTCCGCGAACCCGCCGACCCCCGTGCGCGAGGGCGAGCACGACCCGATCGCCGTACCCCTCGCGGGAGCGCTGTCCGTGGTGGACCTCGTGCGGTCGCGGTTCGAGGGCCTGGAGGAGGGCCGCATCGCGGTCCTGACGGCGCACGAGGCGGGCCCGGTCGGGTCGGACGCCCTGCGGGCGGCGGTCACCGCGGCCCTGCCGGCGGGATCGGTCGCGGCCTCCCCCGACGACCTCGACGCCACCGTCTCGGTGCTCGACGTCCACCGCGCCAAGGGCCTGGAGTTCGACGTCGTCGTGGTCGTCGAACCCGCGGCCGTGCTGCGGCGACCGCGCGGGGCCAACGACCTCTACGTGGCGCTGACCCGGGCGACGCAGGAGCTGCACGTCCTGCACGCCGAACCGCTGCCGGCCGGCATGGAGTCGCTCGGCTGAAGCCTCACCAGACCACGACGACGGCGCCGACCAGCGCGAGCACCGCCCCCGCGGTGCGCACGGCGTCGGCCCGCAGCAACCGGCGCACGAGCTCGGGCCGGGGCCCCTCGCGCCCCAGCCGGGCGTGGGTGGGCGCGGCGGCCGCCGCCGTCGTCCCCCACGCGAGGACCGTCCCGACGCCCGCGAGAACCATCCCGGCCGACACCGGGAGGTCGACCAGCGCCCACGCCCAGGACGCGAGCATTGCGCCGTAGACGACGGCCACGACGGGGGTGATGCGCCGGGAGTGCGCGGCGTGGACGACGGCCCACTGCTGCGCCGGGGTCGCGGCCAGCGCCGGGTAGGCCACCGCCGTCACGACCGCCGAGAACGCCGCGTGCGCGGACGTGGCGGCGAGCAGGGCGGTGGCGGCGTCGGTCACGACGCCATCGAACCGCCTGCCCGGCGCCGGCGTCCCCCCGGGCCGGGCTGCTCCCCTCTCAGCCCTGGAGACCGGACCCCGCGTCGTCGTCGAAGACCGTCAGCTGCCCGAACCCGTCGCCGACGACGGCCTCGCGCGGCGTCGCCAGCACGACCGTGAACCGGGCCTGCGGCTCCTCCGCGACGTCGTCGCCGGTCAGCGGCACGACGACCGAACCCGTAAGCGTGCCGGCGGGGATGGTGACGCGCGTCGACGTCGCGGGGATCCGCCCGTCGAAGGCGGCACCGGCGGTGTCGACGTCCACGGTGACCGGGACGGTGGAACGGTGCGAGAGCGTCAACGGCATCCGGATCCGCTGGGTGCCGTCGGCCTCCACCGCCTGCACGTCCCCGATGCTCACGGCGGGCAGCGTCGTGACGGCACCCTCGCCGGCCGCGGGCGTGTCGAGGGCGAGGTCGGACAGGTACACGTTGGCCGTGGCCTTGAGCGGGGTGAAGGACACCGTGGCGAGCGTGCCGAGGTCGACGCCGGGGAAGGCGTCGAGCGGGATCCGGACCGTGCGCAGCCAGGTCTTGGCCGCCCCCTGCCCGTCGTCGGACCACGGGTCGGCCAGCACCGGGAGCGCCGTGAGGGCGGTGGAGAACCGGGACACCGGGACGCTCGCCGTGCGGCCCGCCGCATCGGTGAGCGTCACCTGCAGGTCGGTGCTGAGCGTGCGGGCGGGCGCGGCGCGGAACGTCAGGGCCTGGTGGACGCCGGCCGCCGCTCCGGGCGCGAGCCGCACGGTCACGGGCTGGTGCCGGCCGACGGTCCACCGGGCGTGCAGCAGCGGGGTCGCCGGGACGGTGGGCGCGAAGGCCGCGGGCGTCCAGTGCGGGAGGGACCCCGAGTTCGGGTCCTGCGACGTGCAGCGGGCGGCCTGACCCGGCACCGGCTCACCCGCCCCGACGCAGAAGGCCGACTTCGACGCGAGCCGCACCGACGACGTGGGCCCCTCGAACGTGGCGAGGTCGGTACGCGCGGACGAGGGCTGCTGCGCCTCGGTGTGGACCACCGCGCGGCCGGCCGACGCGGCCCGGCCGCCCGTGCCGTCGAACAACGGCCGGAACTGCTCCTCACCGCCGAGGTTGAGCCGGAAGAACCCCGCGACGTAGGCGGTCCCGACGGCGCGCTGCTCGGCCGCGGTCAGGCGCTGCGGCGCGGCGGACCCGCAGACCGGGTCGTCGTCCAGACCCCAGTCGTCGTTCGAGGGGGCCTTGGAGGTGCCGGGGGTCCACTCGGAGTTGAAGAAGTTGTGGTTGGCGCCCATGACGAGCAGGGACGTGCGCAGGACGTCGTCGCGGGCGGCGTAGCGGGTGTCGTCGTAGAAGTGCTGCCCCTGCTGGTCGGAGACGTCGCCGTCGCAGTACGGCAGGACGACGGCCATCGCCGCGCCCGGCAGGGTCTGCCGCGCGAAGTCCACGGGGGCCAGCGGCATGACGGCGCGGATGCCGTACGGGTCGGGGCGTTCGGCGTTGAGGAGCGCGGCGCGCACGACGCCCTCGCCACCGCGGGAGTGCCCCATGAGTCCGACGTCGGACAGGTCGAGGTGACCCACGAACCGGGCGCCCGCGACCCCTCCCCGGCCGGCGTTCCACGCCCGCAGGAGGTCGAGGTGGGCCAGGACCAGTTCGCCGCGCGCCTGCGCGCCGCCGTCCTCGGCCTGCCAGTCGAGGGCGTTGATCCCGTCGGCGCTGATCGAGACGACGGCGTAGCCCTGGGAGGCCAGCGCCTCGGCGGCCTGGCCGTACCCGAGGTGGCTCGGGACCGGCTTCGCGCCGCCCGAGCAGGGCCAGCCCTCGTCGAACTGCTCCTCGTCGCCGCCGTAGCAGGCCTGGTGGCGGCCGTGGAGGAAGACGACGACGGGGCGGGGACCGGAGGCACCGCGCGGCAGGTACACGGCGGCCCGCTCCTCCACCGCCTGCCCGTCCAGGCCCGGCAGGCGGACGGCGGTGTCACCCAGGTCGTAGTCGGCGCGCGCGACGGCGTACTTCCCCTTCGCGCCGGGGTCCTCGGCGAGGGTGCGGCTGCCGGGGTCCGGCGCGGGCGCCGCCGCCGGACCGGCGGCGTGCCGGAGCACGCGCGATTCCTGGCCCACGACGACGCCGTTCCAGGCGAGCTGGACGCTCCTGGCGTGCGCGGCCCGGGGGTCGGAGGTCTGGACGGTGAGGGTCCGGCGGTCGGCCTCCTCCCGCGCGGTGCCCAGCACGAGGCCGTCGAGGACGAGCTGCGGCTGCGCGGCGCGGACGGGCACGCCGTCCGGCAGCGTGAGGTCCACGTCCCACGACCCGGCGCCGGCCGGGGTGACCGTCCAGCGCGCGGAGGCCGTCGAACCGCTGGCGACGGGTTCCGGGACGGCGGGCGCCGCGCTCGCGGCCGGAGCCAGCGCGAGGGCCGCCGCGAGGGTCAGGGCGCCCCCGGTGACCGCGCGGGCCGCGCGACGCCTGCTCGATGACCTGACCACGGGCAACTCCCTCGTCCGGGGCGACCTCGCCCACCCGCGCCCGCTGATCACGGACGCCGCGCGAACGCTCCCACAGCCGTCACCGAGCCGGGGCTCGGTTCCACGCGAACGCCGACATCAGGGACCCGGTCCCGAGAAGGGCCCCTCAGAAGCGCCGGTTGCGCAGCACGGGCAGGGTCTCGCGCACGGTCCGCACGCGGTCGAGGTCGAGGTCGACGACGAGACGGCCCGGTTCCTCCCCCAGCTCGGCGACGACGACCCCCAGGGGGTCGACGACCCGGCTGTGCCCCACCCCGAGGGGGGCGTCCCCGGAGGGGGCCGGCGGACGCGCCTGACCGCAGGCCAGCACCCAGCTCGTGCTGTCGAGGGCGCGCGCACGGGTCAGGAGGTCCCACTGCTCGACCTTGCCCGGACCCTCGCCCCAGGAGGCCGCCACCACGAGGACCTGGGCGCCGGCGTCCGCCAGCGTCGTGGCCAGCCCCGGGAAGCGAACGTCATAGCAGGTCAACAGCCCCACCCCGACCCCGTCGACGTCGAGGACGACGGGCCGCGTCCCGGCCTCGACGGTGTCGGACTCGGCGTAGCCGTAGGCGTCGAAGAGGTGGACCTTGTCGTAGTGCTCGTGCACGCCGGCCCCGCGTGCCAGCAGCGTGTTGCGCACCCGGCCGCCGTCGCCGGGGCTGAAGGCGCCCGCGACGACCGTCAGGCCCGCCGCGTCGGCCGCCCGCTCCAGCTCCCGCGCCCAGGGGCCGTCGACGGGTTCGGCCACGGGCCCCAGCGGCACCCCGAAGCAGCACGAGGTGGCCTCGGGCAGCACGAGCAGGCGGGCCCCGGCCTCGGCGGCCGCGGCGACCTCGGCGCGGACGAGCTCGAGGTTGGCGGCCGGGTCGGTCCCGCTCGTGACCTGCGACAGGACGATGCGCACGGGGTCTGCCTACCACGGCCGCCCGCGCGGGCACGGTCAGCGGGTGAGGAAGAGCCGGACCGCGAGCGCCAGGCCGGCGACGGCGACGACGACCCGCAGGTACCGGGGGTCGACGCGCCGCACGACGGGCGGACCGAGGCGTCCCCCGACGACGCACCCGATGCCGAGGGCGAGCGCCGAGGACCAGTCGACGGGTCCGAGGACGGCGAACCCGAGCGCCGCCACGGTGTTCGCCGCTCCGGTGAGCATGTTCTTGAGGGCGTTGTTGCGGGCGAGGGACTGCGCGTGCAGGAGTTCGGTGAGGGCGAGCATGAGCACCCCGGCGGCGGCGCCGAAGTAGCCGCCGTAGACGCCGACGAGGAAGACCGCGCCGAGCACGAGCGGGTTGCGGGCCGAGAAGCGTCCGGGCTGGAGGTGCTGGACCCGCGGCTGGACGAGGAGCAGCACCGCGGCGGCCGCGACGAGGAACGGGACGACGCCCTCGAACGTGGTCGACGGCAGGGCCAGCAGGAGCCCGCAGCCGAGCGCCCCACCGGCCGCGGCGATCGGCAGCAGCCGGCGCATGCGGGCGCCCTGGCCGACGAGCTCGGGCCGCGACCCGACGGCGGTGCCGGCGGTCACCCCCAGGAGGGCGACGGTGTTGGTGACGTTGGCCGCCAGCGGCGGCAGTCCCGTGAGCAGCAGCGCCGGGTAGGAGACGAGCGAGGCCAGCCCGGCGGTGCTGCCGACGAGCCCGGCCGCGACGCCGGCCAGCAGCAGCAGGAGCTCGGGCACGCCCCCATCCAACCGGCCCGTCCGCCGCCGGAGGTGAACCGGGGCCCGGAAGGGTCTCCCCCCGTGTCGGGGGTCTGTGCTGTGCTGACCCTGTGACGACGACCGCTCCCGGGACCAGCCCCCTGACCCGCGACGAGCTCGAGCGCGAACTCGCGGCGCGCCGGGCCGAGCTGCGCGGCTACTGCTACCGGATGCTGGGTTCGGCGTTCGACGCCGAGGACGCGGTGCAGGACACGATGGTCCGCGCGTGGAAGTCGGTCGACGGCTTCGAGGGCCGCTCGGGCGTCCGGTCCTGGCTCTACCGCATCGCGACCAACGTCTGCCTGACGACGATCGAGACGCGCGGCAAGCGTGCGCGGCCCATGGACCTGTCGGCGACGGCGTGGGAGCCGGTCGAGGCGTCCCTGGTGCGCACGCGCGGCGAGGACACCTGGCTGGAACCGATGGTCGACGAGCGGGTGCTCCCCGAGGCCGGCGACCCCGCGGACGTGGCGGTGGCGCGCGAGTCGGTGCGCCTGGCCTTCGTCGCCGCCCTGCAGCACCTGCCCCCGCGGCAGCGGGCCGTCCTGATCCTGCGGGACGTGCTGCGCTGGAAGGCCGACGAGGTCGCGTCCCTGCTGGAGACGACGACGGCCTCGGTGAACAGCGCTCTGCAGCGGGCCCGGGCCACCCTCGCCGAACGTCCCGACGTGGGCCGCACCGAACCGCTCGGCCCGAGCCACCAGGCCCTCCTCGAGCAGTACGTCCGCGCCTTCGAGGCCTACGACATCGAGGCGTTCGTCGAACTGCTGGCCGCCGACGTCACCCAGAACATGCCGCCGTTCGAGCTGTGGCTGGAGGGTGCGGACGACATCGCCGCGTGGATGCTCGGGCCAGGGCACCAGTGCCGCGGGTCCAAGCTCGTGCCGGTGACGATGAACGGGTCCCCGGCGTTCGTGCACTACAAGCCGATCGGGGCGGACGGGCAACTCGTGCCGTTCGCCGTCCAGGCGCTGGAACTGGCCGACGGGAAGATCGCGCGCATCACGTCCTTCCTCGACACGCGGCTGTTCGAGCTCTTCGGCTTCCCGCAGGAGCCGCCCGTCTGAGGAGGTCCCCCGACGCTCAGCCGAACGGGCGACGACCGGCGAGAGCACCCACGCCCCGTCGCGCGCGTCCTGGGCTGGGCACCGTGCGAGGAGCGCTCCATCCCTCCGCGACGTCGCTGCTGGCGGTGGCCCTGGTCAGCGGGTGCGCACCCGACGCAGCCCCCCGTCCTTCCGAACCCCGCACCTCCTCACTGCAGCAGGACGCCCCCGTGACCCCTCCGCCCGCGACCGAGCCCGGTCCTGTCGAGCCCGTTCAGTCCTGCGGACTCGCCCGCGGCCTCGAGGGTGCCGCACGCCGGCGGCGGTACCGACTCTCGCGCCAGACCAACGCGACGACGGGGACCGACCCCAGGACGGCGAACAGCACCGCCGGCTCACCGAGTGAGCCGTGCAGGACCCCCACGCTCTGCAGCAGCCAGGCCAGCAGCAGACCCACCGCGACGCCCAGCACCGCCCGCACCGCGTAGCCGCGCAGCAATCCGCGGAAGCTGTCCTGCGGCCGACGCAGGAACACGGGATCACCCTCCTGCCGCACCAAGTCACCCCGGGCCACCAACCGCTGCAGCGCACCGCGGACGGCCGTCGGCAGGGCGAAGGCGTCGGCGATCACCGACTCCTCGGAGAGCTGGACGGCGGCACGCCGCTGGAAGACCGCCATCACGGCCGCCTCGTCCACGTCCCACCCGCGCGCCGGCTCCGGTGCCCGCGCCCCGCGGTCTGCCACGTCGGTCCTCCCCTCCACCGCGCTCCACCTTGGGCCGCAGGGAATCCGCGCCGGCGTCGCAGCGCATCCCGCGGCCGGGGTCCGCTGCGGATCAGCCCATCGACTTCCGGCCGTCGACCGCCTCGCGCAGCACGTCGGCGTGGCCGGCGTGCTGGGAGACCTCGGCGAGCAGGTGCAGGAAGACACGCCGGGCCGACCACTCCTCCGGTGCGAACCAGGGCGCCTCCGGCAGCGGGAACGCCCGGTCGAGGTCGACGGTGCGCACGGCCTCGTCGGTCCGGGCGGCGACGGCGGCGTAGTCGGCGAGCACCCCGGCGACCGTCTCCCCCGGCAGCAGCCGGAAGGAGTCGGCGCGGGCCTGCCAGTCGGTGTCCTCGAACGAGGAGAACGCGGCGGGGCCGTCGTGGACGAACCGCACCCACTGGTCCTCGGTGTCCGCGACGTGCTTGACCAACCCGCCCAGGCACAGCTCGCTGACGGTCGTGCGGGCGGCGGCCTGCTCGTCGCTGAGGTCGGTGAGGGTGGCGGTGAACAGCCACCGGTGCTTGGCCAGCGCCGACAGCAGCGCGGCGCGTTCGGGGGAGGGGGACTGCGCGGTGCCGGACTCGTCGGTCGTCACAGCCGCACGCTACGACCGGCCGGTGTCGGAGCACAGCCCTAAACTCGCCCCGATGTCCACGGCCCCGGCTCGAGCGCCCAAGTCAGCTCCCCGCACCCTCGCCGAGGACCTGCGCGCCCGCACGGACGAGGACCTGCGGCTCCTCTTCGCCGCGCGGCCAGACCTCGCCGCCCCCCTGCCCACCTCCTCGACGGCGCTCGCGACGCGGGCGACGACGCGGGCGAGCACGCAACGGGCGCTGGAACGGCTCGACACCCCCCTCCTGCAGGTGGCCGAGGTGCTGACCGTCCTGCCGGATCCGACGAGCGTCACCGCGGTGTCGAAGGCGTGGGGCGCCAAGGCGGGCGACGTCGTCGCCGACCTGCGCCGGCGGGCCCTCGTGTGGGGGCCGGACCGGCGGCTGCACCTCGTCGCGGCCGTCCGCGACCTCCTCGGCCCGCACCCGGCCGGTCTGGGCCCGCCGCTCTCGGAGGCGCTCGGCCGGCGCTCGCCGCAACGGCTGGCCGAACTGCTGGAGGACCTCGACCTGGAGGTCAGCTTCGACCCGGAGGTCGCGCTGCGACGCCTGGCCGAGCACCTCGCCGCGCCCGGCACGGTCGAGGCGCTGCTGCAGGACGCCCCCGAGGGCGTCCGGGCCGTGCTGGACAAGCTGGCGTGGGGCCCGCCCACGGGTGCGGTCGAACGCGCCGACCGGCAGGTCCGCGCGGCCTCGGCCAGCGGCCCGGTCGAGTGGCTGCTGTCCCACGGCCTGCTCGCCGTCTCCGGTCCGGGGACGGTCGTGCTGCCGCGCGAGGTGGGGCTCGCGCTGCGCGGCGGACGCGTGCACCGGGTGGCCGAACGGGTGCCCCCAATACTCGCCACGACGGAACGGCCTGCGGCGCAGGTGCTCGCGGCCTCGGCCGAAGCCGCCACCGAGGCGTGCCGGCTGGTCGCCGAGCTGGGTCGCTGGTGGGGCACCGCCGGACCACCCGTCCTGCGCGCCGGCGGGGTGGGCGTGCGGGACCTGCGACGGACGGCCACCGCGCTGGAGGTCGACGAACCGACCGCGGCCCTCGTCGTCGAGACGGCGTGGGTGGCGGGTCTCGTCGCCGACGACGGCGAGGTCGAACCCCGGTGGGTGCCGACTCCGGCGTTCGACGCCTGGCTGGAGGAGGGCCCGGGTGAGCGCTGGCTGACGCTCGCGTCGGCCTGGCTGGCGACGACCCGCGTTCCCGCCATGGTCGGCACCCGGGACGCGAAGGACTCCCCGCGCAACGCCCTGGGCTCCGACCTCGACCGCGCATCCGCCCCGGCCGTCCGTCTCGCCGTGCTCGCCGAGCTCGCGGCTCTGCCGCAGGGCCACGCGGCCGACGCCGCGGGTCTGGCCGCGCGACTGCGCTGGGCCGCGCCGCGGCGCGCGAGCCGGCTGCGGGAGGACCTCGTCGCCTGGACGCTGCGCGACGCGAGCTGGCTCGGCGTCCTCGGCGCGGGGGCGCTGTCCCCGGCGGGCCGGGCGCTCCTGGCGGGCGAGGAGGAGGGCGCGCGACGGGCGCTGGAGTCGACGCTGCCCGCCCCCGTGCGGGAGGTCCTGCTGCAGGCGGACCTGACGGCTGTCGCCCCGGGCCCCTTGGACCCGGTGCTCGCCCGCCGGCTCGAGGCCCTCGCCCGGGTCGAGAGCCGGGGCGGGGCGACCGTCTACCGCTTCGACCCGACGTCGGTGCGGCGGGGACTGGACGAGGGGACGACGGCCGACGAGGCCTTGTCCTTCCTCGCCGAGCTGTCCTCCACCGGCGTTCCGCAGCCCCTGGAGTACCTGGTGCGCGACGTCGCCCGGCGGCACGGTCGGGTCCGCGTCGGGCGCGCCGCCGCGTACGTGCGGGCCGAGGACCCGGCCCTGCTGGCCGAGCTCGTCGCCGACAAGCGCTGCGCCGCACTGCGGTTGCGCCTGCTGGCGCCGACGGTGCTCGCGGCCGCCGCCGAACCGGACGAGGTGCTCGCGGTGCTGCGCGAGGTCGGCGCGGCGCCCGCCGCCGAAGGGCCGTCCGGGGAGCTCGTCGTGCGCCGCCCCACCGCCGCCCGCACCCGCCCCACCGCACCGCCGCGCCCCGTGACGGGGGAACCTCCCGTCCCGGGTCCCTCGCTCGTCGCGGCCGCCGTGCAGACGCTGCGCGGCGGGGACGAGGACATCGCCGAACTGGAGCGCAAGCGGGACCGGCACAAGCACGCCCCGGCGCTGCCGACGATGGACCCGACGACGTCGTTGTCGGTGCTGCGCGAGGCCGTGGCCCGGCGCCAGCCCGTCTGGATCGGGTACGTGGACACCACAGGTGCCGCCGGCCGGCACCTGGTCGACGCCCTCGGCGTCGACGGAGGACGGATCACGGCCTTCGACCACACCGAACGAACGGTGCGGTCCTTCTCCGTCCACCGGGTCACCGGAGTGGTCCACGCCGAGCCCTGAGCGTGAGGTGCGTGTCGGCGCCGTCGGCTAGCGTCGACCCACGAACGGATCCACCAGCGGACGAGACTCGGAGTGCGGACGACGATGACTGACAGCGGGCAGGGCGACGGGCAGCGCTCCTGGTGGGAGAAGCCGGACGCGGACCCGGCCCCGCAGGACCCCTACCGGACCGGTGAGCAGCAGGACGGCACCGACGGCCGGGACGCGCACGACCCCTACCGGACGGGCTCGTCGGCCGACGCGTCGACGCAGGCGCAGCCCACGGGTGGCCAGGCCCCCAAGGAGGGGCTGCCGCGCTACGGCGAGGCCGGCCAGCAGGGTCAGCCGTCGGGATACGGGCAGTCGGGCCAGCAGCCCGGCCAGCAGCCCGGCCAGCAGTACGGGCAGTCCGGGTACGGCCAGCAGGGTCAGCCGTCGGGCTACAGCCAGCAGGGTCACGGGCAGCAGGGCTACGGGCAGCAGGGCTACGGGCAGCAGTCCGGGTACGGGCAGCAGTACGGGGCCCCGCAGCAGAACGAGCAGTTCCCGGCGGCCGGCGGCTACGGCGCGTACGGCGCCCCGCAGTACAACCAGCAGTACCCCTCCTCCGAGGGCCCGAAGGTGACGGGCATGGCGCACGCCGTGTGCTGGACGTCCGTCGGCGGCCTGGTCCTCTTCTTCACGGGGCTGGGCTGGATCGCCGCGATCGTCGCGCTGGCCCTCACACCGGGCGCGCGCCGCGAGATCATGGAGTCCGGCGGCACCAAGCGCGGCCTCGGGTACCTCATGGCGGGCAAGATCTGCGCCTGGGTGAACATCGGGATCACCGTGCTGGGGATCATCGGCCTCATCGTCTTCATCGCCATCGGCGCGAACGGCGGCTTCGACAGCGGCAGCTCGTTCGACTCCAACTCCAACTCCGTGAGCGTGCTGTTCCCCCGATGACCGGAAGTTCCCGAGCCCACGCGGAGTTGACCACCAGGTGACCGACGGACCCCTCATCGTCCAGAGCGACAAGACGCTGCTCCTGGAGGTCGACCACCCACGGGCCGGAGCCTGCCGGGCGGCGATCGCCCCGTTCGCCGAGCTCGAGCGCGCCCCCGAGCACGTCCACACCTACCGGCTGACCCCACTGGGCCTGTGGAACGCCCGGGCGGCGGGCCACGACGCCGAACAGGTCGTCGACACCCTGCTGGAGTTCTCCCGCTACTCCGTCCCGCACGCGCTGCTGGTCGACGTGGCCGAGACGATGGCGCGCTACGGCCGTCTGCAGATCGTCAAGGACGAGACCGAGGGCCTGCTGCTGCGCGCCCTCGACGCCCCCGTCCTCGAGGAGGTGCTGCGCAACAAGAAGGCCTCGCCCCTGCTCGGCGACCGCCTCGCGCCCGACACCGTGCGCGTGCACCCGAGCGAACGCGGCAACCTCAAGCAGGTGCTGCTCAAGCTGGGCTGGCCCGCGGAGGACCTCGCGGGCTACGTCGACGGCGAGGCGCACCCCATCGACCTCGCGGAGGACGGCTGGACGTTGCGGCCGTACCAGAACGACGCGGTCGAGGGCTTCTGGCACGGCGGTTCCGGTGTCGTCGTCCTGCCCTGCGGCGCGGGCAAGACGCTGGTCGGCGCCGGTGCGATGGCCCGGGCCCGCGCGACGACCCTCATCCTCGTGACGAACACCGTCTCGGCCCGGCAGTGGCGCGACGAGCTCATCAAGCGCACCTCGCTCACCGAGGACGAGATCGGCGAGTACTCCGGTGCCCGCAAGGAGATCCGCCCGGTCACCATCGCGACGTACCAGGTCGTGACGACGAAGCGGAAGGGCGTCTACCCGCACCTGGAGCTGTTCGACGCCCGCGACTGGGGCCTCATCGTCTACGACGAGGTGCACCTCCTGCCCGCCCCGATCTTCCGGATGACGGCCGACCTGCAGGCCCGTCGTCGCCTGGGGCTCACCGCGACGCTCGTGCGCGAGGACGGCCGCGAGGGCGACGTGTTCTCCCTCATCGGCCCCAAGCGGTACGACGCGCCCTGGAAGGACATCGAGGCGCAGGGCTACATCGCGCCCGCCGACTGCGTGGAGGTCCGCGTCACGCTGCCCGACTCCGAGCGGCTGGCGTACGCGACGGCCGAGGACGACGAGCGGTACCGGTTGTGCGCCACGTCGCCGGCGAAGTCGCGCGTGGTGGAGAAGCTGGTGGCCCAGCACCAGGGCGAACCGACCCTGGTCATCGGCCAGTACATCGACCAGCTCGACGACCTCGGCAACCGCCTCGACGCGCCGGTCATCAAGGGCGACACGACGGTCAAGGAGCGCCAGCGCCTCTTCGAGGCGTTCCGCCAGGGCGAGATCACGACGCTCGTCGTCAGCAAGGTGGCGAACTTCTCCATCGACCTGCCCGAGGCGAAGGTCGCGATCCAGGTGTCCGGGTCCTTCGGGTCCCGCCAGGAGGAGGCCCAGCGCCTGGGCCGCGTCCTGCGCCCCAAGGGCGACCACGGGTCGGCGCGGTTCTACACCGTCGTCTCCCGCGACACCAAGGACCAGGACTTCGCGGCGCACCGGCAGCGCTTCCTCGCCGAGCAGGGCTACGCCTACCGGATCGTGGACGCCGACGACATCGACGGCGGGGTCCCGGACGCCAACGGCGTGCTGCCGGACTGACGCACCACGCACGAGGACGCCCCGGACCATCGCGGTCCGGGGCGTCCTCGCGTCGTGACGTGGCCGGTCAGCCGACGTCGACGAGCACCTTGCCGACGACCCCGCCCTCGACGGCGTCGTGGGCCTTCGCGGTGTCCTGCAGTGTGAAGCGGGTCAGCGGCAGGCCGTGCTCCTCGCCCACCCCGAACGCCCCGTCCCGCACGGCCGCGGTGACGTCCTCGGCCGCGTGGGCGAGGGCGTCGGCGCCCATCGTGTACATGAGGATGAACTGCCAGCGCGCGTTGGCGACCATGTTCGGGCGCACGTCGAGGCGCACCTCGTCACCGCCGTTGTTGGCGTAGACGGCGATGGAGGCGCGGGCCTTGACGACCTGGGCGTCGAGGGCCGCGTTCTGCGCCGGGGCGACCTCGACGACGAGGTCGACGCCGTCGGGTGCGACCTGGCGGATCGCCGCGACCGCGTCGCCCTCGCGGTAGTTCACGACGTGGTGGGCTCCCGCAGCCTGCGCCAGCGCAGCCTTCTCCGGGCCGCTGACCGTGGTGACCACGGTGGCCCCCGCCCAGCGGGCGAGCTGGATCGCGGCGTTCCCGACCGCCCCCGCTCCTCCGGCGACGAGGACCGTGCGGCCCTCCAACGCGCCCGGGGCGAGGCGACGCGGGCCGTCCTCGGCCACCGTCAAGGCGCGGTGGGCGGTGACGGCGGGCACGCCCAGCGAGGCGCCGACGTCGAAGGACACGCCGTCGGGCAACCGGGTCACGCGGTCGGTGGGCAGGACGGTGAACTCCTGCGCGGTGCCGGTGGGCCGGTCCTGGGCGGCCATGCACGTCCACACCCGGTCGCCGACGGCGAGGTCGCTCACGCCGGGGCCGACGGCGTCGACGACGCCCGCACCGTCCTGGTTGGGTGTGGCCTCGGGGAACGCCAACGAGGCCGTGCCGCCGCTGCGGGACTTCCAGTCGGTCGGGTTGACGCCCGACACGACGACGCGCAGGCGGACCTCGCCGGCGCCGGGTTCGGGCAGGGGGCGCTCCTCCAGGCGCAGGACGGAGGACGGGCCGGTCTCGGAGTACACGACAGCTCTCACGTGGGGGCGAACCCCGCGCCCGCCCGTCCTGTTCCACGCGCCCGGCGGCGCGGCGGGACGGGAACGGTGCGGGCGGGGGACGGGCTCAGGCCTCCACGAGCTGGCGCCGCCGCAGCAGCGGCTCGATGCGGGCGTCGCGACCGCGGAACTCGCGGTAGGCGGCGAGCGGGTCGACGCTGCCCCCGCGGGAGAGCACGGTCGCCCGGAACCGGTCGCCGTTCTCCCGCCGCAACCCGCCGTTCTCGGCGAACCACTCGACGGTGTCGGCGTCGAGCACCTCGCTCCACACGTAGGAGTAGTAGCCGGCCGCGTACCCGCCGCCGAACACGTGGTGGAAGTAGGTGCTGCGGTAGCGCGGCGGGACGGCGTCGAGGGCGACCCCGGCCTCGGCCAGCGCGGCCGCCTCGAACCGGCCGACCTCGTCCGGCCCGGCGCCCTCGAACGCCCCCGGCGCGACCCGGTGCCAGGCCATGTCGAGCAGGGCCGCCGCGAGGTACTCCGTCGTGCCGAACCCCTGCCCGTAGGCGCGGGCGGCGCGCAGGCGTTCGGCCGCGCCCTCGGGCAGCGGTTCCCCCGTCGTGACGTGCCGGGCGTAGCGGGCGAGGACCTCGGGTTCGAACCCCCAGAACTCGTTGACCTGGGAGGGGAACTCGACGAAGTCGCGGGGCACGCTCGTCCCGGAGAACCGGGGGTAGTGCACGTCGGACAGCAGTCCGTGCAGCGTGTGCCCGAACTCGTGGAACAGCGTCTCGACCTCGTCGACGCTCAGCAGGGCCGGGTCGCCGTCCGCCGGCTTGGGCACGTTGAGGCAGTTCACGACGACGGGCTGCTCCCCCAGCAGCCGGGACTGCTCGACGAACGAACTCATCCACGCACCGCCGCGCTTGGACGGCCGGGCGTACGGGTCGAACAGGTACAACCCGAGGGGGCCGGTTGCGTCGGCGACCTCGAAGGCGCGCACGTCGGCCGAGAACACCGGGACGTCCGTGCGTTCGGAGAACGTCAACCCGTAGAGCGCCGTCGCCGTCGCGAAGACGCCGTCGACGAGGACGCGTTCGAGCTCGAACCACGGCCGCAGCGCCTCGGTGTCCACCGCGTACCGCTCGCGCCGCAGGCGTTCGGCGTAGTAGGCCCAGTCCCAGGGTTCGAGCGGTCCCTCGAAGCCGTCGGCGTGCAGCAGGTCGGTGAGTTCGGCCTCCTCCGCCCGGGCGTTCGCGACGGCCGCGGGGGCGAGGCGGCGCAGCATGCCCACGGCGGCCTCGACGTCACCGGCCGTCTCGTCGGCCACGACCCAGGACGCGTGGTCGGCGAACCCCAGCAGGACCGCCCGTTCGGCGCGCAGACCCGCGATGCGCTGCAGGACGGCTCGCGTGTCGTGCGGACCGCCGCGGCCGCCGCGGGCCACCGACGCCTCGTGCACCCGGCGCCGGGTCTGCCTGCGGTGCAGCGACTCCAGCACCGGCTGGCCGGAGGGCAGGCCCAGCGGGAGCAGGTACCCGCCGCGGTCGCCGGCGGCCGCGGCGGCCCGGGCGAGTTCGGCCGGGCCCAGCCCGTCGAGGTCGGCGGCGTCGGTGACGTGGACGGCGAGGTCGTTGGTGTCGGCGAGCAGTTCGACGTCGAAGGCGGTCGTGAGCCGCGAGAGTTCCTCGTTGAGCTCGCGCAGCCGCGCCTGTCCCGCCGCGTCGAGCAGCGCCCCGGACCGCGCCGCGTCGCGGTGCAGCCGGTCCAGGAGCCGGCGCTGTTCGGCGTCGAGGTCGGCCGACGGGTCCTCGTGCAGCGCCTGCACCCGTGCCACGAGCCGGGGGTCGAGCCGCACGGCGTCGTGGTGCGCGGCCAGCCGCGGGCTCCACTCGGCCTGCACCGCGCGCAGCGCGTCGTCGGCGTCGGTGCCGACGAGGTTGAAGAACACCGCCTCGGCCCGCCCCAGCAGACGTCCCGTCGACTCCAGGGCGTCGAGGAACTCCGCGGCGCTCAGGTCCTGGGCGAACAGCGCGTCGAGTTCGGCGCGGTGGGCCTCGACCCCGGCCTCGAAGGCCGGGGCGAAGTGCTCGGTGCGGATGCGGTCGAACGGCGGAACGGCGAAGGGCAGGTCGCTCGGGGCGGCGAAGGGGTTCGACTCCGGCAGGTCCATGGACCGATCCTGCCCCACCCCACGGCCGGGGAGCGTCCCACCCCGGACGTCCTGCTCCCGAACCCCCTCAGCCGCCGGGCCGGACCAGCCGCGTCAGCAGCCGGTCCAGTTCGGCGGCCGGGTCGGCCGTCAGCCCGCAGTGCACGGGCGAGGTCTGCAGGACGGCCGAACGGGGCGCCACGAGCCAGCGGAACCGTGCCCCCTTCGCCTCCGTCGTGGCGGCCCCGGCGCGGGGGTCCCCGGCGCACACCGCCTCCAGCGCCGCGAGGTGGCGCCGCACCGCCGGCAGGTCCACGTCGGGACTCCCGGCCAGGGCGTGCAGGCGCTGCTCGTCGAGGTGGGTGCGGGCCGCGAGGTGCTCCCGGGCCCGGCACCACAGCACGATCCCGGCGTTGAGGAACTCACCCCGGTCCACGCGCGGGACCACGCGGACGACGGCGTACTCGAACACGTCCAGCTCGACGACGTCCAGCTCCGCCTCAGCCACGAGGGACCTCCGCCTGGGCACGGTCGAGGTCGGCCAGCCAGCCGGTCGCCGCGAGCCGGCCGGTGAACCACTCGAGGTAGGCGCGGCGGACGGCGTCACCGTCGTCGAAACCGGGTTCGTCGTCGACCCACTCCGGCGGCAGGGACGCGACCGCGGCGCCCAGCACGTCGTCGGTGAGGGCGGCCGCGCACTCCCCCGCGACGCCGGCGACCGGGGCGGCGGCGGGGAGCAGGAGGTGGTGCTCGACGTGGCGCAGGGGCCGGTCCACGCTGGCCGCCGCGCGCGCCCAGTCGTGGTGGAAGTACAGGGCGGCGCCGTGGTCGATGAGCCAGGGCCGCCCCGCCCACCAGAGGGCGTTGGGGTTGCGCCAGGTCCGGTCGACGTTGAGGACGAACGCGTCGAACCACAGCACGCGCGCCGCCCAGTCGGGGTCGACCGGGTCAACGGCCGGGTCGAAGGACAGCGCCCCGGGCAGGAAGTCCATCCCGAGGTTGGCGCCCGGGGACCGCAGCAGCAGGTCCTGCACCTCCTCGTCCGGCTCCCCGCGCCCGATGACCGGGTCGACGTCGGCGACCACGAGTTCGGGCACGTCGAGGCGCAGGGCGCCCGCGAGCGCCGCGACGAGGACCTCGGCCACGAGGACGCGCCGCCCCTGGCCCGCTCCGTGGAACTTCACGACGTAGGTGCCGTCGTCGTCGGCCTCGCACAGGCCCGGCATGCTCCCGCCCTCGCGCAGCGGCACGACGTAGCGGGTGGCGGTGACGCGGCGGAGCACCGTCGCATCCTGCCACCCGGGCCGCCGCGGCAGGGCCAGTGGATCTTCGCAGTTCCCACCCACGACTCCGGGCCGGTCCCCAGGACTCTCCCAGCCTCCCGTCGCAGACTGGCAGTGTGAGATCCGCTGGTGCCGCGCCGGAAGCCCGCCTCCTGGTCGTCGACGACGAACCGAGCATCCGCGAGCTGCTGGCCACGAGCCTGCGCTTCGCCGGGTTCGACGTCGCGTCGGCCGCGGACGGGGCCGAGGCCCTGAAGCTGGCGGAGGACTTCCGTCCGGACCTGGTCGTGCTCGACGTCATGCTGCCCGACCTCGACGGCTTCACCGTGACGCGCAAGCTGCGCGAACGCGGCCGGGCCGTCCCCGTCCTCTTCCTCACGGCGCGCGACGACACGGCCGACAAGGTGGCCGGGCTCACCGTCGGCGGCGACGACTACGTGACGAAGCCGTTCAGCCTGGAGGAGGTCGTGGCCCGCATCCGCGCGGTGCTGCGCCGCACGGGGGCCGCCGCCGGCCCGGACACCGGCCGGCTCGTCTTCCACGACCTCGAGCTGGAGGAGGACTCCCACGAGGTCCGTCGCGGGGGCCGCGAGGTCGAGCTGTCGCCGACGGAGTTCAAGCTGCTGCGCTACCTCATGCTCAACCCGAACCGCGTGCTGTCGAAGGCGCAGATCCTCGACCACGTGTGGGACTACGACTTCAACGGTGAGGCCGGGATCGTGGAGTCCTACATCTCCTACCTGCGCCGCAAGCTCGACACCGAGGGCCTCGAACCGCTGATCCACACCAAGCGGGGGGTGGGCTACGTGCTCCGGGTCCCGCAGACGGTGGGATGACCCGGGCCGGGGCACGGCTGCGGACCCTGCGGGCACGGCTGCGGGCGGCCGAGGACCGGCTGCCCCTGCAGGCGCGGCTGCTGGTGATCGTCGTCGTGCTCCTCTTCATGGCCATGACGCTGACGAGCCTGGTGTCGCTGACGCTGCTGCAGCAGAACCTGCGCAACCAGGTCGACACGGAGCTGCGCGTCCGCGGTCAGGCCACCGCCCAGCAGGCCTTCCCCACCTTCAACCAGCAGGCCTCCGGCAACCTGTGGCTGTCGGACTACTACGTCGTCTACGCCGGCGTCGACGGGTCCGACCCCTACCCGGTGTGCGCGCGGGCGCAGGGCGAGCAGGAGTGCCCGAAGGCGCCCGCACTGCCGACGCTGACGCGGGCGTACGTCAGCGCGCACCAGGGCAAGCCGTTCACGGTCGCCGACTCCGACGGGGGTGACCCCTGGCGGGTGCTGGTCTTCCCCGGCCGCATCGCCGGGACCGACCAGAGCGTCAACATCGCGGTCGCCCTGCCCCTGACCGGGGCCACCCGCACGGTCTCGGACTTCCGCACGATCGCGCTCGTCGTCTCCGCGGGCGTCCTCGTCCTCGGCGCGTTCTCCGCCGTCCTGGCCATCCGGCGCAGCTTCCGGCCCCTGGACGACATCGAGCGGACCGCCTCGGCCATCGCGGGCGGCGACCTGTCCCGGCGCGTGCCGGACGCCCCGCCGACGACCGAGATCGGCCGGCTGTCGACGGCGCTGAACACGATGCTGTCCCAGATCGAGACGTCGTTCCGCGCGCAGGAGCGCTCCGAGGAGCAGATGCGCCGCTTCGTCGCCGACGCCAGCCACGAGCTGCGGACACCGCTGGCCGCGATCCGCGGCTTCGCCGAGCTCTACCGGCAGGGTGCGGTGCGCGAACCCGACGACGTGGCGCACGTCATGGGCCGCATCGAGGGCGAGTCGACGCGCCTGGGCAGGCTGGTCGAGGACCTGCTGGCGCTGGCCCGGCTCGACGAGGCGCAGCGCGCACGGACGGCCCGCCGCGAACCCGTGGACCTCGTCGTCGTCGCCTCCGACGCCGTCCACGACGCGCGGGCGCTGGCCCCGGACCGCACGGTCCGCCTCACGGGGCTGCGTCCGGGCGAGGGACCCGCGTCGGCGGTCGTGGTGGCCGACGAGGCCGGCATGCGCCAGGTCCTGACGAACCTGCTGGCCAACGCCGTGCACCACACCCCCGAGGGCACGCCCGTGGAGGTGGCGGTGGGACGCGCCCTCGGTCCGTCGGGGCCGGAGTCTGTCGTCGAGGTCCGCGACCACGGCTCGGGGCTCACCCCGGACCAGGCGGACAAGGTCTTCGAGCGCTTCTACCGCGTGGACTCCTCGCGGCGGCGCGGGGCGGGCGGCGGCTCCGGGCTCGGCCTGGCCATCGTCGCCACGATCGTGGACCTGCACGGCGGGACGGTCGCCGTGGCCCCCACCGACGGCGGCGGGGCGACCTTCCGGCTGCGGTTCCGGGCGGCTCCGGAGGCCGTCGAGGAGCGGGTGGACGAGAGCGTGGAGGAGAGCGTGCACGCGCCGCTCCCGGCCGCGGACGGGGACACCCCCACCGACCGGATTCACAGCTAGGTTCCAGCCACCTCCGGGTCCACCTGCAGCGGCGTGGCCGAGTCTTGGGGAGTAGACGAAGCACCCCGGACGCGACCGCAGAGGTGAGCAGAGGATGAACGGCCCGCAGCGCCCCACGACCGACGGCACCGGACAGCCCCTGTCCGGCGCCCTGACCACGCAGGCCCGCGGTGGCGACGGGCAGGGGTACGGGGACGGGTACGGACGTCCCGACGACACCGGCGCCACGCAGCCGCAGCAGCCCTGGGACTGGAACAAGGGCCCCTACGGCCGGCAGACCGACCACAGCTACGGCTACGGCCAGCAGGACCCGTGGGCCACGCCCGGCGGGCCCACCCCGCCCGGTGGCGGCGGGGACGACCACGGCGGCGGCGGCGGCGGTGGCCGCCGCGGCCCGCGCCGCTCCCCCGGCTGGCTGGGCGTCGCCGGCGTGGCGCTGGCGAGCGCGCTCGTGGCCAGCGTCGTGACCGTGGGGGCCGTCGGCGCGTTCGGCCAGGACTCCTCCGGCGGGTCCGGCGGCGGCACCACGTCCAGCAGCTCCTCCAGCGCCCCGATCCAGGGCGTGAGCGAGACGACCGTGAACTGGCAGGCCGTCGTCAGCGCGGTGGCGCCGAGCGTCGTCTCGATCACCGTGACGGGCCAGAACGCCGAGGCCGAGGGCTCCGGCATCGTGTACGACGCCGCCAAGGGCTACATCGTCACGAACAACCACGTCGTCTCCGGCCTGGGCCAGGGTGCGACGATCACGGTGACGCTCAACGACGGCCGCGAGTACCGGGCGACCATCAAGGGCACCGACCCCGCCACGGACCTCGCCGTCATCCAGCTCACCGACCCGCCGAACGACCTCAAGGCCGCGACGTTCGCCGACTCCAGCGACGTCGTCGCCGGCCAGGCCGTCATGGCGCTGGGCAACCCGCTCGGCCTGGCCGGCAGCGCCACGACGGGCATCGTGTCCGCGGTGAACCGCCCGGTCACCACGCAGACCGAGGAGCAGCCGCAGTCGCAGGACCCGTTCGGGCAGTTCGGCGGCGGTCAGCAGCAGCAGCAGCAGACGACCGCGGAGACGGCCGCGACGAACGCGATCCAGACGGACGCGGCGATCAACCCCGGGAACTCCGGCGGCGCACTGCTGGACTCCTCGGGCAAGGTCATCGGGATCAACTCCTCGATCGCCTCGCTGAGCTCCTCCTCGTCCTCGAGCCAGTCCGGCAGCATCGGCCTGGGGTTCGCGATCCCCTCCAACGAGGTCAAGATGATCGCCGACCAGCTCATCCAGTCCGGGTCGGCGCAGCACGCCTTGCTCGGCGTGAGCATGGCGGAGCAGCCGGCCACCGCGACGGTCGGGAACGTCTCGCGCGAGGGCGCCCAGGTCGTCGACGTGACGAGCGGTTCGCCGGCGGCGCAGGCCGGTCTGAAGGCCGGCGACATCATCACGGCCGTGGATGGCGTGACCGTCGACGGCTTCGAATCGCTCACCGCCACGATCCGCGGCAAGGCCGTGGGCAGCTCGGTGAAGCTCACCGTCGTCCGGGACGGCGCGGAGCAGACGCTCACGGCGACGCTCACGGCGCGCGCGCAGAACTGACCCGGTCCCCCTCCGGTCCCTGCCGCACGAGACCCCCGCTCCCTCCACGTGAGGGGGCGGGGGTCTTCGCGCACCCGGTGCGAGGCGGTCGTCAGTCCCTGCGCAGCAACGGGTCCCACCAGCCGGACGGGACGTCCCGCGGGAGGTCGCCGAGGACGACGAGCCCGTCGTGCTCGACGCGCACGCCGTCCGGCGTGCGGGACCACCGACGCCGGAACCCCACGACGACACCGGCGGGCAGGTCGCCGGGGGCGGTGAGCACGGGGAGGTCCCCGTCCTCGCCGAGGACGACCCGACCTGCGCTCGCCCGCACGACGCGGTGGGTGCCGTGCGGCGCTGGCACGTGCCCCGCCCGCACGACGTCGACGCGTCCGCGCGCGACGACCTGCGTGTGGACGACCCGCTCGCCGCGGCGCTTGGGCGTGCGCAGTCCCGCGGCGCGCACCCGGGCCAGGAGTTCTCGCGTCGTCACGAGCTCGGCCCCCAGGGCCAGGGCCTCCGGGACGCGGTCGGTGGGGACGTCGTAGTGGTCGCCCTCGAAGGCCCGGCGCGGGACGCCGAGGCGCGCGGCGAAGGCGTGCAGTTCGGCGGGGGACGTGTCGCTGGCGAGGTGCGACCACCACGTCCCGTGGGCAGGGACCCGCGCTGCGTCGACGAGGACGCTCACGACCGTGCCGTTCCGGTCTCCACAGACCGCCGACCGCCCCGGGACACCCCGCACCTGTGGACGGCCGCCGCGTGCGCCTGCGCCACCGTCCTACGTTCGTCGGGAACCGGGGAGCCCGGTCCAGGAGTCCGCGTCGAGGGGTCCCCCGGCGTGAGGGAGGAGTTTCGCATGTCCCGGTTCGAGGTCGACAGCGCTCGGGTGGAGCAGGCCGGCAGTGCCGTGGCCGCCTCGGCGACCAACCTGGCCGCCGAGGTCGACGGCATGATGCGGCACCTGCTGGACCTGGAGTCGTGCTGGAAGGGCCAGGCCGCCAGCGGGTTCCAGGCCCTGTCGTCGCAGTGGCGCGTCACCCAGGACCGCGTCCGCACCTCGCTGGAGGAGATCCAGCGGGCGCTCGCCGCGGCCGGGCGCCAGTACGCGGACGTGGAGGCCGCCAACGCCCGCATGTTCGCGTCCTGACCCCGGACGAGCAGGGGCCCCGCGCCACGTGGCGCCGCGTTCGGCTGGGTCAGCGCGGTGTTCGGGGTCGGTGCCGCGGTCGGTGCCCTGCAGGCGCACCGCCTCACGGGGCGGTGGT
>NZ_JBFBND010000023.1:0-85440 GCF_040702905.1 Kineococcus sp. NPDC059986 | reverse complement strand
ACGCCACGTCAGCCTCTGCCCGTGGCGCATCACCGCGATCATCGCCACGGCCCTCGTCCTCAGCCAGATGGAGAACCGCTACTGACAAAGGCTCAATGCACACCATCCCGGAGCCGCAGCGGATCGAGATGCCCGATCTGTCGCTCCTGGGCGACTCGATGATGACTACGCATCAGCCGTGGACGGTGACCTTGCGGCGGTTGCTCGACGATCGCACCCGCCGCTTCGGAGGTCTGCTGCGGGCGCACGTCGATCGCCTGGACGACCTGGTGGAAGCCTGCGGCGCCTTCCTGGCCAGCCACCGCGACGTCGCGGTCACGCTGCAGCACGGGGACCTCTGCCCGGAGAACGTGCTGGTGGACGACGACTGCCGGCTCAGTGCGGTCCTGGACTGGGGCTTCCTCACCATGGTGGCCGATCCGGTCCTGGAGATGGCTCTGACGTCGAGCTTCTTCGACATGTACGGACCGCATGGCCTGCGCACAGATCGACGGCTCACCGACCTGTTCGCCGAGGCGTTCGGCGTCGAGCGCGTGGACGTCCTGCGGTTCAAGGCCGTGTACGCCCTCATCGGCGCCAACGCCTACAGCAGCGTCGCCGATGGGCACTTCCAGTGGTGCGCTGCGGTACTGCGACGGCCCGACATCCGCTCCGCCGTCCTGCCGTAGGCCACCGATCTGGCGTCAGCTGGTCGCTCGAACCTCGGCAGGACCACGACGTCGGCCAGGCGTGCGGGACCGCCCGTTGCGCCGGGACGACCGTGACGTCCTCGATTGCCCGCTGTCCTGTTCAGGGGGCGAGGGTCGCGGTCACGGTGACCTCTCCAGAACGCTGGATCCCAGGAGGGGCGGTCGTGGAGTTCGTGGCCTGTGGGGGGTAGCGGGTCCAGGTGATGTCGCGGGTCCACGTGTACGTCCCGGTCTCAGCGGCCGTGACGTCGACCCACCACCCGTCGAAGCCGGCCTCCTGGCCGCCGCCGAGGTCTCTTGCGCACCAGCTGGTGCGCTCGACGAGGCGCAGAGCGCCCTTGCCGTCTTCCGAGGTGACGCGGTCGCCGGTGCAGGGGGTCCGGGGCAGCGCCGCGCTGACGGGGGTACCGGGCGGTTGGTCGGGCTGGGTCAGCAACAGGTGGAGCATCGTGTAGCCGGCGCAGCGCCACACCCGTGGCGCGGCGGGGTCGTCTCCGGAATGGTACGGGTAAGGCACGGAGGCCATGGCTTGGACCGTGGGCAGCGCCTCTGGTGAGGCGGTGCCGTCCGGGGTGAGGGTGGCGCTGACCTGCCAGGGGGCCCACGACGCCGGCGCGGTGGGGGTCTGGCTGTCGCAGGTGGCCGGCGGGGTCCTGGGTTCGGGTGCGCCGCTGCATCCGCTGGACGTCAGCAGCAGAGCCAGGACCGCCAGCAGTGGTGGCGTGACGTCGTGCGCCCGGCTCATGGGAGGTGTGACGTCGCGTTTGCGTGTGCCATTCCCCGTCGTCCTCGAGGAGTCGTCCAACTGGCGCACGATGGTCAGGAGCGGACGCCGCTACGCGCGGTGACACCGGTGCTCGCGACCGCGGCCCGCCCGAGCCGCGTGGTGCGCAGGCCCGACCCGCGGGGACCGGCCCTAGTCGCCCAGGCGGTGGACGAGGGAGTCCAGCCGCGCGGCGATCTCCCCGACGTCGTCGAGGCTCCCGTCGGCGACGTCGCGGGTGAGGGCCAGCCCGGCCCGCACGGGCGTCGCCCCGACCCCTGTGCCGTTGAGGTGGAGCATGGCGAGCGCCGAGAGGATCCCGGTGCGCTCGTTGCCGTCGACGAGGGGGCGGGTTCGCACCAGGGAGTGCAGCAGGGCGGCGGCCTTGCGGGACAGGTCCGGGTAGGCGTCCTTGCCGAGCACCTGCAGCTGCGGCCGCTGCACGGCGAGCGCGAGCAGGCCTGCGTCGCGGACGTCGAACGGCCCGTCGGGGAAGTACTGGGTGAAGCGGACGACGTCGCCCACGGTGAGGTAGCGGACGGGAAGGATCACGTCCGCGGCGCACTGACGAGGCGTTCCCCGTCGGCGCGTTCGTCCAGCTCGCCCGCGAGGGCGTCGAAGAGCTCGCGGTTCTCGGCGTAGATGGCGCGGGCGATGTCCTGGACGTCGGCGCGGTCGGCGTCGTCGGCCTGCTCCAGCAGCCGCTCGAACAGGCGCTGGCGGGAGACCCCCGGGTGCCGCGACTGCAGGCGCTCCAGCATCGCGCGGTGCGCGCCGTCGAGCCGCAGGGTGAAGGCGGAGGTCGTCGACATGACGTCACGGTACACCAGTGGTGCACCGTGACGTCACGGCGCGACGGAGCGGTGTCGGGGTCGACCGTTACGGTCGGGGGCGTGCCGAACGCCCGAGGACCCCAGGTCAACCCCAGCATCCTGTCCGCCGACTTCGCGAACCTGCAGGCCGAGCTGGCCCGCATCGCTACCGCGGACGCGGCCCACGTGGACGTCATGGACGGCCACTTCGTCCCCAACCTCACGCTCGGCCTGCCCGTCGTCGAGGCGCTGCAGCGCGTCAGCCCCGTGCCGCTGGACTGCCACCTCATGATCGAGGACCCGGACCGCTGGGCGCCCGGGTACGCCGAGGCCGGCGCCGCCGGGGTCACCTTCCACGCCGAGGCCGCGCGCGCCCCCGTCAAGCTCGCCCGCGACATCCGCGCCGCCGGCGGCCGCGCCGGGCTCGCGTTGCGACCGGCGACCCCCGTCGAACCCTTCCTGGACCTGCTGCCGGAGTTCGACATGCTGCTCGTCATGACCGTCGAGCCCGGCTTCGGCGGTCAGAGCTTCCTCGACGTGACGCTGCCGAAGATCGCCCGCGCCCGCGCCGCGATCGGCGACCTCGACGTGCGCCTGCAGGTGGACGGCGGGGTCTCGGTGGACACCGTCGAACGCGCGGCGGCCGCAGGGGCGGACGTCTTCGTCGCCGGTTCCGCCGTCTACGGGGCGCAGGACGCGGCCGCCGCCATCACGGAGCTGCGCGACCTCGCGGCCCGGGCCTGCACCCACTGAGCCGTTCAGGGCCCCGTCCCGGGCGTGGGACGGGCCCGTGCGTGGCACACTGACCGCCACGAGCAAGACCGCACGACACGCGTGCTCCGGGGTCGGTGGAAATCCGAACCGGCGGTGACAGTCCGCGAGCCCCCACCTCGGTGGGTGGTTGATCCGGTGGAATTCCGGGGCCGACGGTGAAAGTCCGGATGGGAGGCAGCGCGCGGCGTCGTCGCCGTGCGCGTTCGCGCCCCCGACCAGGGGTGCGTCCTCGTGTGTCGTCGTCGCCCCGTCAACGGTCCCTGCGCGCACCGACCGGTGCCGCCGGGTCGTCACCTCCCCTCACCCTGCCCGGAGTCCGACCGGACGTCCCAGGAGGAGGTGGACCGTGACCGACCGGACCGCCGCCTGCCCCTGCGCGGGCACCCTGCACGCCGACGTCCGGCCGAGCGATCGCGCCGGTCCCCTCTCGCCACCTCAGCGCTGAGGAGCAGACCGCACGCAGACCGCAGGACCACAGGACAGTTCGAGGAGGCAGGGTCGTGTTCACCGGGATCGTGGAGGAGATCGGCGAGGTCGTCGCCGTGGAGTTCGGGGTGGAGTCCGCGCGTCTGACCGTGCGGGGGCCCGTCGTGGTGTCCGACGCCGTGCACGGGGCGTCCATCGCCGTCGATGGGGTCTGCCTGACCGTCGTCGACCAGCCCGAACCGGGCGCCTTCACCGTGGACGTCATGCAGGAGTCGTTGCAGCGCAGCTCGTTGCACGACGTGGCCCCCGGTCGTCGGGTCAACCTCGAACGTGCGATGGCCGCGCACGGACGACTGGGCGGTCACATCGTCCAGGGGCACGTCGACGGCACGGGGACGATCGCCGCCCGGACGCCGGGGGAGGCCTGGGAGGTCGTGCGCGTGGCCGTCCCTGCCGACCTGGCCCGGTACGTCGTGGAGAAGGGGTCGATCACGGTCGACGGCACGTCGCTCACCGTGTCCGCCGTCAGCGAGCCCCGCGCGCAGGAGCACTGGTTCGAGGTCTCGCTCATCCCCGCGACCCTCGAGCTGACCGTCCTGGGCACCAAGCCCGTCGGGTCCACCGTCAACCTCGAGGTGGACGTGCTGGCCAAGTACGTCGAGCGGCTGCGGGCCTTCGAGCCCACCGCCCAGCCGGCCGGAGCGCAGGCGTGACCGTGACGACGGACGTGAGCATCGCGCGGGCCCTGGACGCCCTGCGCGCCGGGCGCCCCGTGCTCGTCACCGACGACGCCGACCGCGAGAACGAGGGCGACGCGGTCCTCGCGGCCGAGCTGGCCACGGCCGAGTGGATCGGCTGGACCGTGCGGCACACCTCGGGGATGCTCTGCGCCCCGATGACCGCCGAGCGGGCCGCCGCCCTCGCCCTGCCGCCGATGGTCGAGCGCAACGAGGACTCCCTGCGCACCGACTACACCGTCAGCTGCGACGCGGCCGTGGGCGTGACGACGGGAATCTCCGCCGCCGACCGTGCCCGCACGGCGCGGGTCCTGGCCGACCCCGCGGCGACGGTCGGGGACCTCGTCCGGCCCGGGCACGTCTTCCCCCTCCGGGCCCGGCCGGGAGGCGTCCTGGAACGGCCCGGTCACACCGAGGCGGCGGTCGACCTCTGCCGCCTCGCGGGCCTCACCCCGGTCGGGATCATCGCCGAGCTCGTGGAGGACGACGGGTCGATGTCACGCTGGGACCAGATCGTCGCTCTCGGTGAACGTTTCGAGCTGCCGGTGCTGACGATCGCGGAGCTGCGGGCACACCTGTCCGGCGGTGCACAGGTAGACGGAGGGACAACGGCATGAGCGGGGACGGAAGCCCGGAGATCAGCGTCGACGGCAGCGGGCTGCGCGTCGCGGTGGTGGCGGCACGCTGGCACCACGAGGTCATGGAGGGGTTGCTCGAGGGAGCCCGCCGGGCGCTCGCGGAGTCCGGCGTGAGCGACGTCGTGGAGGTGCGCGTCCCGGGGGCCTTCGAGCTGCCGGTGGCCGCGGCGCGCCTCGCGCGGCAGGGGTTCGACGCCGTCGTGACGCTCGGCGTCGTCATCCGCGGCGGCACCCCGCACTTCGAGTACGTGTGCGACGCCGCGACCCAGGGGCTCACCCAGGTCGCGGTGACGACGGGCGTGCCGATCGGCTTCGGCGTGCTGACGGTCGACAACGAGGCGCAGGCCCTGCACCGCGCGGGGCTGAGGGGATCGCGGGAGGACAAGGGCGCCGAGGCCGTGCTCGCGGCCCTGGAGACCGTCCTCGCGCTGCGCGAGGTCGCCCCGCTGTCCGCGGTCTGAGGGGGAGCCGGGTGGTCGGGTGCGAGCACCCGACCACCTAGACTCTGGGCCCGTGAAGAGCTTCGACGCCCTGTTCGCCGAACTGAGCGGCAAGGCGCTGACCCGGCCCGAGGGCTCGGGGACGGTGCGGGAACTGGACGGGGGCGTCCACGCCATCGGCAAGAAGGTCGTCGAGGAGGCGGCCGAGGTGTGGATGGCCGCGGAGCACGAGAGCGGGGAGCGCACGGCCGAGGAGATCTCGCAGCTGCTGTACCACCTGCAGGTGCTGATGATCGCCCGCGGCCTGACCCTCGACGACGTGTACGCCCACCTCTAGGAGCTCCCCGATGTTGCGCATCGCCGTCCCCAACAAGGGGTCCCTGTCCGAGGCCGCCTCCGCCATGCTGCGCGAGGCCGGCTACAACCAGCGGCGCGAGGCCAAGGAACTCATCCTCGACGACCCGGACAACTCCGCCCAGTTCGTCTTCCTGCGCCCGCGCGACATCGCGCTGTACGTCGGCTCCGGGACGCTGGACGTCGGCGTCACGGGCCGCGACCTGCTGCTGGACTCCCGCGCCCCGGCCGACGAGGTCCTGCCGCTCGGCTTCGCGCGCAGCACCTTCCGCTTCGCCGGCCGGCCGGGGGTGGCCACCGGGGTCCGCGACCTCGAGGGCCGCCGCATCGCCACCAGCTACTCGGGGCTGCTCGCCAAGCACCTCGCCGACCACGGCGTGACGGCGGACATCGTCCACCTCGACGGGGCCGTCGAGACCGCCGTGGCCCTCGGCATCGCCGACGTGATCGCCGACGTCGTGGAGACGGGCACCACGCTGCGCGCGGCGGGCCTGGACATCTTCGGCGAGCCGATCATGCGCTCGGAGGCGACCCTCGTGCGCCGCGCGGGGGCTCCGGCCGACCCGGCCGTCGACGTCCTCGTCCGGCGGCTGCAGGGCGTCCTCGTGGCCCGCCAGTACGTGATGGTCGACTACGACTGCCCCAAGTCGATCGTCGAGCAGGCCTGCGCGATCACGCCCGGGCTGGAGTCCCCGACGGTCTCGCCGTTGGCCACCCCCGACTGGGTCGCGGTGCGGGCCATGGTGAAGAGCTCGGAGACCCACCGCGTCATGGACGAGCTCTACGAGCTCGGGGCGCGGGCGATCCTCGTCACGAGCATCCACGCGTGCCGCCTGTGAGCCCTGGACCGCTGTCGGACGGACCGTTCCGGCCGCGGCGCGCCCGTGTCGTCGGCCTGGCCTTCGCCGTCGGCATCCTCGTGGTGATGGTGGCGATGTCGATCGGGCTGTCCCTGTCGCCGGAATCGGGCTGGACGGGGACGGACACCGTCTCGGCCCTGGTCTTCGGCGCGCTGCTGTCCGCCGGGCTCGTCCGTCTCGTCACGGTCAACGCCCGCGTCACCGAGCGCGCCCTCGTCGTGCGCAACGTCGTCTTCACCCGCGAGGTGGAGTGGGGGGAGGTCGTCGCCGTCCGCTTCGGCGGTGCTGACCCGTGGCTGACCCTCGACCTCGACGACGGCGAGAACCTCGCCGTCATGGGCGTCCAGCGCGCCGACGGGGAGTTCGCCAAGAGCGAGGCGCTCCGGCTGGCCCGGCTCGTCGAGGACCGCGCGCCCCGCGCCTAGGACGCGTCGGTCGTGAGCCGCAGGTCGGGGACCAGCGGCCGCCGTGCGAACAGTTCCGCCTCCTGCGCCGCCCACCGCTCCCAGTGCGGCAGGTACGTCTCCCCGTCGCGGGCCAGCGCGCGCTCGCGCCGGGTCCCCGCGGCGGCCGTGAGCTCGACGAGCAGGTCGACGGGGCCCGCGCAGCCCGCGCCGACACCCTCCACGAGCAGCAGACCCGACGTGGGCAGCGCCACCGTGTGCGCGTAGCCGCCCTGCGCCCAGTCCCACACCGGCTGCTCCACCGCGTGGCCCCGGCGCAGCCGGCCCAGCAGCCCGCCCAGCAGGTCGACCGCCGCGGCGAGGCCGTCCCAGCCGGGGTAGAGGTCGTCCATGTGCATGACGGCAGCGCCCGTGCGCCGTGCCAGGACCGCGGCCACGTCGGTCTTGCCCGCGCCCGACCGGCCGTCCACCGCGACGACGAGCGGACCGGCGGGCGGAGCGGGGACGAGGGCGAGGCGGGTCAGGACCTGGTCCGCGACCGCCTGCAGCGCACGGGGAACGGTGGGGGTGGCGGTCACGCGGTCAGAACCAGGTGGCGCACCACGGCTGCTCCGGCGTGCCCATGAGCGTCGCCAGCGCGTACGCCGCCGCGGGGGTGGCGTCGATCCGGCCCGCCCGCTGCAGGGCGACCGCCGACGTCCCGCCGAGCAGCAGCGACCCCAGCTCGGCGACCGGCAGGACCACGTCCGGCGTGGCGTCGGTCGTCGTCACCTCCGGGCACACCCAGCCGTCGGCCCCGCAGCGCTGGGCGGCCACGTGCAGCCGCACGGTCGCCCCGGCCAGGCCCAGGGGGTCCTCCACGCGCAGGACGAGCGTGCCGCAGCCCAGGTAGCGGCGGGCGGCCAGCGCCCCGGGCACGTCGAGCACGCGCAGCCACACGAAGTCGTCGGCCGGACCGGTCTGCACGGCGCGGGGGTCCACGAGCAGGTGCGGCAGCAGTTCGTCGACGGGCCGGTCCGTGGCGCGGGTGACCCGGACGAGGTCGATCGAGGCGAGGAACTCCCACAGCGCGCGGTAGGCCGACGGGGTCGTCGCGGTGAGGTCGCGCAGGTGCACCGTCCCGTTCGCGACCCGGCCCACGGAGTCGTCGGTGACGTCGTACGCGGCGTAGCCGTCGGGTGTCCCGTCGGCGTCCCGGTGCAGCACCACGTGCCCGCGGGGCCCGAGCCAGCGACCCTCCCCGCGCCGCCCGGCGGCCTCCCACCAGGCGTCGTCGCGCAGCAGACCGCCCGGCCGCTGCCGGCGGGCGGCGTCGTGGACGGCGGCGAGCTCCGCGGTCACGCCGGCCGGGACGAACTCCAGCGACCCGGTGGCCGCGGGGGCGTCGGGGCGGAAGGCGACGCGGGCGTGATCGACGACGAGGCTCGTCGCGCGCGTGGCGGCGCCGAACCCGAAGCGGCCGTAGATGGGGGCCTCCGCGGCGATGAGCACGGCGAGGGCGTGCCCCGCCCCGCGGGCCCGCTCGAGGTCGGCCGTCAGCATCCGGGACAGCAACCCGCGGCGCCGGTGCGTCGGCAGCACGGTCGCGGTCGAGACGGCGTCGACGCTCACGGGGCCGGCACCCGGCACCGTGAGTTCGGAGTCGAAGGAGCGCAGGGTCGCCACGACGCGGTCCTCGCCCGCCACCGTGGCGTGCACCGCGGTCAGCCGGTGGTCGCGGACCTCGCGCTGCCGCTCGTCGAGGGACTCCTCGCTCGGCGCGGCCTCCAGGAACGCCGTCCGGGACGGCGCCAACCAGGCCCGCAGGGCCTCGCGGTCCGCTGGGTCCACCGGTGCCACGCGGAGGTCGTCGGCCGTGTCTGCCACGGCTGCGACGGTACCGTTCCCCCGTGAGCGTCGCCGTCCGTGTCATCCCGTGCCTCGACGTCGACGCGGGCCGCGTCGTCAAGGGTGTCAACTTCGCCGACCTGCGCGACGCGGGCGACCCGGTCGAGCTGGCCCGGCGCTACGACGAGCAGGGTGCCGACGAGCTGACGTTCCTCGACGTGACGGCCTCCTCGGGGTCGCGCGAGACGACCTACGACGTCGTGCGCCGCACGGCCGAGCAGGTCTTCATCCCGCTCACCGTCGGGGGTGGCGTCCGCTCAGTCGCCGACGTGGAGAAGCTGCTGCGCGCCGGTGCCGACAAGGTCGGGGTCAACACGGCGGCCATCGCCCGCCCCGAGCTCATCACCGAGATCGCCGAACGCTTCGGCGCGCAGGTCCTCGTGCTGTCCGTCGACGCGCGCCGCACCCTGCCGGGCGAGCCGACGACGGCGTCCGGTTTCGAGGTCACCACGCACGGCGGCCGCCGCGGCACCGGCCTGGACGCGGTCGGGTGGGCCGCCCGCGCCGCCGAGCTCGGCGCGGGGGAGATCCTGCTGAACTCCATGGACGCCGACGGCACCAAGGAGGGCTTCGACCTCGAGATGCTCGGGCAGGTCCGGTCCCGCGTCACCGTCCCGCTCATCGCCAGCGGCGGAGCCGGTGCGGTGGAGCACTTCCCGCCTGCCGTCGCAGCCGGGGCCGACGCCGTCCTGGCCGCCAGCGTCTTCCACTTCGGCCAGCTGAGCGTCGGGGACGTCAAGGACGCGCTGCGCGCGGCAGGCGCCCCCGTCCGCTGACGACCTGACCGCTCGACTACTCCTCGCCGACGGCGCCGGGGAAGGTCTCCTGGAACCGCGCCACGGCCGCCGGGGTGCCCTCGACGTGCACGAGGGCCCGCGTGCGGCGGCCGAACGCGTGCAGCAGCAGCTCGGCCACCGGCCCGGTGAGGGCCACCGACTCCGCTCCCGGCCGCACCACCGTGCGGGGCCCCTGCGGGGTCACCAGGACCACGCCCACGGGGGAGCGCCGGTACGCCACCCGGCCCAGGACGCGCGTGGTGCGCCACAGCGCGTCCTGCTGGGCCTGGGGCAGGTCCCGCTGGTCCCAGCCCGGCTGCGCGCGCAGGACGTCCTCGTGGTGGACGAAGTACTCGGCGCTGTTCACCAGGCCGTCGAGCGCGGCGACCTTCAGCGGACCGTGCGGGCCGTTGCGCACCCGGTCCACGAGCGCGTCGAAGGGCTGCGCCGCCAGTTCGGCGACGACCTTGTCCCGGTGCGGGCGCAGCGGGGGCAGCGCCTCGCCGAGGGCGACGTCGGGGCGGTTGTCGCGCACCGCCAGGTGCACGAGCAGGTCCCGCACGTCCCAGCCCGCGCAGAGCGTCGGTGCGTCCGGCCCGACGCGCAACGCCGTGTCGCACAACCCGTCCCGTTCTCGGCGGGCGTCGTGGGTGTGCCTGGGGGGGAGGGCCATGGCGCCGATCGTGCCACCCGCGGCGTCCGGACCGCTGCGCGGCCGGTGAGACGATGGCCCGCGTGTCGTCGCCCGAGCTCGATCCCCGCACCGCCGCACGCCTGAAGCGGGACGCCGCCGGGCTCGTCTGCGCCGTCGTCCAGCAGCACGACACCCGGGAGGTGCTCATGGTCGCCTGGATGAACGACGAGGCCCTGGCCCAGACCCTCGCGACCGGTCGCGCCACCTACTGGTCGCGCAGCCGCGGGCAGCTGTGGCGGAAGGGGGACACCTCCGGCCACGTCCAGCACGTGCGCAAGGTCTCCCTCGACTGCGACGGGGACGCCCTGCTGCTCGAGGTGGAGCAGGTCGGCGCCGCCTGCCACACCGGTGACCGCACGTGCTTCGACGCCACCACCCTCCCGCTCGCCGTCCCGACCGCGTGAGCGCGCCCGCCCCCCAGCCCGACGCCCGGCCCGACGCCCGGCCCGCCCGCCGGTCCCTGCGCGGACCGCTGCTGCTCGCGGCCGCCGTCGGGTCCGTCGTGGCCCTCGGCGCCGGCGCTCCGACGTGGGTCAGCGGCCGCGCCGCCACGGCCACGGGGACGACCGCCGTCCTCGCCTCCGGCCGGGACGCCGCCCCCGTCGCGACGGCCCTCGCCCTCGTCAGCCTGGCGGCCGTCGTCGCCTCCACCCTGGGTCGCCGTGCCGCGCGGTTCGTGGCGGCGCTCGTCCTCGTCGCCGGCGGGGCCGGGGTCCTGGCCGCCAGCACGGGCCCGCTCGGCGACCCGGCGGCGGCCCTCGCCGCCCCGGCGCGATCGGCGAGCGGGACGACGCAGGCCAGGGTCGACCCCGGACCCGCCGTCGCGCCGTGGCCGCTCGTCTCGGCCGTCGCCGGGGGAGTCGTCGCCCTCGCCGGCGCCGGGCTCGTCGTCACCGCCCGTCGTCGCGACACCCCGCGCACCGCCGGCCGCTACGCCCGGGACGCCCGCTCCGCTCCCGGCGCGGGAGCCCCCGCGGACCAGGACCCCGCCGCGGCCTGGGACGCCCTGTCCCACGGCGACGACCCCACCCGCTGACCCACCCGTTCCGGCGTGGGACGGTGCGAGTCGGTACGGTGTGCGTAGTACCCGAGCGCGCTCGTCGCGCGCCGACGACCCGCCCCGAGGAGTCCCCGTGAGCACCGAGAACACCCACCAGTCCCACGGGCACCAGAGCACCAGCGCCGCCGCCCCGGCCACGGAGATCGTCGACGAGCACGGGCACGGTCACAGCGTCGCCGCGTGGGCCGGTGTCGCGGTCTGCCTCGTCGGGTTCCTCATCCTCTCCCTGGCGGTCGTCTTCCCCAGCCTGACCTGGGGGATCATCGGCGGCGTCGTCATCCTGGCCTCGCTCGTCGTGGCCGGTGGCCTCGCCAAGGCCGGGTACGGGGTCAAGGGCCAGGACGGCAAGCCCGTCGGCCTGGGTCGCGCCAAGCGCTGACCCCCCCCGCTCGCACCGGGCTGTCGGTGCGCGGCGATACCCTCGTGGCGTGACAGTCCTCGACGACATCCTGGCCGGCGTCCGCGAGGACCTGGCGGCGCGCAAGGCGCTCACCTCGCTGGACGAGCTGAAGGAGCGCGCGCACCGCCAGGTGCCCGCCAAGGACGCCCACGCCCTGCTCAAACCCCGCGACGCCGAGCAGCGCGGGGTCAAGGTCATCGCGGAGGTCAAGCGCAAGAGCCCCTCCAAGGGCGCGTTGGCGACCATCCCGGACCCGGCCGAGCTCGCGACGCAGTACGAGGCCGGCGGGGCCAGCGTCATCAGCGTCCTCACCGAGCAGCGCCGCTTCGGTGGCAGCCTGGACGACCTGCGGGCCGTCCGCTGCGCCGTCGACGTCCCGGTGCTGCGCAAGGACTTCGTCGTCGAGTCGTACCAGCTGTGGGAAGCCCGCGCCTGGGGGGCCGACGTCGTGCTCCTCATCGTCGCCGCTCTCGAGCAGGAGGCCCTCGTGTCACTCATCGAACGCACCCACTCCCTGGGCATGACCGCCCTCGTGGAGGTCCACACCGCCGAGGAGGTCGCGCGCGCCCTCGACGCCGACGCCCGCGTCGTCGGGGTGAACAACCGCAACCTCAAGACCCTCGAGGTCGACAACGGCACGTTCGCCGACCTCGCCCCGCTCATCCCCGACCACAAGGTCAAGGTGGCCGAGTCGGGCGTCTCCGGACCGCGCGACGTCGTCGAGTTCGCCCGTGCGGGCGCCGACGCCGTCCTGGTGGGGGAGACGCTCGTCAAGGGCGACGACCCGCGCCGTGCGGTGGCCGACCTCGTGGCCGCGGGTGCGCACCCGGCCGTGCAGGCGGTGCGCCCGTGACCACCTCCGAGACGCCCCTCACCACCTCCGGCCGCTCCTTCAGCGGCGAGCGCGGGCCGTACTTCGGCGCCTTCGGCGGACGGTTCGTCCCCGAGGCCCTCGTGGCCGCGCTCGACGAGATCGACGCCGCGCACACCGCCGCGATGAGCGACCCCGGCTTCCTCGCCGAGCTCGCGGAGCTGCACCGCACGTACTCCGGACGGCCGAGCATCCTCACCGAGGTCCCGCGCTTCGCCGCCCACGCCGGTGGCGCGCGGGTCATCCTCAAGCGCGAGGACCTCAACCACACCGGATCGCACAAGATCAACAACGTGCTGGGCCAGGCGCTGCTCACCAAGCGCATGGGCAAGCACCGGATCATCGCCGAGACGGGTGCCGGCCAGCACGGCGTCGCGACGGCCACCGCCGCGGCCCTCATGGGGCTGGAGTGCGTCGTCTACATGGGCGAGGAGGACACCCGGCGGCAGGCCCTCAACGTCGCCCGGATGCGTCTGCTCGGCGCGACCGTCGTCCCCGTCACGGCCGGCAGCCGCACGCTCAAGGACGCCGTCAACGAGGCGTTCCGCGACTGGGTCTCCTCGGTGGACAGCACGCACTACGCGTTTGGCACGGTCGCGGGGCCGCACCCGTTCCCCGTCCTCGTGCGCGACTTCCAGCGCATCGTCGGGATCGAGGCGCGTCAGCAGGTCCTCGACCTGACCGGCCGGCTGCCCGACGCGGTCGCGGCCTGCGTCGGCGGCGGCTCCAACGCCATCGGCATCTTCCACGCCTTCCTCGACGACCCCGACGTCGCGCTGCACGGCTACGAGGCCGGTGGCGACGGGGTGGAGACGGGCCGGCACGCGGCCCCCATCTCCGCCGGTGCGGCGGGTGTCTTCCAGGGCGCGCGGCAGTTCGTCATGCAGGACGAGGACGGCCAGACGGTCGAGTCGCACTCCATCTCGGCGGGCCTGGACTACCCGGGCGTCGGTCCCGAGCACTCGTGGCTGGCCGCCAGCGGCCGGGCGCAGTACCACCCGGTGACGGACACGCAGGCCATGGACGCGTTCCGGCTGCTGTGCCGCACCGAGGGGATCATCCCGGCCATCGAGAGCGCGCACGCCCTCGCGGGTGCCCTCGACCTCGGCAAGGAGCTCGGTCCGGACGCGACGATCCTCGTCAGCCTGTCCGGGCGCGGGGACAAGGACGTGGACACGGCGGCCCGGTGGTTCGGGCTCGTCAGCGACGCCGACCTCGTCGCCTCGGAGGTCGAACGGGTCGCGGACGCGCCCGAGGACACGGAAGGTTCCGGCTGGTGAGCACCGAACTGCAGAGCCCCGCACCCACCGGGACGCGGACCGCGGCGGCCGCCGTCGACGCGGCGACGGCCGAGGGCCGCGCCGCCCTCGTGGCGTACCTGCCCGTGGGCTACCCCGACGTCGACGGGTCCATCGCGGCGGCCAAGGCGGCCGTCGCCGGCGGAGCCGACGTCGTCGAGCTGGGGTTCCCCTACTCCGACCCGACGATGGACGGCGCGACGATCCAGCGGGCCGCCGAGGTCTGCCTGGCCAACCGCACCCGGCCCGCGGACGTCCTGCGCGCCGTCGAGGAGGTCGCCTCGACCGGGGCCGCCGTCCTCGTGATGACGTACTGGCCGCCCGTCGACCGCTACGGCGTCGACCGGTGGGCCACCGACCTGGCCAACGCCGGGGGCGCCGGGCTCATCACCCCCGACCTCATCCCCGACGAGGCCGCGGGCTGGCTGCAGGCGAGCGAGGACCACGACCTCGAGCGCGTCTTCCTCGTCGCGCCCAGCTCCACCGACGTCCGCCTGGAGAAGACCGTGCGCGCGAGCCGCGGGTTCGTCTACGCGGCGTCGTTGATGGGGGTCACAGGGACGCGTGCGACGGTGGGCGTGGGTGCCGCCGAACTCGTCCGGCGCACCCGGGCCGCCGGTGCCGAGCGGGTCTGCGTGGGGCTGGGCGTGTCCACCCCGGCGCAGGCCACCGAGGTCGCCGGGTACGCCGACGGCGTCATCGTCGGGTCCGCGTTCGTCCAGCGCCTGCTGGACGCGGACTCGGCCGCCGCCGGGGCCAAGGCCGTCGGGGAGCTGGCCGAACAGCTGGCCGCCGGCGTCCGAGCCCGGTCCTGACGAGCACCCCCGCGGAGGAGAACGAGCGTTGAGCACCAAGAAGCCCGGCGGCCACCCGGCGCGAGCCGGTCAGGCGGAGGACGCGCGCGAGGCGCGGCGGGCCAAGGCCGCCGCACTGCGCCAGCGCGAGCTCGCCCGTGAACGCAGCCGGCGCGTGCTGCTCATCAGCATCGCCGTCGTCGTGGTGCTCGCCATCGTGGCGGTCGTGGTGGTCGTCATCGACCGCTCGCGCAAGGACGACGTCCCGCTGGCGGCCCAGGTCGTCCCGCCGAGCGCGGGGGCCAAGGGCGCCGGGTACGTGCTGCCCGGCACCCCCGCCGCGGGGGTGCCGACGCTGGACGTCTGGATCGACTACCAGTGCCCGTACTGCAAGGAGTTCGAGACGGCTGCGGGCGACTCCGTCGTCGCGCTGGCCGCGGACGGCAAGGCCAAGGTCGTCGTCCACACGCTGACCTTCCTCGACGGCAACCTCGGCAACGACAGCTCCCAGCGCGCCGCCGAGGCTGCCGCGGCCGCCGACGCGCAGGGCCGGTTCGCACAGTTCAGCAAGGTCGTCTTCGCCAACCAGCCCGCCCAGGAGGGCGCCGGCTACACCGACGCCCAGCTGCGCGACTTCGCCCAGCAGGCCGGGGTGGCGGACCTGGCGAAGTGGCAGAGCGCCTACGAGGGCCACGCCTACCGCGACTACGTCGACTCCATCGAGGACTCGATGAAGGAGAACGGCGTCTCGGGCACCCCGACGGTGACGGTCACCCCCGAGGGCGGCCAGAAGCAGGAGATCCCGACGCAGGACCTGCTCGGCTCGGACCCGGTCACCGCCGTGGCGCAGGCCGTCGCCGCAGCGACCAAGACGTCGTGACCGCCGCCGCCGTGGGGGCCTTCGCCACCGCCATCCCCAGCCCGACGGTCGCCGTCTGGCACCTGGGACCCGTCCCGGTCCGGGCGTACGCGCTGTGCATCGTCCTCGGCATCGTCCTCGGCGTCCTCATCGCCGAGCGCCGCTGGCGGGCCAAGGGCGGGCGCGAGGACTTCGTCCTCGACGTCGCCGTCTGGGCCGTGCCGCTGGGCGTCGTCGGCGCCCGGCTCTACCACGTGGTGACCTCCCCGCAGGCCTACTTCGGCGAGGGCGGGGACCCGGTCCGCGCGCTCTACGTGTGGGAGGGCGGCCTCGGCATCTGGGGTGCCATCGCCGGTGGGGCGCTCGGCGCCTGGATCGCCTGCCGCCGTGCGGGGTACCGCTTCCTCCCGCTGGCCGACGCCATGGCGCCGGGCCTGCTCGTCGCGCAGGCGGCCGGCCGGTGGGGGAACTGGTTCAACAACGAGCTGTACGGCCGGGCCACCGACGTGCCCTGGGCCCTGACGGTCCACCGCTGGGACGAGTCGACGGGCCGGGCGGTCCTCGACGCGCAGGGCAACCCCGAGGTGCTCGGCACGTTCCACCCGA
This sequence comes from Kineococcus sp. NPDC059986, assembly GCF_040702905.1. Classification (NCBI taxonomy): domain Bacteria; kingdom Bacillati; phylum Actinomycetota; class Actinomycetes; order Kineosporiales; family Kineosporiaceae; genus Kineococcus; species Kineococcus sp. NPDC059986. The sequence continues at coordinate 69,298 of NZ_JBFBND010000023.1, read as the reverse complement.
CGTTCCTCTACGAGTCGCTGTGGTGCCTGCTCGTCGCGGCCGTCATCGTCCTGGCCGACCGGCGCTGGTCGCTGCGGCACGGGCAGTCGTTCTTCGCCTACGTCGCCCTCTACTGCGTGGGGCGTTCGGTCTTCGAGGCCCTGCGCATCGACGACGCGAACCACATCCTGGGCCTGCGGGTGAACCAGTGGGTCGCGGGGATCATCTTCCTCATCGCACTCGCAGCTTTCCTCCGGTCACGCAGGGTCAATGCTGGTCGGGACGACGTGCTGGAGCGGGTAGATTCCCTGCAGTCGCCGACGGCCACCAGCCCGGACGGTGACGCTGCGAGCCAGCCCGGCGGACCGACCGTCACCGCCCGTGCTGATCGCCCCTCACCGGACCGCGACACGCGGCCGGACGTGCGGGAGTCGTGACCGAACCTCGACCCCGGTGTGATGGTCCAGTGCACGTGAGCACGGCACCACGCGCGTTACAGTGAGGTGAACGTGGGCCAGCGCCGCCTCCCGTTCGTGGTGCGCGCCCCCCAGGCGCGAGCCTCATCTCGAAGAGACTGACCCGGCTCACCGAGATCCGCCCGCCCGGGCGCCCCTCGAGGAGACCCGTCGAGAGACCCCCTGTCCACCGAGGTCCTGGACCTCTCTCTTCAGGACGGTGCACTGCATGTCGCCTCACACGTCCCTCCACGCTGCGTCGCGCCCCGGCCAGCAGGTCCGCCCGCTGCCCTTCACGAGCTTCCCGGACAACGCCGGACTGTACGACCGCGCGAACGAGAAGGACGCCTGCGGCGTCGCCTTCGTCGCCACCATGCGCGGTGAGGCCGGCCACGACATCGTCGAGCACGCCCTCACGGCCCTGCGCAACCTCGACCACCGCGGAGCCGTCGGCGCCGAGGCCAACACCGGCGACGGTGCGGGCATCCTCACCCAGGTCCCCGACGAGTTCCTGCGCTCCGTGATGGCCGAGCAGGGTGTCGAGCTGCCCGCCAAGGGCGCCTACGCCGTCGGGAACGCCTTCCTGCCGGTCGACGAGGCCGAGCGCGCCGAGGCCGTCGCCCGCATCGAGGAGATCGCCGAGGCCGAGGGCCTCGACGTCCTCGGCTGGCGCGACGTGCCCGTGACGGCCGACCTCGTGGGGGCCCAGGCCCGTGCGTGCATGCCGTTCTTCGCGCAGCTCTTCGTCGCGACCCGCACCGACGGGCTGCGCCCGCTGGAGAGGGGCGTCGACCTCGACCGCCGCGTCTACGTCCTGCGCAAGCTCGCCGAGCGCGACCTCGGCGTGTACTTCCCGTCGCTGTCGGCCCGGACCATGGTCTACAAGGGCATGCTCACGACCGGTCAGCTCGAGCCGTTCTTCCCCGACCTGTCCGACCGGCGCTTCACGTCCGAGCTGGGTCTGGTCCACTCGCGCTTCTCGACGAACACGTTCCCGAGCTGGCCGCTGGCGCACCCCTTCCGGACGATCGCCCACAACGGCGAGATCAACACGGTCAAGGGCAACCGCAACTGGACCGCGGCGCGCGAGTCGACGATGAGCACCCCGCTCATCCCCGGCGACGTGCAGCGCCTCGGGCCCATCTGCGCCACCGAGGGCTCCGACTCGGCCTCCTTCGACGAGGTCCTCGAGCTGCTGCACCTCGCGGGCCGGTCGCTGCCGCACGCGGTGCTGATGATGATCCCGGAGGCCTGGGAGAACAACGCCGAGATGGACCCGGCCCGCCGGGCCTTCTACGAGTTCCACTCGATGTTCTCCGAGCCGTGGGACGGCCCGGCCAACCTCACCTTCACCGACGGCACCGTCATCGGCGGTGTCCTGGACCGCAACGGGCTGCGCCCCTCGCGGTACTGGGTCACCGACGACGGCCTCGTCGTGCTGGCCTCCGAGGCCGGCGTGCTCGAGCTGGACCCGGCCTCGGTCGTGGCCCGCGGCCGCGTCGCCCCCGGCAAGATGTTCCTCGTCGACACGGCCAAGGGCCGCATCGTCGACGACGAGGAGATCAAGGCCGAGCTGGCCGCCGCGCAGCCCTACGGCGAGTGGCTGAAGAACGTCGTCCACCTCAACGAGCTGCCCCCGCGCGAGCACATCGTGCACAGCCACGCCTCGGTGACCCGTCGCCAGCAGACCTTCGGATACACCGAGGAGGAGCTGCGGCTCATCCTCGCGCCGATGGCCCGCGCCGGCGCCGAGCCGATCGGCTCCATGGGCTCGGACACCCCGCTCGCCGTGCTGTCCACGCGTCCGCGGATGCTCTTCGACTACTTCACCCAGCTCTTCGCGCAGGTGACGAACCCGCCGCTGGACGCCATCCGCGAGGAGCTCGTCACCTCGCTCATCACGACGACGGGCCCGCAGCAGAACGCGCTGTCGGAGTCGGCGGCGCACTGCCACCAGCTCGTGCTGCCGTTCCCGGTCATCGACAACGACGAGCTCGCCAAGATCGTCCACATCGACCGCGACCGGCGGAACCCGGGCCGCACGACCCTCGTGGTCAAGGGCCTGTACCGCGTCGCGGGCGGGGGAGCCGAGCTGGCCCGCCGCATCGAGGAGATCCGCGCGGAGGTCTCGCGCGCCATCGCCGACGGCGCCGTCTTCGTCGTGCTCTCCGACCGCGACTCCAACGCCGAGTACGCGCCGATCCCGTCGCTGCTGCTCACCGCGGCCGTGCACCACCACCTCGTGCGCCAGAAGCTGCGCACGCAGGTCGGTCTGGTCGTCGAGGCCGGTGACGTCCGCGAGGTGCACCACGTCGCGCTGCTCATCGGCTACGGCGCGGCCGTCATCAACCCGTACCTGGCCATGGAGACGGTCGAGGACCTCGTCCGCCACCAGGTCATCACGACGGTCGACGCGCAGACCGCGGTGAGGAACCTCATCAAGGCGCTCGGCAAGGGCGTCCTGAAGGTCATGTCCAAGATGGGCATCTCCACGGTCGCCTCGTACCGCGGTGCGCAGGTCTTCGAGGCCATCGGCCTGTCCCAGACCCTCGTCGACGAGTACTTCACGGCCACCACGTCCCGCCTCGGCGGCGTCGGCCTCGACGTGCTCGCCGAGGAGGTCGCGCAGCGCCACCGCCTGGCCTACCCCGTCGAGGGGCAGGAACGCGCGCACCGCCGCCTGGAGACGGGCGGGGAGTACCAGTGGCGCCGCGAGGGCGAACCGCACCTGTTCGACCCCGAGACGGTCTTCCAGCTGCAGCACTCCACCCGGCAGCGCAACGAGGCCCTGTTCCGCAAGTACACCTCCCGCGTCGACGAGCAGTCCGAGCGCCTCATGACGCTGCGCGGTCTGCTGCAGCTGAAGAAGGGCACCCGCGAACCGGTTCCGCTCGACGAGGTCGAACCCGTCAGCGAGATCGTCAAGCGCTTCTCCACGGGCGCGATGAGCTACGGCTCCATCTCCCAGGAGGCGCACGAGGTCCTCGCGGTCGCGATGAACCGCCTCGGCGGCCGGTCGAACTCGGGGGAGGGCGGCGAGGACGTCGAGCGCCTCTACGACCCCGAGCGCACCTCGAAGGTCAAGCAGATCGCCTCGGGCCGCTTCGGCGTCACGAGCAACTACCTCAGCTCGGCCACCGACCTGCAGATCAAGGTCGCCCAGGGCGCCAAGCCCGGTGAGGGCGGGCAGCTGCCGGGCCACAAGGTGTACCCGAACATCGCCAAGACGCGGCACTCCACGCCCGGTGTCGGCCTCATCTCGCCGCCGCCGCACCACGACATCTACTCGATCGAGGACATCGCCCAGCTCATCCACGACCTGAAGAACGCGAACCCGGCCGCCCGGGTCCACGTGAAGCTGGTCTCGGAGGTCGGGGTCGGCACGGTCGCGACGGGTGTGTCGAAGGCCAAGGCCGACGTCGTCCTCATCTCCGGGGCCGACGGCGGGACCGGTGCCGCCCCGCTGACGAGCCTCAAGCACGCCGGCGGTCCCTGGGAGCTCGGCCTGGCCGAGACCCAGCAGACCCTCGTCGTCAACGGGTTGCGCGACCGCATCACCGTGCAGGTCGACGGGCAGTTCAAGACGGGCCGCGACGTCGTCATCGCCGCGCTGCTCGGCGCGGAGGAGTTCGGCTTCGCCACCGCTCCGCTCGTCGTCTCGGGCTGCATCATGATGCGCGTCTGCCAGCTGGACACCTGCCCGGTCGGCGTCGCGACGCAGAACCCCGAGCTGCGCGCACGCTTCACCGGCAAGGCCGAGTACGTCGTGAACTTCTTCGAGTTCGTGGCCCAGGAGGTGCGCGAACTGCTCGCCTCGCTCGGCTTCCGCTCGATCGAGGAGGCCGTCGGCCAGGTCCAGGTCCTCGACACCCGCCGGGCCGTCGCGCACTGGAAGGCGTCCGGGCTCGACCTGTCGCCGGTGCTGCACGCCCCCAAGGGCCCCGAGGGTTCGACGCTGTACCGCTCCCAGACGCAGGACCACGGTCTGGAGAAGGCGCTGGACCACGTCCTCATCGAGCGCGCGGCCGACGCCCTCGTCAGCGGCACCCCGGTGCGCATCGAGCTGCCCGTCCGCAACGTCAACCGCACCGTCGGGACGCTGCTCGGGCACGAGCTGACGAAGAAGTGGGGCGAGGAGGGCCTGCCCGACGGCACGGTCGACGTCACCCTCACGGGGTCGGCCGGGCAGTCCTTCGGCGCCTTCCTGCCTCGCGGCATCACGCTGCGGCTGCTCGGCGACGCCAACGACTACGTCGGCAAGGGCCTGTCCGGGGGCACGGTCGTCGTGCGGCCCGACCCCTCGACGGCCTCGCGCGACCGCGACATCGTGGCGGGCAACGTCATCGCCTACGGCGCCACCAGCGGCAAGCTCTTCCTGCGTGGTGAGGTGGGCGAAAGGTTCTGCGTCCGCAACTCCGGCGCCACCGCCGTGGTCGAGGGGGTGGGCGACCACGCCCTGGAGTACATGACCGGTGGCGAGGTCGTCGTCCTCGGCCGCGTCGGCCGCAACGTCGCCGCGGGCATGTCGGGCGGTTTCGCCCACGTGCTCGACCTCAAGGAGTCCCGCGTCAACCGCGACATGGTCGACGTCGTCCCGCTGGACGACGAGGCCGCCGCGCGGGTCCACCGCCTGCTGGTCGAGCACCGCGACAACACCGACTCCACCGTCGCCGCGAAGCTCCTCTCCGACTGGGGGGCTGCGCGGCAGCGCTTCTCGACGATCGTCCCGCGGGACTACGCCCGTGTGCTCGAGGTCCGCGCCCAGGCCGTCTCCGACGGTCTGGAACCGGACTCCGACGCCGTGCTCACCCGCATCATGGAGGCTTCGCATGGTTGACCCCCGGGGGTTCCTGAAGGTCCGCGAGCGGGAACTGCCGCCCCGCCGTCCCGTCCCGCTGCGCCTGATGGACTGGCGCGAGGTGTACGAGAAGCAGGACCAGCAGCAGTTGCAGCGCCAGGCCGGTCGCTGCATGGACTGCGGCATCCCGTTCTGCCACAGCGCGTGTCCGCTGGGGAACCTCATCCCCGAGTGGAACGACCTGGTCAGCCGCGGTGACATGCGCGAGGCCATCGAGCGACTGCACGCCACCAACAACTTCCCGGAGTTCACCGGGAAGCTGTGCCCGGCTCCGTGCGAGTCGGCGTGCGTCCTCGGCATCAACCAGCCGCCGGTCACCATCAAGCAGGTCGAGGTGATGATCGCCGAGAACGCCGCCGAGGCGGGCTGGATCACCCCGCAGGTGCCCGAGCGCCTCACGGGCAAGACGGTCGCGGTCGTGGGTTCCGGCCCGGCCGGTCTCGCCGCCGCCCAGCAGCTCACGCGGTCCGGGCACACCGTCGTCGTCTACGAGCGGGACGACGCGATCGGCGGGCTCATGCGCTACGGCATCCCCGAGTTCAAGATGGAGCGCGCCGTCCTCGACCGCCGCCTCGCGCAGATGGAGGCCGAGGGCACCCGGTTCCGCGCCGGCGTGGACATCGGCGCGGACATCACGGGCGAGCAGCTGCGCGAGCGCTTCGACGCGGTCGTCGTCGCCACGGGCGCCACCCAGTGGCGCGAGGTGGAGCTGCCCGGTCGCGACCTGGTCGGCATCCACCAGGCCATGGAGTACCTGCCCCCCACGAACCGGGTGGCCGTGGGCCAGGAGCCCCCGGCGGAGTACATCGATGCTCAAGGGCTCGACGTCGTCGTCATCGGCGGCGGCGACACCGGGTCGGACTGCTACGGCACGGCGCTGCGCCAGGGCGCGAAGTCCGTCACGCAGCTCGACATCTACCCGATGGCGCCCGAGGACCGGCCCGAGCACGAACCGTGGCCGACCATGCCGAAGGTCTTCTCGGTGTCCTCCTCCCACGAGGAGGGCGGGCAGCGGAAGTTCTCGGCCTCCACGCGGGCCTTCGTCGGCGAGGACGGCCGCGTCAGCGGCCTGCGCCTCGTCGAGGTGACGAAGGTCGACGGCGTCTGGACGCCCGTCGAGGGGACCGAGCACGACATCCCGGCCCAGCTCGTGCTGCTGGCGATCGGCTTCGCGGGCCCCGAGCACGGCGGCCTCGTCGGGCAGCTGGGCCTGGAGGCGGACGCGCGGACGCGCTTCACCCGCACGCCGGGCTACGCGACGGGGACGCCGGGCGTCTTCGTCGCCGGCGACGCCGGGCGCGGGCAGTCGCTCATCGTCTGGGCCATCGCCGAAGGCCGGGCGTGCGCCGCGGCCGTCGACGAGTTCCTCATGGGCGACACGGCACTGCCGTCGCCCATCCGTGCCGACGCGGTGCCGTTGACCGCCTGAGCGGACCGACGCAGGAGGGGGTGGGCACCGGCCGGTGCCCACCCCCTCCTGCGTCCGGTGCTGGGGCGCCTACCAGCGGGCGACCTCGTCGCGGTCGTAGGTCCACACGGCCTCGTCCGACAGCACCGTGACCTCGGCGCCGTGCCCGGTGAGCCCGCGGGCCGACGCGGCGGCGGTGACACGCCCCAGGGCGTGCTGGGCGGCCCCCTCCGCGTCCAGGCCGTCTCCGTCGACGCTGATGACGACGTCGCGGCGCGGGTCGTGCTCCGGGGCGTCCGCGAGGGCCCGCTCGAGGCGGGGGTGCGCCGCGTGCAGGTCCGCGAGCAGCCCGGCGAGGGCGTCCTGCGGCCAGTCGCCCACGTCGTGCAACCGCACGTAGACGGCGTACTCGTGGTCGAGGGACTCCTGGGTCATGTCGTCGACCTCGTGCTCGAAGTCGAGGTCCTGCGCCGGCGGCCGGCTGTCGTCGTGCTGCGGTTCGTGCGTGCTCACGCCGTCATGGTGGTGGGGGCGGCAGGGCCGCGCACGTCGGGCCACCCCCTCCGGTGGGCGGCTCGCGGGTGACGATCCGGTGACCGTCGGAGGTTCGGCGTGCCCCGCGCACCGGGAGCGGGCCCGGGCGCAATAGGGTCGGGGCATGCGCAGAGCGAAGATCGTCTGCACCCTCGGGCCCGCTGTGGCCGGTCCCGAAGGGTTGCGGTCACTGGTGGACGCCGGGATGGACGTCGCCCGGTTGAACTTGAGCCACGGCTCGCACGACGACCACCGGGCGAACTTCGAGGGGGTGCGCGCCGCCGCCGAGGCCACCGGGCGGTCCGTCGCCATCCTCGCGGACCTGCAGGGTCCGAAGATCCGCCTGGGGAAGTTCGCCGACGGCCCGCACGCCCTCGCCGTCGGTGACGTCTTCACGATCACCACCGAGGACGTCGTCGGCACCAAGGACGTGTGCTCCACGACCTACAAGGGCCTGACGGGTGACGTCGGGGTGGGGGACCGGATCCTCATCGACGACGGCAAGGTCGGCCTCGAGGTCACCGCCCTCGACGGCCCCCGCGTCGTCACGAAGGTCACGGTCCCTGGGCCCGTCAGCAACAACAAGGGCATCAACCTGCCCGGCGTGGCCGTCAGCGTGCCCGCGCTGTCGGAGAAGGACGTCGAGGACCTCCGCTTCGCCCTCCGCCTCGGGGTCGACATGATCGCCCTGTCCTTCGTCCGCTCGGCGGCCGACGCGGACGACGTGCACGCGATCATGGACGAGGAGGGCATCACCGTCCCCGTCATCGCCAAGGTCGAGAAGCCGCAGGCCGTGGAGAACCTCCGCGAGGTCGTCGCGGCCTTCGACGGGATCATGGTCGCCCGTGGCGACCTCGGTGTGGAGCTGCCGCTCGAGGAGGTGCCGCTCGTCCAGAAGCGCGCCATCGAGCTGGCCCGCCGCCAGGCCAAGCCGGTCATCGTCGCGACCCAGATGCTCGAGTCGATGATCACCGCGCCGCGCCCGACGCGCGCCGAGGCCTCCGACTGCGCCAACGCCGTCCTCGACGGCGCCGACGCGCTCATGCTCTCGGGTGAGACGAGCGTCGGTGCCTTCGCGTTCGAGGCGGTGCGGACGATGGCCCGCATCATCGAGAACACCGAGACCCACGGCGCGGACCGCATCGCGGCCCTGGGCACCGTCCCGCACACCAAGGGCGGCGCCATCACGCTGGCGGCCTCGGAGATCGGCAAGCAGCTCGACGCGAAGCTGCTCGTCACCTTCACCCAGTCCGGCGACTCCGCGCGCCGCCTCTCGCGCCTGCGCGCGGAGATCCCCCTCGTGGCCTTCACGGCCGAGGAGACGACGCGCCGCCGCCTGGCACTGTCGTGGGGCGTGAACTCGCAGTACGCCGCGTTCATCTCCACGACCGACGAGATGGTCAAGGAGGTCGACCGCCGCCTGCAGGAGATGGGCGCGTGCGCCGTCGGCGACCTCGTCGTCATCGTCGCCGGCGCCCCGCCCGGGATCGTCGGGTCGACGAACGCCGTGCGCGTGCACCGCATCGGCGACGCGACCGCCGGGGTCTCCAGCGCCTACGCCTGACCCCTGGACACGCGAAGAGCCCCGGAGCTGGTGCTCCGGGGCTCTTCGTCGTCGTGCTCGGTGCCCTGGGTGGGATTCGAACCCACACTGGATCGAGTTTGAGTCGATTGCCTCTGCCGGTTGGGCTACCAGGGCGCGTGCGGATCACCCTACAAGGACCGGGGCAGTCGTCGGTGCCGCCCCTGGGACGACGAGGAGTAGTAGGGCGGTGTGCGCCAGGACGGCCACCGACTAGGATGCCCGCGTGACGAACACTGCCGACACCACCGCCGCTTCCGCCACGACCACTCGTCGGGTGGTCGTCGCGGAGGACGAGGCCATCATCCGTCTCGACATCGTCGAGATGCTCACCGAGGCCGGCTACGACGTCGTGGGTCAGGCCGGGGACGGCGAGCAGGCCGTCGCCCTCGCCGAGGAGCACAAGCCCGACCTCGTGGTCATGGACATCAAGATGCCCGTCCTGGACGGCATCTCCGCGGCGGAGCGCATCGCCAAGGCGCGCATCGCCCCCGTCGTGCTCCTCACCGCGTTCTCGCAGGCCGAACTCGTCGAGCGCGCCCGCGACGCCGGGGCGATGGCCTACGTCGTGAAGCCGTTCACGTCGGCCGACCTGCTGCCCGCCGTGGAGATCGCGGTGAGCCGCTACCAGCAGATCATGGCGCTCGAGGACGAGGTGGCCGACCTCGCCGACCGCTTCGAGACGCGCAAGCTCGTCGACCGCGCGAAGTCCAAGCTGCAGACCCAGTTCGGCATGACCGAACCCGAGGCGTTCCGCTGGATCCAGAAGACGTCGATGGACAAGCGCCTCACCATGCGCGAGGTCGCCAACACCGTCATCAGTGCGGGCGACGACCGCGGCTGACCCGGCCCCACCGCTCCGCGACGGCCCCGCACCCACGTCGGTGCGGGGCCGTCGTCGTCCCGGTGCGCTTCCGGAGCGTGCTGAGGCGGTCCATCTGCGCAGTTCAGAGGTTCTCCAGTGGCCGATCTGTGTAACGACCCGATGAAGTCGCGCACCGAATCCACCCGAACGCGCCGGACGCCCCCTAGTGTTCACCACGGCTCCACCGCTCCCGGGTGGCGCTGACGGGAACGCGCGCCGTGGCGCGTGGTCTCGTGCCCTCTCCTCCAGGAGGACAAGCCCAGTGCGCTCCATCGTCAAACTCGCGGCCCCCGCCGCGGCGGCCGCCCTCCTGCTCGCCGCGTGCGGCACCACCGGTGGGGACGACACGTCGTCGGGGTCGAGCGCCGGTTCGTCCGGCGGCAGCTGCCCGGACGGCATCAGCATCGGTTTCTTCGGTGCCCTCACCGGCCCGGACGCCAACCTCGGTGTGAACATCGACAACGGCGTGAAGCTCGCCGTCGACCAGCACAACCAGAAGTCCGGCGCGTGCCAGGTCAAGCTCGAGCCCTATGACTCGCAGGGCGACCAGAACCAGGCGCAGGGTCTGGCGCAGAAGGCCGCGAGCAACACGAAGCTGGTCGGCATCGTCGGCCCCGCGTTCTCCGGCGAGTCCAAGGTCGCCGACAAGGTCTTCGCAGACCCCGAGGTGAACCTGGTGCACATCACCCCCTCCGCCACGAACCCGTCGCTGGCCGAGAACGGGTGGAAGACGTTCTTCCGTGTCCTGGGCAACGACGCCACGCAGGGCCCGGCCGCCGCGAAGTTCATCACCGGCACGCTGAAGAAGCAGAAGGTCTACGTCGTCGACGACTCCTCCGAGTACGGCAAGGGTCTGGCGGACATCGTCCGCAAGGACCTCGGTGCGGCCGACGTCAAGGACAACACCGTCCAGAAGGGCCAGACGGACTTCTCCGCCGTCGTGGCCGACATCCGCGCCTCGGGGGCGGACGCGGTGTTCTTCGGCGGGTACTACGCCGAGGCCGGTCTGCTGGTCAAGCAGATGCGCGACGCGGGCCTGTCCAACGACCAGGTCGCCTTCATCAGCGACGACGGCGCCAAGGACGACGGCCTCGTCACGGCCGCCGGCACGGACGCCGCCAACGGCGCGTACCTGACCTGCCCGTGCCTGCCGCCGGACAAGGCCGAGGGTTCCTTCGTCGAGGACTACACCAAGGCGTACAACACGGCGCCGGCGACGTACTCGGCCGAGGGCTACGACGCCGCGAAGATCCTGCTCGACGGGATCTCCGAGGGCAAGGTCACCCGCGAGGACCTGCTGTCCTACGTCAAGACCTACGACAAGCCGGGCGTGACGAAGCAGCTGAAGTTCGACGACAAGGGCGAGCCGAGCTCGGTCAGCGTCTGGGCCTACAAGGTCGACGGCGGCAAGATCGTGGCCGACCAGGAGATCAACTCCTGACCCTCTGACGGCCCCATCCGCCCCCGGCGGGTGGGGCCGTCCCACGTCCCCTCCCCGTCAGTTCACCTCACACCGGGTGGTTCCCCTGTCCACGTTCCTCGACCTGACCTTCACGGGTCTGGTGATCGGCGCGATCTACGCCCTGTTCGCGCTCGGCTACACGCTTGTCTACGGCGTCCTACGGCTCATCAACTTCGCCCACTCCGAAGTCTTCATGTGGGGCAGCTTCGGTGCCGTCTGGGCCATGACGTTCCTCGGGTCCCGGCCGAACATGGCCTGGCCGGCGGCCGTCGGCCTCCTCCTCGTCGCCCTGGTCGTGGCCATGGCCGTCAGCGGTGGTGTAGCGCTCGTCGTGGAGCGCGTCGCCTACCGCCGCCTGCGGGAGAAGAAGGCGCCGCCCCTGGTGGCCCTCATCTCCGCGATCGGCGCCTCGTTCATGTTGTCCGAGCTCATGGGGCTGCGTGATCGAGTCGCCGGATGGGTGGGGCTCGACGGTGTGCTGGCCCCGTACCTCCGGCAGGCTCGTGAGAACACCGCCTTCGTCAACCCGTTGCCGAACGTGACGGTGCTGTCGGCCGGCGGGTTCGAGATCCGCAGCAACCAGCTCATCGTCCTCGTCGGCGCCGTCCTCATGATGATCGCGCTGGACCAGTTCGTGTCCCGGTCGCGGCTGGGGCGCGGGGTCCGCGCGGTGTCCCAGGACCCCGAGGCGGCAGCGCTCATGGGGGTCAACCAGAAGCAGGTCGTCCAGCTGACGTTCTTCATCGGCGGTCTCATGGCCGGTGCGGCGGCGGTCCTGTACCTCATCCACATCCCGGTGACCCGGTACAACGTCGGCTTCATCCTCGGGATCAAGGCGTTCACGGCGGCGGTCCTCGGCGGCATCGGGAACATTCGCGGCGCGCTCGTCGGCGGTCTCGTCCTGGGGCTCGTGGAGAACTACGCCACGTTGTTCGGGCTGGAGTCCTCCTGGAAGGACGTCGTGTCGTTCCTGCTGCTCGTCGTGGTCCTGCTGTTCCGCCCCACCGGCATCCTCGGTGAGTCCCTCGGGAAGGCCCGCGCATGAGCACCCACACCGCCACCACGAAGGCCCCGGCCCGCCGGTCCTTCGCCGACCGTTGGGTCGAGCTGCCCCGGCCGGTCCAGATCCTCGTCTGGGTCGCGATCGCCGTCTTCTTCTTCGTCCTGCCGCTGCTGAACCTGCCGATCGTCTCGACCCCGGACGCCGAGTTCGGGGCGGTGCTCGCCACCGTCGCCAACTACGCCCTCGTGGCCCTGGGCCTGAACATCGTGCTGGGGTACGCCGGCCTGCTGGACCTCGGGTACGTGGGGTTCTACGCGATCGGGGCCTACACGGTCGGCGTGTTCGGCTCCCTGCACGGCCAGGTGAACTGGTTCGTCCTCATCATCATGGCCGTCACGATCTCCACGGCCAGCGGTCTGCTGCTGGGGGCGCCCACGCTGCGTGTCCGTGGCGACTACCTCGCCATCGTCACGCTCGGGTTCGGCGAAATCATCCGCATCACCGCGCTGAACTCGGAGTGGCTGAACCAGGCGCGTGGCATCACCGGCATTCCGCGCCCGCCGTCCGCCGAGCTGTTCGGCCTACCCAGTCTCCTGTGGGACGGCGCGACGGCCAAGGTCGACCTCGGCGAGGGCGCGCGCTCGGTGTTCCTGAAGTTCGGACTGCTCGACGCGGTGCCCTACTACTGGCTCTCGCTCATCGTCATCATCATCGTGATCTTCGCGGACAAGCTGCTGCAGGCCAGCCGCGTCGGCCGGGCCTGGGAGGCGACGCGCGAAGACGAGGAGGCCGCCGAGCTCAACGGCGTCCCCACCTTCCGCTTCAAGCTGCTCGCGTTCGCCATGGGGGCGTTCGTCGGCGGGTTGTCCGGTGCGCTGTACGCCAGTCGCATCGGGGCGATCAACCCCGACTCGTTCATGATCCAACTGTCGATGATGTTCCTCGCCGCCGTCGTCATCGGCGGGCAGGGCAACCGCTGGGGTGCCATCGCCGGCGGTGTCGTCGTGGCCTACCTGCCGGAGCGGTTCCGAGACTTCGCGGACTTCCGCATCGTGGTCTTCGGGCTGCTCCTGCTGCTGCTGGCCAACTTCCGCCCGCAAGGGCTGCTGCCCCCGCGCCGTGCCCGGCGCGCCAAGCGCGCCGACGCCGTGACCAAGCGACTCGAAGGGACCGAGGAGGCCGCTCGTGCCTGAACTGACCGAGGGCACCGCGGCCGCCGCTCCCCGCGAGTTCGGCCCGCCCCTGCTGACCATGGAGAACGTCACCCTGCGGTTCGGTGGGGTCGTCGCGCTCAACGACGTCTCCTTCGACATCCGCCAGGGCGAGATCCTGGGGTTGATCGGTCCCAACGGGGCCGGGAAGACGACGTGCTTCAACGCCCTCACCGGCGTCTACCAGCCCACCGAGGGGCGGGTCGTCTTCGACGGCCAGCCGCTGGGGCGGCGGAAGCGCTACCAGATCAACCGGCTCGGCATCGCCCGCACGTTCCAGAACATCCGGTTGTTCGGCAACATGACGGCGCGCGAGAACGTGCTCGTCGGAGCGGACTCGCACCACCGGTCCGGGGTCGTGAACTCGCTGTTCCGGCTGCCGCGGCACCGGCGCGAGACCCGTGAGGGGCACGCGCTGGCCGAGGAACTGCTCGAGATGATGGAGCTGGGGCACCGCGGGGACGACCTGGCGCGCAACCTGTCCTACGGCGAGCAGCGCCGGCTCGAGATCGCCCGGGCACTGGCCACCAAGCCCAAGCTGCTGTGCCTGGACGAACCCGCCGCGGGGTTCAACCCCGTGGAGAAGCAGCGGCTCATGGACCTGATCCGCCGGGTCCGCGACCTCGGCAACACCGTCCTGCTCATCGAGCACGACATGCGCCTGGTCATGGGCGTCACCGACCGCATCGTGGTGCTGGAGTTCGGCAAGAAGATCGCCGAGGGCCTGCCCGCCGACATCCGCAACGACCCGGCCGTCATCGCCGCCTACCTCGGCGTCGACGACGACCAGCTCTCCGCAGAGGACGAGGAACTGTGAGCGCACCGGCACAGGCGGCCGAGCAGCTGGTTGTCACCGACCTGAGCGTCAACTACGGCCGGATCGAGGCCATCCGCAACGTCTCGTTCTCGGTGCCCCAGGGCGCGATCGCGACGCTGATCGGGGCCAACGGCGCGGGCAAGACGACGACGCTCAAGACGGTGTCCGGGCTGCGCACGGTCCGGACCGGCTCGATCGTGTTCGAGGGGGAGGACATCACCAAGGTCCCCTCGCACAAGCTCGTCACGCGCGGGCTGTGCCAGGCCCCCGAGGGCCGCGGGACCTTCGTGGGGATGACGGTCGAGGAGAACCTCGACATGGGCGCCTACACCCGCAAGGACCGCCGCACGGCGGCGTACAAGCAGGACCTGGACCGGGTCTTCACGCTGTTCCCGCGCCTCCTGGAGCGACGGACGCAGTTCGCCGGGACGATGTCGGGCGGCGAGCAGCAGATGCTCGCCATCGGCCGGGCCCTCATGAGCCGGCCCCGGGTGCTGCTGCTGGACGAGCCGTCCATGGGTCTCGCGCCCAAGCTCATCCAGCAGATCTTCTCGATCATCGTGGAGATCAACCAGCAGGGGACCACCGTCCTGCTGGTGGAGCAGAACGCCGCGCAGGCCCTGCGCATCTCCGACGTCGCCTACGTGCTGGAGACCGGCACCGTGGTGCGCTCCGGGACCGGCGCCGAGCTCGCCGCGGACGACTCCATCCGCGCCGCCTACCTCGGCGGCGACGTCTAGCGGCTCCCTCGACAGCCCGCTGGGGGGTCGTTGACGCGCAGCGCCGGTAGGTCCGGTGCGATGCGTCAGCGACCCCTCTGGCGTGGGGGCGAGAGGTGGCAGGCTGTGGAGCGTTCGCCACACCGAGTGAAGGTCACGATCCGATCGCGGTGGGATCTTCCGCCGGGGGCCACGGTGCCCTAGTGTCCGGCGCAGTCGCCCTCTCCTACGAGGGGACCACCGGAGCGGGGGCCCGGTCTGCTTCGTCGAGCGCACCGTGAGGTGCGCCGCGCGGAAGGGGATCCACCCGTGGCTCGTCCTGCAGTCGAAGTGCGCGACGCCGGTACCGCTGACGTCGACGTCCTCATGGAGCTGTACGCCTCCGCCCGCTTCGACCAGGCCCAGCTGCGCGCCTCCGTCGAGAGCGTCCGCGCCCGCCTCGTCCGCTCCCTGGCCAGCGGGGAGGTGCGGGTGCTCCTCGCCTTCTGCGGGGCCGAGCCGGCCGGGTACGCCCTCCTGACGACGTCCCCGCTGCTGCCGCTGGGCAACTGCGCCGGGCCGAGCATCGAGCACCTGCACGTCGTCCCGAGCCTGCGCCGTCGCGGCGTCGGCCGGGCCTTGCTGCGTCGCGCCGTGCACGTCGCCGAGAGCGAGGGCGCCGACCAGATCGCCTGCACGGTGCTCCCCGGCGACCGCGACTACACGCGCTACCTGGCCCGCCTCGGCTTCGCACCCGTCGTGGTCCGCCGCGCGGTCTCCCTGTCGGTCCTGCGCCGCCGGCTCTCCGACGGTCCGGCCGCCGCCGTCCACACGACCGACGTCGTCGCCCGGCGGCGGTCGCTGCGGGCCCGGCTCGCCCGCTCGGCGGAGGGCCTGAAGGTGCCGACCGCCAGCTGACGGACCGCTGGCGTGGGGTCGTGTCGGAGGGGCTGACTACCCTGACCGACGTGACCCCCGCCGCATCCCGCACGACCAGCCCGGCCCGCCCCACCGCCAAGAGGACCGCCGCGAAGTCCCCGGCGAAGGCCGCGCCGACGAAGCCGCGGCTGCTGCTCATCGACGGGCACTCGATGGCCTACCGGGCCTTCTACGCCCTGCCGGTGCAGAACTTCTCCACCACGACGGGCCAGCCGACGAACGCGGTGTACGGGTTCACGTCGATGCTCATCAACCTCCTGCGGGACGAGGAGCCGACGCACTTCGCCGTCACCTTCGACGTCTCCCGCGCCTCCTTCCGCACCGAGGTCTACGCCGAGTACAAGGGCACCCGGGCCAAGAGCCCGGACGAGTTCCGCGGGCAGGTCGACCTCGTCAAGGAGGTCCTGGCCGCGCTGCGCGTCCCCGTGGTGGAGGTCGAGGGGTACGAGGCCGACGACGTCATCGCGACCCTCACCGAACGCGCTGTGGCGCAGGGGTTCGAGGTGCTCATCTCGTCGGGGGACCGGGACGCCTTCCAGCTCGTGCGGCCCGAGGTCACGGTGCTGTACCCGGTCCGCGGGGTCTCCGAGCTGACGCGCATGACGCCCGAGGCCGTCGAGGAGAAGTACGGCGTCCCGCCGGAGCGCTACCCCGAACTGGCCGCCCTCGTCGGTGAGACGTCGGACAACCTCCCGGGCATCCCGGGGGTGGGTGCCAAGACGGCCGCGAAGTGGATCACCGCCTACGACGGCCTCGACGGGGTCATCGCCAACGCCGACCTGGTCAAGGGCAAGGCGGGGGAGAACCTGCGCGCCCACCTCGACGGCGTCATCCGCAACCGTCGCCTCAACGCGCTCGTCGGCGACCTCGCGCTGGACGTGGACGTGCCGGACCTCGTGCGTCGTGCCTGGGACCGCGAGGAGGTGCACACCGTCTTCGACGGCCTGGAGTTCCGCGTCCTGCGCGACCGGCTCTTCGCGACCCTCGAGTCCGCCGAACCGGAGGCCGAGGAGGGGTTCGGCGTCGACGGTGCCGTCCTGCTCGCCGGGGAGGTCGGACCGTGGCTGACCGAGCACGCGGGGGGTCGCACCGGGCTGCACGTCCAGGGCGAGTGGGGTCGGGGGACGGGTGAGGTGACCGGCCTCGCGCTGGCCGGCGCCGACGGCGTCGCGGCCTGGATCGACCCCGTGACGCTCGAACCGGCCGACGAGCAGGCGCTGGCGGCGTGGCTGGCCGACGCCGACCGCCCCAAGGTCGCGCACGACGTCAAGGGTCCCTCGCACGCGCTGCGCGCCCGCGGCTGGGACCTCGCGGGGGTCGTCTTCGACACCGCCCTGGCGGCCTACCTGTGCCGGCCCGACCAGCGCAGCTACGACCTGGCCGACCTCGCGGTCCGGCACCTCAAGCGCGAACTGCGCGCGGAGGGTTCCGGTCCGGTCCAACCGGAGGAGCCGGCGGACGAGCAGCTGACCCTCGACGGCGGCGACGGCCCGGTCGGCGGTGACCAGCAGGCGCGCGCCGAGGAGGGCATGGTCCGGGCCCTGGCCACCACCGAGCTCGCCGGCGTCCTCGCCACCGAGCTGGAGGAGCGAGGCGGTACCCGGCTGCTGGCCGAGGTCGAATTGCCGCTGGTCGGCGTCCTGGCGCGGCAGGAACGCGTCGGCGTGGCCGTCGACACCGGTCTGCTCGGCGACCTCGAGCAGCACTTCGCCGACCGGGTCGCGCAGGCGCAGGCCCAGGCGTACGAGGTCATCGGCACCGAGATCAACCTCGGATCGCCCAAGCAGCTGCAGACCGTCCTGTTCGAGCAGCTGGAGATGCCGAAGACCAAGCGCACCAAGACGGGCTACACGACCGACGCCGACGCCCTCGCCGCGCTCTTCGTCAAGACCGAGCACCCGTTCCTGGCCCACCTCCTGGAGCACCGCGACGCCTCGCGGCTGCGCCAGACGGTCGAGGGGCTGCAGAAGTCCGTGGCCGACGACGGCCGCATCCACACGACCTACCAGCAGATGATCGCGGCGACGGGCCGGCTCAGCTCGACCGACCCGAACCTGCAGAACATCCCGATCCGCACTGAGGAGGGCCGCCGCATCCGCGAGGCCTTCGTCGTCGGCCCGGGCAGCGCCGACGGGGGCTACGAGTGCCTCCTGACGGCCGACTACTCCCAGATCGAGATGCGGATCATGGCGCACCTGTCGGGGGACGAGGGCCTCATCGCGGCCTTCCACTCCGGTGAGGACCTGCACCGGTTCGTCGGCAGTCGCGTCTTCGGCGTGGCCCCCGCGGACGTGACGTCCGAGATGCGGGCCAAGATCAAGGCGATGTCCTACGGCCTCGCGTACGGCCTGTCGGCGTTCGGGTTGTCGAACCAGCTGAAGATCTCGACCGAGGAGGCCAAGGGCCTCATGGACGAGTACTTCGAGCGGTTCGGCGGCGTGCGCGACTACCTGCGCGGTGTCGTCGACGAGGCCCGGCGGACGGGCTGGACCGAGACGATCCTCGGCCGGCGCCGCTACCTGCCCGACCTCGCCAGCGACAACCGGCAGCGCCGCGAGATGGCCGAGCGGATGGCGCTCAACGCCCCCATCCAGGGCAGTGCCGCCGACATCATCAAGGTCGCGATGCTCGACCTCGACCGCGGCCTGCGCGAGTCCGGCCTGCGCTCGCGCCTGCTGCTGCAGGTCCACGACGAGCTCGTGCTCGAGGTGGCCGACGGCGAGCGCGAACCGCTGGAGCAGCTGGTGCGCTCGACGATGGCCGGGGCGGCCGACCTCGCCGTGCCGCTCGACGTCTCCGTCGGGGTCGGGCGGTCCTGGCACGAGGCGGGCCACTGATGGGCGCCCCCGAGGGCGGGTCGGTCAGGGGACCGGCCTCCTACTTCCCCTCGATCGAGCGGACCTACGGCCGGCCGGTGGCGGAGTGGCAGGCCCTCCTGCGGGAGCACCGCGTCCGGCACCCGGGCGTGCGGCACTCCGAGCAGGTGGCGTGGCTGAAGACCGAGCACGGCCTCGGTCACGGCCACGCGAACGCCCTCGTCGCCGCGACGCGGGCCGAGGACGACGGCTGAGGGGACCGGACCGCCGTCAGGCGCGGTCGGCGACGAGCACGAGCGTGCCGGGGACCAGTTCCCCGCGCAGCCGGCTCCAGCCGCCCCACACGGCGTCGCCGGACTGCCACTCCGGTTCGACGAGGTCGCGCACGACGAGACCCGCGCCGACCAGCAGGCGCACCCAGTCCCCGACGGTGCGGTGGTGCTCGGCGTAGGTGACGGTCCCGTGCTCGTCGGCCTCGACGTAGGCGTTGCGGTCGAAGTAGGAGTGCGTGACCGTCAGCCCCTCCGGACCGGGCACGTCCGGCAGCGCCCACCGGACGGGGTGCGGCACGCTCGCCGCGAACCGGCCGCCCGGGCGCAGGACGCGGGCGGCCTCGGCCAGGACGCGTCCCGCGTCGGCGACGAACGGCAGCGCCCCGTAGGACGTGAACACGACGTCGAAGGCGGCGTCCGGGAACGGCAGCACCCGGGCGTCGCACTGGACGAGCGGCACCCCCGCCGCGCGGGCCGGTCCGGCGCCCTCGCGCAGCATCCCGAGCGACAGGTCGGTCGCCACGACGCGGGCGCCGTGGGCGGCCACCCAGCGCGCGCACTGCGCGGCCCCGGCCCCGACCTCCAGGACGTCACGGCCGGCCAGGTCGCCCAGCAGCCGGGCCTCGGCCTCCCGCAGGCCGTCCGGTCCCCACACCAGGTCCGAGCCCGGACGGGCGTCGCCCAGGAAGGCGCCGTGCTCCCGGTGGTACTCCGGGGCCTCGGCGTCCCACCAGGACCGTTGCGCCGCAACGGTCTCCACGGCTCCGACGGCGCGGCGGCCGACGCTCGGCTGGGGGGTCTGGTCCGGGTCCACGCGGTGATCCTGTCAGTCGCGCCGGGCCGGGGCCGGGGGTGCTTTGCCCGTCCCGGGCCTCCCCGGTAGTCTTGGACAGCGCGCGTCCAGTGGTCCCACCGGTGTTCCTCCCGGAGCTCGAAGGTCCCGAGGCCGCGCGTGACGGCCGGGAACCCCCGGACGTGCACCTACGACTGTCCCTGACGGAGCCCCTACCTCCATGACGACCACCACGACCGCGCCGGCGGGCACCACTCCTCAGATCGCGATCAACGACATCGGATCGGCTGAGGACTTCCTTGCCGCGGTCGACGCGACCATCAAGTACTTCAACGACGGTGACATCGTCTCCGGCACCATCGTGAAGGTCGACCGTGACGAGGTCCTCCTCGACATCGGTTACAAGACCGAGGGCGTCATCCCCTCGCGCGAGCTCTCGATCAAGCACGACGTCGACCCCAACGAGGTCGTGGGCGTCGGCGACGAGGTCGAGGCCCTGGTCCTCCAGAAGGAGGACAAGGAAGGCCGCCTGATCCTGTCCAAGAAGCGCGCTCAGTACGAGCGCGCCTGGGGCACGATCGAGGCCAAGAAGGAAGCCGACGAGGTCGTCGAGGGCACCGTCATCGAGGTCGTCAAGGGTGGGCTCATCCTCGACATCGGCCTCCGTGGCTTCCTGCCCGCGTCGCTGGTCGAGATGCGTCGCGTCCGCGACCTGCAGCCGTACGTGGGCCAGAAGATCGAAGCCAAGATCATCGAGCTGGACAAGAACCGCAACAACGTGGTCCTGTCCCGCCGTGCCTGGCTCGAGCAGACCCAGTCCGCGGTCCGCCAGAACTTCCTCACGACCCTGCAGAAGGGTCAGGTCCGTTCCGGCGTCGTCTCCTCGATCGTCAACTTCGGTGCGTTCGTGGACCTCGGCGGCGTCGACGGCCTGGTGCACGTCTCCGAACTGTCCTGGAAGCACATCGACCACCCCTCCGAGGTCGTCGAGGTCGGCCAGGAGGTCACGGTCGAGGTCCTGGACGTCGACATGGACCGCGAGCGCGTGTCCCTGTCGCTCAAGGCGACCCAGGAAGACCCGTGGCAGCAGTTCGCCCGGACCCACGCGATCGGTCAGGTCGTGCCGGGCAAGGTCACCAAGCTCGTCCCGTTCGGTGCGTTCGTGCGCGTCGACGACGGCATCGAGGGCCTGGTCCACATCTCCGAGCTGGCCGAGCGCCACGTCGAGGTGCCGGAGCAGGTCGTCCAGGTCAACAGCGACATCTTCGTCAAGGTCATCGACATCGACCTCGAGCGTCGTCGGATCTCGCTGTCGCTGAAGCAGGCCACCGAGTCCCTCGCCGCCGCCGGCGAAGAGTTCGACCCGTCGCTCTACGGCATGGCCGCGGACTACGACGAGCAGGGGAACTACAAGTACCCCGAGGGCTTCGACCCCGAGACGAACGAGTGGCTCGAGGGCTACGAGTCCCAGCGCGAGGAGTGGGAAGGGCAGTACGCCCTCGCCCACGAGCGCTGGGAGCAGCACAAGAAGCAGGTCGCCGAGGCCGCCGAGGCCGAGGCGAAGGCCGAAGCCGAGGGTGTCACCACGACGACCTCGAGCAGCAGCAGCAGCTCGTCCTCGAGCAGCAGCAGCAGCTCGTCGGCTCCGTCGTCCTACACCTCGGAGGCCCCCGAGGCCGCGGGTACGCTCGCGTCCGACGAGGCTCTCGCCGCTCTGCGCGAGAAGCTGACCGGCGGCAACTGAGGCTGACCGCCCCAGAGCTCCGCTGAGCTGACGCGAAGGCCCCGACCGGTTCCCCGGTCGGGGCCTTCGTGCGTCCACTGCGCGGTGCGGTCCACCGCAGGGGGTGGTGGGTCGCTCAGCGCAGGACGGGTGGGGGAGCGGTGCTGGACCGCACGACGAGCTGGGGGCTGACGCTGCCCGCTTCGACGACGCGGTCCCGCAGCCGCCCCAGCAGCACGCGCACGCACCGCCGGCCGATCTCGGCGAAGTCCTGGTGCACCGTCGTCAGGGGAGGCGCGTAGTAGGCGGCCTCGGGCACGTCGTCGAAGCCGACGACGGACACGTCGTCCGGGACGCGCAACCCCTTGCCCGCCAATGCGCTCAGGGCGCCGACGGCCATGGCGTCGTTGGCCGCGAAGAGGGCGGTGACCTCCTCCAGCGGCAACTGCAGGAGAGCCGCGTGGCCCGAGGCGGCGCTCCAGTCGCCGCGCACGGGGCGGGGCACGACGCGCATCCGCTCCACGAGAGCCGTGCGCCAGCCGGTGGACCGGGCACGGGACTCGGCCCAGTCGGTCGGACCGCCGAGGTGGTGGACGGTCCGGTGCCCGAGGTCGAGCAGGTGCTCGGTCGCGGCACGCGCCGCGGCGACCTCGGCCCAGTAGGCGTCGGCGACTCCGGCCCCGTCGAGGCCGGGGGCCAGCACGCACGGGAAGGCCGCGTCGACCGCGCTCACCGCGTCCTGGGCCTCGTCCTCGGGCACGACGGCGATCGCCCCGTCGACGAACTGCGCGCGCAGGTCCTCGAGGGCCTCCTGGACGCTGGACGTCGTGAGCTCGGGGAGCATGACGAGGGAGACGGAGTACCCCGTGGCCCGGGCCGCCTCCTGGATCCCCTGCAGGGTCATGGCCGCCCCGTAGAGGGCGGGGTTGGCGGCGACGACGCCGATGCGGTGCGAACGCTTCGTGACGAGCGTGCGGGCGGCGACGTTCGGGCGGTACCCGACCTCGGCGATCGCCGCCTCGACGCGTTCGCGGGTGCGCCGCGCCACCGACGGGCTGCCGCGCACCACGCGGGACACGGTCTGCTGGGACACGCCGGCCAGTTGCGCGACGTCGGCCAGGACCGGGACGCGCGCTTCCGCGTCGGGGCTGCTGCCCCGCTCGTCGCGGTCGGCGGACATGGGAGTCCCACTTCCTGCAGGCCTGCCCTCGGCGGCGAGGACGGGCGGTGGACGGGTGGCGAGGGAGCGTCGCACCGTCCTCGCGCCAGCAGAGTAACCCAGGAACCCGAGGGCACAGCCGCCTGCGCGCAACCTGGGTGCAACCGGGTGATCCGCTTGACGGCCCCGATTGGCAACGCTAACAATGGGGACATCCGATCGACCTGCTGGTGGCCGACGAGACGAGGAAGCTCGACTCCCACCTGCCAGGAACCGCGCCACCACGGCGCACATCCCCATCCCGACGCGGCCGGACGCCGCGCGGGTTCACGAGGTACAGAGGAGTCCCGCCGTGATGAAACGCCGCAGTGCCCTTGCCGTCTTCGGTGCCGGCCTGGCCCTGACCCTCGCCGCCTGCGGCGGTGGCGGCGCCGGAACCGGTGCCGACGGGGCCAGCAGCAGCGCTCCCGCCGACAAGGGTGACATCACCGTCGGTGTCGCGATGCCGACCCAGACGTCCGAGCGCTGGATCGCGGACGGCAAGAACGTCAAGGAGGGTCTGGAGAAGGCCGGCTACAAGGTCGACCTCCAGTACGCCAACGACGACATCCCGACCCAGTCGCAGCAGATCGACCAGATGATCACCAAGGGCGACAAGGTCCTCATCGTCGCGGCGATCGACGGCACCGCGCTCTCGAGCCAGCTGTCCTCCGCGGCCTCGGCCGGCATCAAGGTCATCTCCTACGACCGCCTCATCCGCGGTTCGAAGGACGTCGACTTCTACGTCTCGTTCGACAACTACAAGGTCGGTGTGCAGCAGGGCACCTCGCTGCTGACCGGTCTCGGCCTGAAGAACGCCGACGGTTCCGAGGGCACCGCCACCGGTCCGTTCAACGTCGAGCTGTTCGCCGGTTCGTTGGACGACAACAACGCCCAGTTCTTCTGGAACGGCGCGTACGACACGCTCAAGCCGTACATCGACTCCGGCAAGCTCAAGGTCAAGTCCGGCCAGACGAAGATCGACCAGGCCGCCATCCTGCGCTGGCAGCAGGAGACCGCGCAGAAGCGCATGGAGGACCTGCTCACCTCCGCGTACAACGACGGCAGCAAGGTCGACGGCGTCCTGTCGCCCTACGACGGCATCTCCCGCGGCATCATCACCGCGCTGCAGAACGCCGGGTACGGCGGTTCGGGCACCAAGATGCCGGTCATCACCGGTCAGGACGCCGAGATCGCCTCCGTCAAGCTCATCAACGACGGCGTGCAGTACTCGACGATCTTCAAGGACACCCGCAAGCTCGCCGACCAGGCCGTCGTCGCGGCGACCGCGCTGGTCGAGGGCAAGGAGCCCGAGGCCAACGACACCAAGACGTACAACAACGGCGTGAAGGTCGTGCCGTCGTACCTCCTGGAGTCGCAGGTCGTCACGAAGGACAACGTCAAGAGCGCCCTCGTCGACACCGGCTACTACACGCAGGCCGAGGTCGACGCCGGCAAGGCCAGCTGACCTCTTCCCCGTCCCCGCCCCGGGTCCTCACGGACCCGGGGCGGGGTTCGTGCGGTCCAGCGAGAAACTCCCGAACACGACGAGGGACGACGGTTCACCGATGACCGAGAACACCCGTACCACGCGCTCCGAGAACATCCTCGAGATGCGCTCCATCACCAAGACGTTCCCGGGGGTCAAGGCCCTGTCCGAGGTCTCCCTGTCGGTCCGTCGTGGTGAGGTCCACGCGATCTGCGGGGAGAACGGCGCCGGGAAGTCGACCCTCATGAAGGTCCTGTCCGGGGTGTACCCGCACGGGACCTACGAGGGCGAGATCCACTTCGACGGCAAGCTCTCGACGTTCTCCGGCATCACGGACAGCGAGAAGGCCGGGATCGCCATCATCCACCAGGAGCTGGCGCTCGTCCCGTACCTGTCGGTGGCCGAGAACCTCTTCCTGGGCAACGAGATCAAGGGTCGCGGCGGTCTCATCGACTGGAACCGCACCAACGGCGAGGCCTCCAAGCTCCTGCAGCGCGTGGGGCTGGCGGAGAACCCGACCACGCCCATCGGCACCCTCGGTGTCGGCAAGCAGCAGCTCGTCGAGATCGCCAAGGCGCTCAGCAAGGACGTCAAGCTCCTCATCCTCGACGAGCCCACGGCCGCGCTGAACGACAACGACTCGGCGCACCTGCTCGACCTGCTCCGCCAGCTGCGCGACGAGGGCATGACGAGCATCATGATCTCGCACAAGCTCAACGAGATCGAGGCCATCTCCGACTCGGTGACCATCATCCGCGACGGTCGCACCATCGAAACCCTCGACATGCGCGCCGACGCCGTCACCGAGGACCGCATCATCCGCGGCATGGTCGGTCGCGACCTCGACAGCCGCTACCCCGAGCGCGAGTCGAACCCGGGCGAGGAGATCCTGCGCATCGAGGACTGGACCGTGGGTCACGCGACCCAGGACCGCCTCGTCGTCGACGGCGCGTCGCTGAGCGTCCGCGCGGGCGAGGTCGTCGGCATCGCCGGCCTCATGGGCGCCGGGCGCACCGAACTGGCCATGAGCGTGTTCGGCCGCAGCTACGGCCGCTACCTCGGCGGGAAGCTGTACCTGCACGGCAAGCAGGTCCAGGCCCGGTCCGTGCGCGAGGCCATCAAGAACGGTCTCGCCTACGCGACCGAGGACCGCAAGAAGTTCGGCCTGAACCTCATCGACGACATCAAGCGCAACGTCTCCGCGGCCGCGCTCGACAAGCTCGCCTCCGGCGGTTTCGTCGACGCGAACGAGGAGATCAAGGTCGCCGAGGACAGCAAGCGGAGCATGAACATCAAGGCTCCGACCGTCAGCGCGCTGACCGGGAAGCTGTCCGGCGGGAACCAGCAGAAGGTCGTCCTGTCGAAGTGGATCTTCTCCGACCCCGAGGTCCTCATCCTCGACGAGCCGACGCGCGGCATCGACGTCGGTGCGAAGTACGAGATCTACACGATCATCAACCGACTGGTGGCGGCCGGGAAGGCCGTCATCGTCATCTCCTCCGAACTCCCCGAGCTGCTCGGGATCTGCGACCGCATCTACACGCTGTCGGCCGGGCGCATCACCGGCCAGTTGCCGATCGCCGAGGCGAGCCAGGAGAGCCTCATGGTCCTCATGACCAAGGCGGGCAGCGTCACCGTCGCGCCCGACCCCCACCCGACCGACGAACTCACCCCGCAGGAGCGCACCGCATGAGCGGCAGCACGCTGACCAAGGACAGCAAACCCGTGCCGACGCCGAAGACCGGCAGCGCGAACCCCTTCGTCGCGATCACCCAGAACCTGCGCGAGAGCGGCATCTACATCGCGTTCGTCGTGGTGGTGGTGTTCTTCGCGATCTTCACCGACGGGCTGTCCCTCAGCCCGGGCAACATCACGAACATCGTCCTGCAGTACTCCTACGTGCTGGTGCTCGCCATCGGCATGCTCATCGTCATCGTGGCCGGCCACATCGACCTGTCGGTCGGGTCCGTCGTCGCCCTGACGGGGGCCGTGTCCGCGCAGCTCGTCATCGGTTCGAACCAGCCGTGGTGGGTCGGCCTCCTCGCCGCCCTCGGCGTCGGCGTCGTGATCGGTGTGTGGCAGGGCTTCTGGGTCGCCGTCGTCGGCATCCCGGCGTTCATCGTGACCCTCGCCGGCATGCTGCTGTTCCGCGGTCTGACGTTCTTCGTCCTGAACAACGTCTCGCTGTCGCCGTTCCCGGAGCAGTACACGAAGGTCGCGACCGGGTTCAGCAACGGCCTCATGGGCGGCAACGGGTACGACGCGTTCACGCTGCTCGTCGCGGCCCTGGCCGTCGTCGCCTTCGCCGTGGCCCAGGTCCGCACCCGCGTCGCCAAGGTGCGCTACCAGCAGGTCGTCGACGCGCTGCCGCTGTTCGTCCTGAAGATCGTCGGCGTCGGCGTGGTCGTCATGGCCTTCGCGTGGCAGCTGGCCCACAGCCGCGGTCTGCCGATCGTCCTCATCATCCTGGCCGTGCTCATCCTGGCCTACTCCACGGTCATGAAGTCCTCCGTCTTCGGGCGCCAGGTCTACGCGATCGGCGGCAACCTCGCCGCGGCCCAGCTCTCCGGCGTGAACGTCCGCCTGGTGAACTTCTGGATCTTCGTCAACATGGGCTTCCTCGCCGCCGTCGCGGGGGTCATCTTCTCCTCCCGCTCCAACGGGGCCCAGCCCAGCGCCGGCACGAGCTTCGAGCTCGACGCCATCGCCGCCGCCTTCATTGGTGGTGCGGCCGTCACCGGTGGTGTCGGCAAGATCCAGGGCGCGATGATCGGTGGTCTGCTCGTCGGCGTCATCTCCAACGGGATGCAGCTGCTCGGTGTCGACCAGTCGCTCCAGCAGGTCATCAAGGGCCTCGTCCTGCTCCTCGCGGTCGCCTTCGACGTCTTCAACAAGCGTCGCAGCGGCGTCCGCTGACGCACTGCACCACCCGCAGGGCCCGTCCGGTTCACCGGGCGGGCCCTGCGTGCGTCCGGCACTAAGGTCGTCCGCGTGCTGCGCGTGGGGCTGACCGGCGGGATCGGGGCGGGCAAGTCGACGGTGTCGCGGCTGCTGGTGGGTCTCGGGGCCGTGCTCGTCGACGCGGACGTCCTCGCGCGGGAGGTCGTCGCGCCCGGGACCCCGGGACTGGAAGCCGTCGCCGCGGAGTTCGGCCCCGGTGTCCTCGCCCCCGACGGGTCGCTGGACCGACCGGCCCTGGGGCGGGTGGTCTTCGGCGACGACGACCGCCGGGCCGCGCTGAACGCGATCGTCCACCCCCTCGTCGCGGTCCGGCGGGCGGAGCTGGCCGCTGCCGCACCCGACGACGCCGTGGTCGTGGAGGACGTGCCCCTGCTCGTGGAGACCGGGGCCGCCCCGACGTACCCGCTCGTCGTGGTCGTCGACGCCGACGCCGCCGAACGGGAGCGCCGGCTCGTCACCGACCGCGGGATGGACGTCGAGCAGGCGCGGGCGCGCATCGCCGCCCAGGCCGGGGACGAGGAGCGCCGGGCCGCGGCCGACGTGCTGCTGCCGAACCCTCGCCAGGAGGCGGGCGCCCCGGACCCGCTGCCCGGGCGCGTCGAGCGGTTGTGGCGCGCGCGGCTCGTGCCCTTCGAGGAGGGCTTGCGCACGGGTCGGCCCGGCCCGGTGCCGGCGGGGTCGCCCACGGCGGCCGACCGGGAGCGTGTGCTGCACCGCCTCGCACGGGCGGGCGGTCCCGCTGCGGTGATCGCGGAGGAGCGTTGGCCGCTGGGGGTCTTCGTGTCCCGCGAGGACGGGCTGGCGGCCGTGGGGTACGTCCGCGCAGGTCAGGGGGTGTGGGCGAGCGCCGACCCGGGGTGCGCGGTGCGGGCCCTCGTGACCCCGGGGATGTTCGGGGCGGCTGGTGTCCTAGGTCCGACCTAGTCTTCCCCCATGCGGCCGACGACAGACCTCCAGCGCCGGGTGGCCCCCTTCGAGGTGGTCTCCGAGTACACCCCCTCGGGGGACCAGCCCACCGCCATCGCCGAGCTCGCGCGGCGGGTGAACGCGGGCGAGCAGGACGTCGTGCTGCTCGGGGCGACGGGCACGGGGAAGTCGGCGACGACGGCCTGGCTCATCGAGCAGGTGCAGCGACCCACCCTCGTCATGGCCCCCAACAAGACGCTCGCGGCGCAGCTGGCCAACGAGTTCCGCGAGCTGCTGCCCAACAACGCCGTCGAGTACTTCGTCTCGTACTACGACTACTACCAGCCCGAGGCGTACGTGCCGCAGTCGGACACGTACATCGAGAAGGACTCCTCGGTCAACGACGAGGTCGAGCGGCTGCGGCACTCCGCGACGAACTCGCTGCTGACCCGCCGGGACGTCATCGTGGTCGCCACGGTCTCGTGCATCTACGGTCTCGGGACCCCGCAGGAGTACGTCGACCGCATGGTGACGCTGAAGGTCGGCGACACCATCGAGCGCGACGAACTGCTGCGCAAGTTCATCGTGGAGCAGTACACCCGCAACGACCTGGCCTTCACCCGCGGCACCTTCCGCGTCCGCGGTGACACCGTCGAGATCATCCCGCAGTACGAGGAGCACGCGCTGCGGATCGAGTTCTTCGGCGACGAGATCGACAAGCTCTACACGCTCAACCCGCTGACGGGGGAGGTGCTGCGCGAGGAGGAGCTCGTCTACGTCTTCCCCGCCTCGCACTACGTCGCCGGCCCCGAGCGCCTCGAACGCGCCATCGGCACCATCGAGGCCGAGCTGACCGAGCGGCTGGCCGAGCTGGAGCAGCAGGGCAAGCTGCTGGAGGCGCAGCGGCTGCGGATGCGCACGACGTACGACATCGAGATGCTCCGCCAGGTCGGGTCGTGCTCGGGGGTGGAGAACTACTCCCGCCACCTCGACGGACGCGGGCCCGGGTCGGCGTCGAACACGCTGCTGGACTACTTCCCCGAGGACTTCCTCCTCGTCATCGACGAGTCGCACGTGACCGTCCCGCAGATCGGCGCGATGTACGAGGGCGACATGTCCCGCAAGCGGACCCTCGTCGACTTCGGGTTCCGGCTGCCGAGCGCCATGGACAACCGTCCGCTGCGCTGGGAGGAGTTCCTCGAGCGCACCGGGCAGACGGTCTACCTGTCGGCCACTCCGGGTGACTACGAGCTGTCCCGCGGCAAGGGCGTCGTCGAGCAGATCATCCGCCCGACGGGCCTCATCGACCCCGAGGTCGTCGTCAAACCGACCAAGGGCCAGATCGACGACCTGCTGCACGAGATCTCGCTGCGGACGGCCAAGGACGAGCGCATCCTCGTCACCACGCTGACGAAGAAGATGGCCGAGGACCTCACGGACTACTTCCTGGAGCAGGGGGTCCGGGTGCGGTACCTGCACTCCGAGGTCGACACCCTGCGCCGCGTCGAACTGCTGCGCGAGCTGCGCCAGGGCGAGTACGACGTCCTCGTCGGCATCAACCTGCTGCGCGAGGGCCTGGACCTCCCCGAGGTCTCCCTCGTCGCGATCCTCGACGCCGACAAGGAGGGGTTCCTCCGGTCCGCGAAGTCGCTCATCCAGACGATCGGCCGCGCGGCCCGCAACGTCTCCGGCCAGGTCCACATGTACGCCGACCGCATCACCCCCTCGATGGCCGAGGCGATCGAGGAGACGAACCGGCGTCGCGAGAAGCAGATCGCCTACAACACCGAACGCGGTGTCGACCCCATGCCGCTGCGCAAGAAGATCGCCGACATCACCGACCTCATCGCCCGCGAGGACGCCGACACCGCCGAACTGCTGGCTGCGGCCAAGGGCGGGGGACAGGGGGGCAGCGGCCGGTCGCAGTCGCGCGGCAAGGCCCCCACACCCGGCAAGGGCGCGAAGGGCAAGAACGTCGGCCGGGAGGTCGGGCCGGAGGCGAAGGCCGGGATGCCGCAGGCCGACCTGGCGGACCTCATCCAGGAGCTCACCGACCAGATGCACTCCGCCGCGGCCGAGCTGCAGTTCGAGCTGGCGGCGCGGCTGCGTGACGAGGTGGGCGACCTGAAGAAGGAGCTGCGCGGGATGCGGGCGGCGCAGGGGGCCTAGGCAGGGTGCTTAGGTCGGGGGTCCAGGCGGGGGCTGGTCGGGGGTCGGCTGCTGCACCGTGAGGTGCAGCAGCAGTCCGCCGGCGCGCCTGCCCGTCGCGCGGGTCGTGACGAGGGCGTACCGGTGGGGGCCCGTGCGTCCGTGCAGGACGAAGACGGTGCGCCGCTCGTCCCGGTCCTCCAGCTCCCACCAGCCGGTGTCGGCCACCGTCTTGGTGGCGTCCTCGTAGGTCAGGTGGTCCAGGTCGTGGTCCGGGACGGCGACGGCCAGCCGGTTGCGGGACGTCGTCGTCGGCAGGCCCTTGGGCAGCGCCCAGGACCGCAGGACGCCGTCCTCGGCCAGCCGCAGGTCGTGGTGGGGGCGGGGGAGCCGGTGGTCGTGCAGGACGAACGGGGGCCGGCCGTCCCCTCCAGACCAGCCGGCACCCGACGACGCCACCTCCGGCACCCCCTGGGGCGCGTTCGGACCCGTCAGGGCCGCCCGGGGGCGGGCGACGCGGGGGCGGGCGGGACGGGGGAGACGCTGCCCGTGTCCTGCAAGTGGGTCAGCAGCACGGTGCTGATCTCCCGCAGCTGCTGCTGCTGCTCGACGCTGAGGCGGTCGAAGAGCGTGCTCCGCACCGTCTCCACGTGCCCGGGGGCCGCCGCCGCGAGCGCGGCCACGCCCTCGTCGGTGAGCACGGCCAGGTACCCGCGCCCGTCCGTCGGGCAGGCCTCCCGGCGGATCCAGCCGCGTTCCTCCATGCGGGCCACGGCGTGGGACACCCGGCTGCGCGAGGAGAGCGAGGACTCGGCGAGCTCGCTCATGCGCAGCGACCGCCCGGGCGCCTCGGAGAGGCGGACGAGCATCTCGTAGTACGTCAGGAGGATCCCGGAGTCCCGCTGGAGCTGTCGGTCGAACCGGTCGAGCAGCAGTTGCGTGGCCGACAGGAACGTCCGCCAGGTCACCTGCTCGTCGTCGTCGAGCCAGCGCGCCTGCGCCCCCTCGGCCCTCTCGGTGTCGTCGCCGGCCCCCGACGGGTCCGAGCCGACCAGCTCGATCCGGGCGGGTGTCGCGTCGGGCGCAGCGGAGTGCGTGTCCTGCAGGGCGGATGCGGGTGGAGCCATGTACCGAGGGTAAGCACCACGCTCAACTACCTCTGTCCGCCGAACGGTGGACGCCGCCCCGTGCAGTCCTCACGGGCGGTCCCGGTCCGGGGCCCCGCAGCTCGCCCGGAGGCTCGTGTCGGAGGTGACGCCTAGGGTTGCCCCGTGGCATCCCGGACCCCCTCGAAGACTGCAAGCACCTCGAAGACCGCCAACCCCTCGACCGGGCGCACCCCCGAGCAGCCCGTGCCCGCCCAGGGCGGTGGCACCCGCCGGGGCAGGACGGCCGCCAGCGCCGCGGCGCGGTCGGTGACGAGCGCCCGGGCGGCGGGCGACCGTCTCGTCGTCCGCGGTGCCCGCGAGCACAACCTCAAGAACGTCTCGGTCGACCTGCCCCGGGACAGCCTCGTCGTCTTCACGGGCCTGTCCGGGTCCGGCAAGAGCTCGCTGGCCTTCGACACGATCTTCGCCGAGGGGCAGCGCCGCTACGTCGAGTCGCTGTCGGCGTACGCGCGCCAGTTCCTCGGCCAGATGGACAAGCCGGACGTCGACTTCATCGAGGGCCTGTCGCCGGCCGTCTCGATCGACCAGAAGTCGACCTCGCGCAACCCGCGCTCGACGGTCGGCACCATCACCGAGGTTTACGACTACCTCCGCCTCCTCTTCGCCCGGGCCGGGACGCCGCACTGCCCCGTCTGCGGTGAAGCGGTGGGCCGGCAGACGCCCCAGCAGATCGTCGACCAGCTGCTGGAGATGCCCGACGGGACGCGCTTCCAGGTGCTGGCGCCCGTCGTGCGCGAACGCAAGGGCGAGTACGCCGAGCTCTTCCGCGAGCTGCAGGCCAAGGGGTTCGCCCGCGCCCGGGTCGACGGCGAGGTCGTCCCGCTCGACAACCCGCCGACGCTGCAGAAGCGGCTCAAGCACACCATCGAGGTCGTCGTGGACCGCCTCGTCGTCAAGGACGGCGTCAAGCGGCGCCTCACGGACTCGGTCGAGACGGCCCTGCAGCTGTCCTCCGGGCTGCTCGTGGCCGACCTCGTCGACGCCGAGGGTCCGGAGGGGGAGCGCCGCTTCTCCGAGAAGATGGCCTGCCCGAACGAGCACCCGCTCGAGCTGGACGAGGTCGAACCCCGGTCCTTCTCCTTCAACTCCCCGTTCGGGGCGTGCCCGGAGTGCACCGGCATCGGGACGCAGATGGAGGTGGACCCCGAGCTCGTCGTGCCGAACGAGGACCTCTCGCTCCAGGAGGGCGCCATCGCGCCCTGGACGGCCGGGTCGGCCGACTACTTCGAACGCCTCGTCACGGCGCTCGCCGACGACCTGTCGTTCTCGGTGACGACGCCGTGGCGCGCGCTGCCCAAGCGCGCCAAGGACGCCCTGCTGTACGGCAAGGACCACCAGGTCCACGTCCGCTACAAGAACCGCTGGGGCCGCGAGCGCTCGTACTCCACGGGCTTCGAGGGCGTCGTGGAGTTCGTCAAGCGCCGTCACGCCGAGACCGACTCGGACTCCTCGAAGGAGCGCTACGAGGGGTACATGCGCGAGACGCCGTGCCCCGTCTGCCAGGGCGCCCGCCTCAAGCCGACCTCGCTCGCGGTGAAGATCGCCGGGCACTCGATCTCGGACATCTGCGCGATGCCGATCGACGAGTGCTCCCGCTTCCTCGACACCATGCAGCTGTCCCCGCGGGCCAAGAAGATCGCCGGGCAGGTCCTGAAGGAGATCCAGGCGCGCCTGGGCTTCCTGCTCGACGTCGGCCTGGACTACCTGTCGCTGTCCCGGCCCTCGGGCACGCTGTCGGGCGGGGAGGCCCAGCGGATCCGGCTCGCGACCCAGATCGGTTCGGGGCTCGTCGGGGTGCTGTACGTCTTGGACGAACCCTCCATCGGGCTGCACCAGCGCGACAACCGGCGCCTCATCGACACCCTCACGCGGCTGCGCGACCTCGGGAACACGCTCATCGTCGTCGAGCACGACGAGGACACCGTGCGGGTCGCCGACTGGATCGTCGACTTCGGCCCGGGGGCGGGGGAGCGCGGCGGCGAGGTCGTCCACTCCGGCGACCTCGAGGGCCTGCTGGCGAACCCGAAGTCGCTGACGGGCCAGTACCTGTCCGGGGCCCGGGCCATCGAGGTCCCCACCGAACGCCGCCCCTCGGACGGTCGCACGCTCGTCGTCACCGGCGCCCGGCAGAACAACCTCAAGGACGTCACCGTCGAGTTCCCGCTCGGGCAGCTCGTCGCCGTGACGGGGGTGTCGGGCTCGGGGAAGTCGACGCTCGTCAACGACATCCTCTACACGGTGCTGGCGAACAAGCTCAACGGTGCCCGCCGGGTGCCGGGCCGGCACAAGTCGGTCGAGGGCCTCGAGCACCTCGACAAGGTCGTGCACGTCGACCAGAGCCCCATCGGCCGCACCCCGCGGTCCAACCCGGCGACGTACACGGGCGTCTTCGACCACATCCGCAAGCTCTTCGCCTCCGCCCCGGAGTCGAAGCTGCGCGGCTACCAGCCGGGCCGCTTCTCCTTCAACATCAAGGGCGGTCGCTGCGAGGCGTGCGCGGGCGACGGCACGCTGAAGATCGAGATGAACTTCCTGCCGGACGTCTACGTCCCCTGCGAGGTCTGCCACGGGGCCCGGTACAACCGGGAGACGCTCGAGGTGCACTTCAAGGGCAAGACGATCGCCGAGGTCCTCGACATGCCCATCGAGGAGGCCGCCGACTTCTTCGCCGCCGTCCCGGCCATCTCGCGGTTCATGACGACGCTCACGGAGGTCGGGCTCGGCTACGTCCGGCTCGGGCAGCCCGCCACGACCCTGTCCGGCGGCGAGGCCCAGCGCGTGAAGCTGGCGTCGGAACTGCAGCGCCGGTCCAACGGCCGCACGGTCTACGTCCTCGACGAGCCGACGACGGGGCTGCACTTCGAGGACATCCGCAAGCTGCTCGGCGTCCTGCAGGGCCTGGTCGACAAGGGCAACAGCGTCCTGGTCATCGAGCACAACCTCGACGTCATCAAGTCCGCCGACTGGCTCGTGGACATGGGCCCCGAGGGCGGCAACGGCGGTGGCACCGTCGTCTGCACCGGGACCCCGGAGGAGGTGGCGGCCGATCCGGCCAGCTACACCGGCCAGTTCCTCGCCGAGATCCTCAAGACGACGACCGCGTCGGCGGGCACGCGCCGCCGCCGCGCCCGGGCGAGCTGACCCGGGGCGGCTGACCCGGGGGTCAGAACGGGGCGACGAGCTTGACGACCGACTCCACCACGACCCGGCTGGCCGAGCCGTCCCCGTAGGGGCACGGCACGGCCCGCAGCCGGGCCGGGTCGGCCGCCAGCGCACGGTGGACGGCGCCGGCCAGGCGCAGCCCCCCGGGGACGAGCGCGCCGAAGGTGCCGAGCACCTCGGGGCGTTCGGTCGACCGGCGCACGAGCAGCAGGGGCCGCTTGAGGACGGAGGCCTCCTCCGCCGCCCCGTCCGCGTCCGAGACGAGGACGGCAGCCCGGTGCTGCACGACGGCGGCCTGGACGGCGTCCAGCGGGGGCAGCACGGTGCACCGGTCGAGGAGGGCCCCACCGCCGAGCTCGCGCCACCGCGCCGCCGTCGCGGGGACGGCCGGGACGACCACCGCCACCCCGGCCTCGAGGAGCGCGGCCACCTCCCCGAGCAGCTGCGTCAGCAGCGCCGGCTGCCCCGTGTGCTCGGGACGGTCCACCGCCAGCAGGACGTACCGGGCGGGCAGGCCGAGGCCTTCGGCGACGGCGTCCTGGGTGGCGTCGTCGGGCAGGAGACGGTGCAGCGCCTCCACGACGGGGTCGCCGGTCAGCAGGATCCGCTCGTCGGCGACCCCCTCCGCGCGCAGCGCGGCCACGGCGGTCGCCGTGGGGGCGCAGCACAGGTCCGCCAGGCCGTCCACGACCCGCCGGTGGTGCTCCTCCGGGGACCGGCGGTCGTGGGCGCGCAGGCCCGCGCCGAGGTGCACGAGGTGCAGCCCGGCGGCGTTGGCGGCCAGCGCCGCCGCGAGGGCCGCCGTGCCGCCGCCGTGCACGAGCACCGCCGAGGGCCGGTGCCGCGCGAACGTCTCGTCGAGCGCGCCGACGAGGGCGCCGAGCTCCTGGCCCCGGGAGGTCCCCGGGGTACCGCTCTCGGGGGCACCGGTCCCCGGTGCGCGGCTCGCGGCGTGGACGGGCACGTCGACGGTCGCGCCGTCGGTGCCGGGGCGGATGCCGTCGGCCGGGTCCTGAGCTGCCGCGCCCGTGCGCACGAGCAGCCCCGCCGCGCCGAGCCGGTGCACCACCTCCGCCGTCCGCACCACGTCGAGACGGTCGCCCACGACGACCGCCACGGGTCCGGGCGCACCCTCGCCGACGGGGAAGCCGAGGGGGCGGCGCAGCACGCGCGGGACGTTCCCCGGGGCCGGCGCGGAGGGGGTGAGCGTCGGGGAGACCACGCGCGGACGCTAGGACAGCGGGCGGCGCGGCGCCGGGGTGACGCGGCCGGCCGTGGGCCGTCCGGGGGCCGGGTTCACCCGCCCCCCGCACACGCTCTGGCGGACCGTGACGAAGCGTCGGCGCAGCGTCGCGGGCCGGGGGCGACGGGCCCGTGTCGGACCCGCGACCTACTCTCGGTGCCGTGCCCGACCCCGCCACCTACCGCCCGAAACCGGGGGAGATCCCGGTCGAACCCGGGGTGTACCGCTTCCGCGACCCGCACGGCCGGGTGATCTACGTCGGCAAGGCCAAGAGCCTGCGGGCGCGCCTGTCGAACTACTTCCAGGACCTCTCCGCGCTGCACCCGCGCACCATGGCCATGGTCACCACCGCCGCCAGCGTCGAGTGGACCGTCGTGGCCACCGAGGTCGAGGCCCTGCAGCTGGAGTACTCCTGGATCAAGGAGTTCGACCCCCGGTTCAACGTCAAGTACCGCGACGACAAGTCCTACCCGTACCTCGCCGTCACGATGGGCGAGGAGGTCCCGCGGGTGCAGGTCATGCGCGGCTCCAAGCGCAAGGGCACCCGCTACTTCGGCCCGTACACCCACGCCTGGGCGATCCGCGAGACCGTCGACCTCCTGCTGCGCGTCTTCCCCGTGCGCACCTGCTCGGCCGGCGTCTACAAGCGGGCCGGGCAGGTCGGCCGCCCCTGCCTGCTCGGCTACATCGACAAGTGCTCCGCGCCGTGCGTCGGGAAGATCTCCGCGCAGGACCACCACGACCTCGCGCAGGACTTCTGCGACTTCATGGCCGGCAACACCGCCAAGTTCGTCCGCCGCGCCGAGCGGGAGATGAAGGCCGCCGCGGCCGAGCTGGACTACGAGCGCGCGGCCCGGCTGCGCGACGACCTCGGGGCGCTGACCAAGGCCCTCGAGAAGTCCGCCGTCGTCCTGCCCGACGCCACCGACGCGGACGTCTTCGCCATCGCCGACGACGAGCTCGAGGCCGCCGTGCAGGTGTTCCACGTCCGCGGCGGCCGCGTCCGCGGCCAGCGCGGCTGGATCTCCGAGAAGGTCGAGGACGTCGGCACCCCCGAACTCGTCGAGCAGCTCCTCCTGCAGGTCTACGGCGGGGAGTCCGGCGACGGCGTCCCGCGCGAGGTGCTCGTCCCCGAGCTCCCCGCGACCGTCGAGGCGGACGTGGAGGACTGGCTCAGCGAGCTGCGCGGGTCGCGCGTCGACCTGCGCGTCCCCCAGCGCGGGGACAAGCGCGCGCTGATGGAGACGGTGCACCGCAACGCGACCCAGGCCCTCGCCCTGCACAAGACCCGCCGCGGCGGGGACCTGACGACCCGCAGCCTCGCCCTGCAGGAGCTGCAGGAGGCCCTCGGGCTGGAGGAGGCGCCCCTGCGCATCGAGTGCTACGACGTCTCCCACACCCAGGAGACGAACGTCGTCGCTTCGATGGTCGTCTTCGAGGACGGCCTGCCCAAGAAGGCCGACTACCGGCGCTTCGCCGTGCGCGGCGAGGAGGGCGGCGTCGACGACACCCGCGCCATGCGCGAGGTCCTGTCCCGGCGGTTCCGGCGGATGCGTTCGGAGCAGGACGGCGGGTCGGGGCAGAGCTCCCCGGACGGGTCGATCACCGAGACCGACGACGGCGTGGAGGTCGAGACGTCCCGCCCCGTCGGCGGCGAGGTCCTCGCCGGCATCGATCCCGACACGGGTCGCCCCCGCCGGTTCGCCTACGCCCCCAACCTCGTCGTCGTCGACGGCGGCCGGCCCCAGGTCGAGGCCGCCGCCCGGGCCCTGGCCGACGTCGGTGTCGTCGACGTGGCCCTCTGCGGGCTCGCCAAGCGGCTCGAGGAGGTCTGGCTGCCGGGGGAGGAGCACCCGGTCGTCCTGCCCCGGACCAGCCAGGGCCTGTTCCTCCTGCAGCGCGTGCGCGACGAGGCCCACCGCTTCGCCATCACCTACCACCGCTCCAAGCGGTCCAAGGCCATGACGACGTCGGCCCTCGACGGTGTGCCCGGCCTCGGGCAGGCCCGCAAGACGGCGCTGCTGCGGCACTTCGGCTCCGTCAAGAAGCTGCGCGCCGCCAGCGAGGAGGAGGTCGCCGCCGTGCCCGGCATGGGGACCAAGACCGCCCGGGCCGTCGTCGAGGCGCTCGCGGGCGCTCCGAGCTCGGCCGAACCCGCCGTCAACACCGCGACGGGGGAGCTCCTCGACTGACCACGGGGCGGGCCGCAGCACGGCGGCCACGGCTGGTGATCGGCCGACCGCGGCGAGTTCCGACCTCGTCGCGGTCGACACGCCCGGGATGACAGGATGAGCGCGTGCAGGAGACGGCGGAGGTCACGGGTGCGGAGCCGGAGCGCCCGCGGCGGCCCGAACTGCTCATCATCACCGGGATGTCGGGGGCCGGGCGGTCCACGACGGGCAAGGCCCTCGAGGACCTCGGCTGGTACGTCGTCGACAACCTCCCGCCGCAGATGCTCGAACCGTTGGCCGAGCTCGCGGCCCGCGCCGGGCAGGCCATCCCGCGCCTGGCCGTCGTGGTCGACGTCCGCGGCCGCAGCTTCTTCGCCGAGCTGACCGGCGCCCTCGCCGCGCTCGACACCCGCCACGTCTCCCCGCGGGTGCTGTTCCTCGACGCGACGGACGAGGTCCTCGTCCGGCGCTTCGAGTCGGTCCGCCGCCCGCACCCGCTGCAGGGCGACGACCGCATCGTGGACGGCATCGCGCGCGAACGCGCCCTCACCGGCGAGCTGCGGGCCCAGGCCGACGTCGTCGTCGACTCCAGCTCCTTCAACGTCCACCAGCTCGGCTCGCTCGTCGCGTCCCTCTTCGAGGCCGACCGCGTCGACGACCTGCGGGTGACCGTCATGAGCTTCGGCTTCAAGTACGGCACCCCCGCCGACGCCGAGCACGTCGCCGACGTCCGGTTCATCCCCAACCCGCACTGGGAGCCCGAGCTGCGCCCCCTCACCGGTCAGGACGCGCCGGTGTCCCGCTTCGTCCTCGCGGCCGAGGGCGCCACGCCGTTCCTGGACCGCTACGAGTCCGCGCTCTCACCCGTCTTCGAGGGGTACCGGCGCGAGAACAAGCGCTACGCGACGGTCGCGATCGGCTGCACGGGCGGCAAGCACCGGTCGGTGGCGATGGCCGAGGAGCTCGGGGCGCGCCTGCGCCGCGACGGGATCCCCGTGCGCGTCCTGCACCGCGACCTGGGTCGGGAGTGAGCCCGCTGCCCGAGCCGACCCACCCCGCCGCCCACCCCTCGGCGCTGAGCTTCCCCACCGGCCTCATCCCGACCGTCGGTGCCGCGCCCGTCGCCGCTCCGTCCGCCGCCCCGGCCGTCGTCGCGCTCGGCGGGGGGCACGGGCTGTCCGCGTCCCTGTCGGCCCTGCGCCACCTCACCGACCGGCTCACCGCGGTCGTCACGGTCGCCGACGACGGCGGCTCCTCGGGACGGCTGCGCCGCGAGCTCGGCGGGCTGCCGCCGGGGGACCTGCGGATGGCCCTGTCCGCCCTCTGCGACGACTCCGAGTGGGGCCGCACGTGGCGCGACGTGCTGCAGCACCGGTTCACGAGCGAGGGCTCGCTGCACCAGCACGCCACCGGCAACCTGCTCATCGCGACGCTGTGGGAGCTGCTCGGCGACGAGGTCGCCGGCCTGGACTGGGTCGGGCGCCTGCTGGGCGCGCGCGGCCGGGTCCTGCCCATGGCCGCGGTCCCGCTCGACATCGTCGCCGACGTGCTGGGGCTCGTCCCCGGCGCGCCCGACGTCCTCACCGAGGTCCGCGGTCAGGTCGCCGTCGCCTCCACCACCGGTCGCGTCGCCAACGTGCGGCTGCTGCCGCCGGACCCGCCCGTGCGGCCCGAGGTCGTGGAGGCCATCACGACGGCGGACTGGGTCGTCCTGGGACCCGGTTCCTGGTTCACCAGCGTCCTGCCCCACCTCATGGTCCCCGGGCTCGCGCAGGCCCTGACGACCACTGCGGCGCGCACCTGCGTCACGCTCAACCTCGCGGTCCAGCCGGGGGAGACCGACGGGTTCAGCGCCGAGGCCCACCTGGAGGTCCTGGCCGCGCACGCGCCGGACCTGCGGGTGGACGCCGTCCTGGCCGACCCCGTCGCCGTGACCGACGTCGGCGCCCTGCGCTCGGTGGCCGAGGCGATGGGGGCCGACCTGTTGCTGCGCACGGTGTCCGTGGGGGACGGAACCCCCCGCCACGACGCGCTGCGGCTCGCGGCGGCCTACCGTGACGTCTTCGCGGCGGGACCGTGACCAGGCGGGGGGCAGCGCGCGGGGCAGCGCGAGCAGACGGACGAGCACACGCACAGCGGACGAGGGTCCCTGGGGAGGACGCACCATGGCGATGACGGCGGCGGTCAAGGACGAGCTGAGCCGGTTGCCGGTGACGACGACGGCGGCCCGCAAGGCCGAGGTGTCGGTGATGCTGCGCTTCGCCGGCGGCCTGCACATCGTGTCCGGGCGGATCGTCATCGAGGCCGAGCTGGACTCCGCCTCCATCGCCCGGCGGCTGCGCCGGGACATCGCCGACGTCTTCGGCCACCCCAGCGACCTGCTCGTCGTGCAGGCCGGCGGGCTGCGCCGGGCGACGCGGTACGTCCTGCGCGTGGCCCGCGACGGGGAGTCCCTGGCCCGCCAGACGGGCCTGCTCGACAGCCGCGGCCGGCCCGTGCGCGGGCTGCCCTCGCACATCGTCTCCAGCTCCACCCAGATCGCCGAGGCCGCCTGGCGCGGGGCGTTCCTGGCGCGGGGGTCCCTCACCGAACCCGGCCGCTCGGCCGCCCTCGAGGTCACGTGCCCCGGACCCGAGGCGGCGCTCGCGCTCGTCGGGGCCGCCCGCCGGCTGGAGCTGTCCGCCAAGGCCCGGGAGGTCCGGGGGGTGGACCGCGTCGTGCTGCGCGACGGGGACGCCATCTCGGCGCTGCTCACGCGCCTCGGTGCGCACGACGCGATGATGACGTGGGAGGAGCGGCGCATGCGCCGCGAGGTGCGCGCCACCGCCAACCGCCTCGCCAACTTCGACGACGCCAACCTGCGCCGGTCCGCGCGGGCGGCCGTCGCGGCCGGTGCCCGCGTCGAGCGGGCCCTGGAGCTGCTGGGCGACGACATCCCCGACCACCTGCTGCAGGCGGGCCGGCTGCGGCTGGAGCACAAGCAGGCGAGCCTGGAGGAGCTGGGCCAGCTCGCCGACCCGCCCATGACCAAGGACGCCATCGCGGGCCGCATCCGCCGGCTGCTGGGGATGGCCGACAAGAAGGCCATCGAGCTGGGGGTGCCGGGCACCGAATCGGGTCTGACCGCGGACATGCTCGACGCCTAGACCCCGCTCGCCGCGCCCGGACGGACCCCGGGTCCCGCGCGACGTGACGCAGGCCATAGGGTCGTGCCGACGCCGCGGGGCCCGCGGCGGGTGTTCCCCGGTCCTCTGCGGGGGAGACCGCACCAGTACTGATCACGTACCGGACGCACGAGACGCACCCGGCCCGCCCGGTCGATGGGTGCGTCAAGGATGGAGAGCGCATGACCACTCGGGTCGGCATCAACGGATTCGGCCGCATCGGCCGCAACTTCTTCCGCGCCGCACTCGCGCAGGACGCGGACGTCGAGATCGTGGCGGTCAACGACCTCACCGACGCCAAGGCGCTGGCGCACCTGCTGAAGCACGACTCGATCCTCGGCAAGCTGGCCGAGGACGTGCGCGTCGAGGGCGACACCATCGTCGTGGGGTCGAGGACCGTCAAGGTCCTCGCCGACCGCGACCCCGCGAACCTCGGCTGGGGCGACCTGGGCGTGGACGTCGTCGTGGAGTCGACCGGCTTCTTCACCGACGGTGAGAAGGCCAAGGCCCACCTCGCCGCCGGCGCGAAGAAGGTCGTCATCTCCGCGCCCGCCACCAACAACGACGTCACCGTCGTCATGGGTGTCAACGACTCCGACTACGACGCCTCGAAGCACTCGCTCATCTCGAACGCGTCGTGCACCACCAACTGCCTGGCCCCGCTGGCCAAGGTCCTCGACGACGCCTTCGGCATCGAGCGCGGGCTCATGACCACGGTGCACGCCTACACCGCGGACCAGAACCTGCAGGACGGCCCGCACAAGGACCTGCGTCGCGCCCGCGCCGCCGCCCTCAACATCGTCCCGACCTCGACGGGGGCCGCCAAGGCCATCGGCCTGGTCCTGCCGCAGCTCAAGGGCAAGCTCGACGGGTACGCGCTCCGCGTGCCGGTCCCGACCGGCTCGGCGACCGACCTGACGGTCACGCTGGGCCGCGAGGTCACCGCCGAGGAGGTCGACGCGGCGTACAAGGCGGCGGCCGAGGGCCCGCTCAAGGGCTACCTCGTGTACTCGGACGAGCCGCTGGTCTCCTCCGACATCGTCACCGACCCGGCGTCGTGCATCTACGACTCCGGCCTGACGAAGGTCAACGGCAACCAGGTCAAGGTCGTCGGCTGGTACGACAACGAGTGGGGTTACTCCAACCGCCTCGTGGACCTCGTCACGCTCGTGGGTTCCTCCCTCTGAGCCTCTGACACACTCCGGCCCGGACACTCGCGCGCACGCCGAGTGCCCGGGCCGTCGTCCGTCCGGATCCCGGACAGCGCCAGCCGGGACAGCAGCAGAAGGGAACGTCCGTGAAGACCATCGACGACCTCGAGGCCCAGCTCGGCGGCCTCGCCGGCAAGCGTGTCCTCGTCCGCAGCGACCTCAACGTCCCGCTGGACCACGCCGGTGAGCAGCCCGTCATCACCGACGACGGCCGCATCCGCGCCTCGGTGCCGACGCTGCGCCGCCTCCTGGACGCCGGGGCCCGCGTCGTCGTGACGGCGCACCTCGGCCGGCCGAAGGGCGCGCCGGAGGCCAAGTACTCCCTGGCCCCCGTGCACGCCCGCCTCGCCGAGCTGCTGGACGGTGTCGACGTCGGCTTCTGCCCCGTCACCGTCGGCCCGGAGGCCACCGCGGCCGTGCAGGCCCTGCACGACGGCCAGCTGCTGCTGCTGGAGAACATCCGCTTCAACGCGGGGGAGACGAGCAAGGACGAGGGGGAGCGCGGGGCCTTCGCCGACGAGCTCGCGGCCCTCGCCGACGCCTACGTCTCGGACGGCTTCGGTGCCGTGCACCGCAAGCACGCCAGCGTCTACGACGTCGCCCGGCGGCTGCCGCACGCCGCGGGCGGTCTCGTGGCCACCGAGGTCGAGGTCCTGCGCCGGCTCACGACCGACCCGGAGCGTCCCTACGCGGTGGTCCTCGGCGGGTCGAAGGTCTCCGACAAGCTCGGCGTCATCGACAACCTCCTGGGCTCGCTGCTGACGTCGGGCGACCGCCTGCTCGTCGGCGGCGGCATGGTCTTCACCTTCCTCGCCGCCAC
Organism: Kineococcus sp. NPDC059986; assembly: GCF_040702905.1. NCBI lineage: Bacteria > Bacillati > Actinomycetota > Actinomycetes > Kineosporiales > Kineosporiaceae > Kineococcus > Kineococcus sp. NPDC059986. Next base: position 26,241 of record NZ_JBFBND010000023.1, on the reverse strand, counting down.
GGGCCGCGAGGTCGGCAAGAGCCTGCTCGAGGCCGACCAGCTGGACCGCGTCCGCGGCTACGTCCAGTCCGCGCAGGACAAGGGCGTCGAGCTCGTCCTGCCCACCGACGTCGTCGCCGCCACGGCCTTCGCGGCCGACGCCGACCCGCAGGTCGTCTCCGTCGACGCCATCCCGGCCGACCGCCTCGGCCTGGACATCGGCCCCGACTCCGCCACGGCCTTCGCCGCCGCCCTGGCCGACGCCCGCACCGTCTTCTGGAACGGGCCCATGGGCGTCTTCGAGATGGAGCCCTACGCGGGCGGGACCCGCGCCGTCGCGCAGGCCCTCGTCGACGCGAAGGTCGCCTCCGGGGCGTTCAGCGTCGTCGGCGGCGGCGACTCCGCCGCGGCCGTGCGCACCCTCGGCTTCGCCGACGAGCAGTTCGGGCACATCTCCACCGGTGGTGGCGCGAGCCTGGAGTACCTCGAGGGCAAGCGGCTGCCCGGCCTCGACGTCCTCGACTGACCCCCCTCCGACACCCCACCGACCTCGACGACCCGCAGGAAGGCGCACCGATGCCCCGCACCCCGCTCATCGCCGGCAACTGGAAGATGGTCCTGGACCACCAGCAGGGCACCCTGCTCGTGCAGAAGCTGGACTGGACCCTCAAGGACGCCAAGCACGACTACTCGGCCGTCGAGGTCGCCGTCCTGCCCTCGCACACGAGCCTGCGCACCGTGCAGACGCTCATCGAGGGCGACAAGCTCTCCGTCCGGTTGGGGGCGCAGGACGTCTCCGAGCACGACTCCGGCGCCTACACCGGCGAGGTGTCGGCGGCCCAGCTGGCCAAGCTCGGGGTCGTCTACGTCGCCGTCGGGCACTCCGAGCGCCGTCAGTACCACGGGGAGACCGACGAGGTCGTGCGCGCCAAGACCGCCAAGGCCCTGGCCGGCGGTCTGGTCCCCATCGTCTGCGTGGGCGAACCGCTGGAGGTCCGCAAGGCCGCGCAGCACGTCGAGCACACCGTCGGGCAGGTCACGAAGGCCCTCACCGGCCTCACGGCCGAGCAGGTCGCGGGCCTCGTGCTGGCCTACGAACCGGTCTGGGCCATCGGCACCGGTGAGGTCGCCACGCCCGAGGACGCCCAGGAGGTCTGCTCGGCGCTGCGCTCCGCCGTCGCCGGGCAGTTCGACCAGGCGACGGCCGACGCGACGCGGATCCTCTACGGCGGCAGCGTGAAGCCCGCCAACATCGCCTCGATCATGAAGCAGCCCGACGTCGACGGTGCGCTCGTCGGCGGGGCCAGCACGGACGCCGGCGACTTCGCCGCGATCGTGCGCTTCCGCGATCATCCGGCCTGAGGACGGCCCGTGATGGCCTAGGCTGACGGCGTGAGCGTCCTCCGCATCGTGCTGCAGGTGATCCTCGCGATCTCCAGCCTCTTCCTGACCCTGCTCATCCTGTTGCACAAGGGCAAGGGGGGTGGCCTGTCGGACATGTTCGGCGGCGGCGTCACCACGAGCCTGTCCGGCTCCAGCATGGCCGAACGGAACCTCAACCGCTTCACGATCACGATCGGGTGCGTCTGGTTCGCGACCGTCGTGCTGCTCGGCCTGGTCGAGCGCTTCACCAACGAGTTCTGAGGAGACGACCGACGTGGCAGGTGGCAACGCCATCCGGGGCAGCAGGGTCGGCGCCGGTCCCATGGGCGAGGCGGAACGCGGCGACACCGCTCCCCGCATCCGCATCTCCTACTGGTGCGCGAACGGACACGAGACGAAGCCCAGCTTCGCCGAGGAGTCCGGGGTCGAACCGCCCGAGACGTGGGACTGCCCGCGCTGCGGCTTCCCCGCCGGCACGGACCGGAGCAACCCGCCGGCCCCGCCGAAGAACGAGCCCTACAAGACGCACCTCGCGTACGTGAAGGAGCGTCGCTCCGACGCCGACGGCGAGGCGATCCTCAACGAGGCGCTCGACTCGCTGCGGGCCCGCGGTCTCATCCGCTGACCTGCACAGCGACGCACGAGGAAGGCCCCCGCACCGTGAGGTGCGGGGGCCTTCGTCGTGCGAGGGGCCGGGTCAGAGGTCGGCCGCGGCCGCCTCGTCCACGAGCCACAGGGTCCGCTCGGTGCCGAACACGCCGGCCGCGGGCGTCTCGGACACGTCGCCCGCGGCGACACCGCGCGCGACCGCGGCGGCCTTCTCCGCCCCCGCGGCGACGAGCCACACCTGCCGCGCCCGGGCGATGGCGCCGAACGTGAAGGACACCCGCAGCGGCGGGGGCTTCGGCGACTCCCGCACCCCGACGACGCTGGAGTCGTCGCGCGCGAGGCCGGGGTGGTGCGGGAAGAGCGAGGCGACGTGGCCGTCCGGCCCCATCCCCAGCAGCAGCACGTCGAAGGCCGGGACCTCCGCACCGTCACCGTGCTGCAGCAGCTCGGCGGCGTACCGCGCCGCGGCGGCGTCGAGGTCGTCCCCGTCGGGGCCGTCCGTGGCCGGCGGGTAGTGGACGGTCGACACGTCGAGGTCCAAGGCGCCGAGCAGCGCGTCCTGGGCCTGCGTCGCGTTCCGCTCCGGGTCACCCGTCGGCAGGAACCGCTCGTCGGACCACCAGAAGTGCACGCGGTGCCAGTCCACGGTGTCCCGCCCCGGGGCGGCGGCGACGGCGGCGAGGGTCTTGCCGCCGATCGTGCCTCCCGTCAGGGACAGGTGGGCGACCCCCCGCGCGGCCTGGGCGTCGACGAGCGCGGCCAGGAGCCGGTCCGCCGTCGCCGCGGCGAGCGCGTCGGGTGTGGGGTGGCGCAGGACGAGAGCACCCTCGCGGGTCACCGCTGCACCGCCTTGCGCGGCGCCCGTGCGGGAGCCGTCTTCTTGGCGGTGGCCTTCGTCGCAGCAGTCTTCGTCGCAGCGGCCTTGGTCGCGGTCGCCTTCTTCGCGGGCGCGCGCTTGCGGGCCGGACGTGCTGGAGCTGCGTCCTCCGGGGCCTCGCCGGCGACGGGGGAGCTGCCGTCGGACCGTTCCCGCTCGGGCGGGGTGCCCTTCATCTGCTCCGACACGACCGCGGACGCGGCCTCGGCGGCCGCCTGCCGTGCGGCCGCGCCCCGGCTGCCCGACAGCTTGCCCGCGTGCTCGGCGTCCCGGGCCGACATGACCTTCTTGCCGACCTGGGGCAGCCCCTCGCGCAGCACCTCGCCGTAGACCTCGTCGGGGTCCAGGCGTCGCAGTTCCTCCGTCAGGCAGTCCTTGACCTGGCGGCGGGCCAGGGAGAGCCGGCGGTCGGGCTGGCCCGGCTGGGTCAGCGTCGCGACCGTGGCGTCGGGCCGGATGAGCTCGACGGCGCCGGAGGGGCGCTCGAGGCGGACGCTCTGGACGCCGGTGCCGCGGCGCGTGCGGGCGCGCACCACGGGAGCCTTGAGCTTGGCCGCGAGCCAGGCTGCGAGCAGCTCGGTGCTCGGGCTGTCCGGTGCCCCCGCGACCGTGATCGACGTGACCGGCTCGTAGGGCGGCTGGTCGAGCGCGGCCGCGAGCAGGGCGCGCCAGTTCGTCAGGCGCGTCCAGGCGAGGTCGGTGTCGCCCTCCCGGTACGTCGCGCGGCGGGCCTCGAGGGCCTTGGCCGGGTCGCGCGACTCCGCGGAGTCGGTGATCCGGCGCTGCGCGATGCGACCGATCGGGTCGGTGCGCAGGTCGTCCGGGGCCGGGCCGGGCCAGTAGGCCACGATCGGCGCGTCGGGCAGCAGCAGGGAGACGATGGTCGTCTCCCCGTGCTCGACGAGCGGGCCGTAGGCGCGCAGCACGATGACCTCGCTGGCGCCGGCGTCACCGCCGACACGGATCTGCGCGTCGAGGCGTGCCGCGCCGCGCTTGATGCCGCGGGCCAGGACGAGCACCCGGCACGGGTGCTCGCGGCTCGCCTCGTTGGCCGCCGAGATGGCGTCCTCGGCGTGCGCGTCGTCGGTGATGACGACGAGCGTGAGGACCCGGCCCAGGGCCACGGCCCCGCCGGAGTCGCGCAGGTCGATGAGCGCCTTGTTGATGGCGCTCGTCGACGTGCTGGGCAGGTCGATGATCATCGCGAGACCTCTCTGGTGCGCGTCACGGTCGTCGCCACTGCCGGCCGGTCCGCTCGAGCATGGCGTCCGCCGACGACGGCCCCCACGTGCCCGACGGGTACGGCTCCGGCTGGCCGTTCTTGGCCCAGTACGAGGTGATCGGGTCGAGGATCTTCCACGACAGCTCGACCTCCTCGTGCCGGGGGAACAGCGGCGGGTCGCCGAGCAGGACGTCGAGGATGAGCCGCTCGTACGCCTCGGGGCTGGACTCGGTGAAGGCGTGGCCGTACCCGAAGTCCATCGTGACGTCGCGCACCTCCATGGCGGTGCCCGGGACCTTCGACCCGAACCGCATGGTGATGCCCTCGTCCGGCTGCACGCGCACGACGAGCGCGTTCTGCCCGAGCTCCTCGGTCGCGGTGCGCTCGAAGGGCAGGTGCGGGGCCCGCTTGAAGACGACGGCGATCTCCGTCACCCGCCGGCCCAGGCGCTTGCCGGCCCGCAGGTAGAACGGCACGCCCGCCCAGCGGCGGGTGTCGATCTCCAGCTCGATGGCGGCGAACGTCTCGGTCCGGGAGTTCGGGTCGATGCCGTCCTCGTCGAGGTAGCCCTTGACGAACTCCGACCCCTGCCAGCCCGACGCGTACTGGCCGCGTGCGGTGGAACGGCCCAGGTCCTTCAGCGGCCGCACGGCCGAGAGGACCTTGGCCTTCTCGGCGCGCAGGTCGGCGGCCTCGAAGGACACCGGCTCCTCCATGGCCGTGAGGGCCAGCAGCTGCAGGAGGTGGTTCTGGATGACGTCGCGTGCCGCGCCGATCCCGTCGTAGTACCCCGCGCGACCGCCGATGCCGATGTCCTCGGCCATGGTGATCTGCACGTGGTCCACGTGGTTGGCGTTCCACAGCGGCTCGAACATCTGGTTCGCGAAGCGCAGCGCCAGGATGTTCTGGACCGTCTCCTTGCCGAGATAGTGGTCGATGCGGAACACCGAGTCCGGCGGGAAGACGTCCTCGACGACGGCGTTCAGCTCGCGCGCCGACTTCAGGTCGTGCCCGAACGGCTTCTCGATGACGACGCGGCGCCACTGGTCACCGTGCTGGGCGCTCAACCCGCTGCGCGCCAACTGCTTGGCGACGACGGGGAAGAAGCGCGGGGGGATCGACATGTAGAACGCGTGGTTCCCGCCGGTGCCCCGCACCCGGTCGAGGTCGGCGACGGTCGAGGCGAGCTGGTCGAACGCCTCGTCGTCGTCGAACTCCCCGGGCACGAAGCGGAAACCCTCGGCGAGCTGGGCCCACACGGACTCCCGGAACGGGGTCCGGGCGTGCTGGCGCACCGAGTCGTACACGATCTTGCCGAAGTCCTGGTCCACCCAGTCGCGCCGGGCGAACCCGGTGAGGGCGAACCCCGGGGGCAGCAGCCCACGGTTCGACAGGTCGTAGATCGCCGGCATGAGCTTCTTGCGCGCCAGGTCCCCGGTCACGCCGAACATCACCATGCCGCACGGACCGGCGATCCGCGGGAGCCTGCGGTCCCGCGGATCACGCAGCGGGTTCTCCGCCGGCGTCACCCGCGCGGGACTCACTGGGCGTCTGCCTGCGTCTTCACGCGCTCCAGCTCGTCCGTGACGGTCTGCAGCAGCTCGGTCCAGCTCTTCTCGAACTTGTCGAGGCCGTCGGTCTCGAGGAACTCCACGACGTCGGTGTACGAGACGCCGAGGCGCTCGAGGTCGTCGAGGACCTGCTGGGACTCGCCGTAGGAACCGCGGACGGTGTCACCGGTGACCTCGGCGTGGTCGACCGTGGCGTCCAGCGTCTTGCCCGGCATGGTGTTGACCGTGTTCGGCGCGACGAGGCCGGTGACGTAGAGCGTGTCGGGCAGGTCGGGGTTCTTGACCCCGGTGGAGGCCCAGAGCGGACGCTGCGGACGGGCACCGGCCTCCTTGAGCACCTGCCAGCGCGGGGTCGAGAAGACCTCCTCGTAGGCCTGGTAGGCCAGGCGCGCGTTGGCCAGACCCGCCTTGGAGCGCAGCGCCTTCGCCTCGTCGGTCCCGATCTCCTCGAGCCGGCGGTCGATCTCGGTGTCGACGCGGGAGACGAAGAAGGAGGCGACGGACTCGATCGTGGAGAGGTCGTGGCCGTTGACCTTGGCCTGCTCGAGACCGGTCAGGAAGGCCTGCATGACGGCGCGGTAGCGGTCGAGGGAGAAGATCAGCGTGACGTTGACGCTGATGCCCTCGGACAGCGCGGTGGTGATGGCGCCCAGACCCTCGACCGTCGCGGGGATCTTGATGTAGAGGTTCTCGCGGCCGACGGCTTTCCACAGCGCGCGTGCGGACACCTCGGTGGCGGCGGTGTCGCGCGCCTGGCGCGGGTCGACCTCGAGGGAGACGCGGCCGTCGAGGCCGTCGGTGCGGTCGAAGACCGGCTTGAGCACGTCGCAGGCGCGGCGGACGTCCTCGGTGGTGATCTCGAAGACGGCCTTCTCGGTGTCGGCGCCGCCGGCGACGAGCTCGGAGACCTGCTCGGTGTAGCGGTCGCCCTTGGACAGCGCGGTCGCGAAGATCGTCGGGTTCGACGTCACGCCGAGCACGCCGAGGTCGACGAGGCGCTGGAGTTCACCGCCGTCGGTCAGCTCGCGCGACAGGTCGTCGAGCCAGACCGAGACGCCGTGCTCGCGCAGGGCCGAGAGGTTGCTGCTGGTGCTGGTGGGATTGCTCACGGGTAGTGCTCCGTTCCTTCGTCCACGGGGTGGTGGGCGCCGGGACGGCGCCCGCACGAGGTCCCGGGGGCCCGCGGTGCGGGCCCCCGGGTGGTGCTCACTGCAGACCGGCGAGGGATTCCTTCGCGGCGGTCACGACCGCGGTGTCGGTCAGGCCGAACTCGCGGTACAGGTCCTGGTAGTCCGCCGAGGCGCCGTAGTGGTCGATCGCGACGGAACGACCGGCGTCGCCGACGATGCCCTCCCAGCCGAAGCTCAGGGCGGCCTCGACCGAGACGCGCGCCTTGACCTGCGGCATCAGGACGGTGTCGCGGTAGGCCTGGTCCTGCTCGAAGAACCACTCGCGGCACGGCATCGACACGACGCGGGTGGGGATGCCCTCCGCCTCGAGCTTCTCGCGCGCCGCGACGGCGATCTGGACCTCGGAGCCGGTCCCGATGAGGATGACCTGCGGGGTGGCGGCCGAGCTCTCGACGAGGGTGTACGCACCCTTGGCCACGCCCGAGGCGTCGCCCCAGCCGTCCTGCGAGCGGTCGAACGTCGGCAGGTTCTGACGCGACAGCGCCAGGCCCGCCGGGCGGTCGGTGTTCCCGAGGATCGTGCGCCACGCCCACGCCGTCTCGTTGGCGTCGCCGGGGCGGACGACGTCCAGGCCCGGGATGGCGCGCAGCGCGGCGAGGTGCTCGACCGGCTGGTGCGTCGGGCCGTCCTCGCCCAGGCCGATGGAGTCGTGCGTCCACACGTACGTCACCGGCAGCTTCATGATCGCCGCGAGGCGGACCGCGGGGCGCATGTAGTCGCTGAAGACGAGGAACGTGCCGCCGTAGGGGCGGGTACCGCCGTGCAGCGCGATCCCGTTGAGGATCGAGCCCATGGCGTGCTCGCGGATCCCGAAGTGCAGCGTGCGGCCGTAGAGGTTGCCCTGCCACGTCTTCGTCGTGCGGCTCTCCGGCAGGAAGCTCGGCTCGCCCTTCATCGACGTGAGGTTCGACTCGGCCAGGTCGGCCGACCCGCCCCACAGCTCCGGAAGGGTCGAGGCGAGGGCGTTGAGGACCTCACCGGACGCCTTGCGGGAGGCGATGGACGTCCCGGCCTCGAAGACCGGCAGCGCCTGCTCCCACCCCGCGGGCAGGGTGCGGGTCCGCATGCGGTCGAACAGCTCGGCGCGCTCACCGGCACCGGCGCGCCAGGCGTCGAACTCCTGCTGCCAGGCGGCGTGGTCGGCCTTGGCGCGCTCGCGCAGTCCGCGGGTGTGCGCGATCACGTCGTCGGAGACCGCGAAGTCGGCCTCGGGGTCGAAGCCGAGCAGCTCCTTGGTGGCCTTGACCTCGGCGTCGCCGAGCGCCGACCCGTGCGACTTGCCGGTGTTCTGCAGGTTCGGCGCGGGGTAGGCGATGATCGTGCGCAGCACGATGATCGACGGCTTGGACGTCTCGGCCTTCGCGGCCTCGAGGGCGGCGTGCAGACCGGCGACGTCCTCGGTGTACTCACCCTCGCCGCCGTTGGTCCAGTCGATCGTCTGGACGTGCCAGCCGTAGGACTCGTAGCGCTTCGCGGTGTCCTCGCCGAGGGCGATCGCGGTGTCGTCCTCGATGGAGATGTGGTTCTGGTCGTAGATGACGACCAGGTTGCCCAGCTCCTGGACCCCGGCGATGGCCGAGGCCTCGGAGGTCACGCCCTCCTCGATGTCGCCGTCGGAGGCCAGCACGTAGACGTGGTGGTCGAACGGGCTGGTGCCGGGGGCGGCCTCCGGGTCGAACAGGCCGCGCTCGCGGCGGGCGGCCATGGCCATCCCGACGGCCGAGGACAGGCCCTGGCCGAGCGGTCCGGTGGTCATCTCCACACCGGCGGTGTGACCGTGCTCGGGGTGGCCCGGGGTCTTCGAACCCCACTTGCGCAGCGCCTTGAGGTCGTCCAGCTCCAGGCCGTAGCCGGCGAGGTACAGCTGGATGTAGAGCGTGAGGCTGGAGTGCCCGCAGGAGAGCACGAACCGGTCGCGACCGACCCAGTCCGGGTCCGCCGGGTCCTGCCGCAGCATCTTCTGGAACAGCAGGTAGGCCACGGGCGCGAGGCTCATCGCGGTTCCCGGGTGGCCGTTGCCGGCGCGCTGCACGGCGTCCATGGCCAGGACGCGGACGGTGTCGACCGCCTTCGTGTCGAGTTCGCTCCACTCGAGGGGCTGGCTCACGTGTCTCCTCCCGTGCGAACCAGCTGACCGCCCAGCGCCCGGATGGCGGTGGGGGACCGGCCGTTGGTCCGCTCTGTCGTCTTCCGTCGCGGCCGGGACCGTGGTGTTCTGGTCCGGCGTCCGAGGCGTTCGGTGTGGTGACGCTCCGTGGCCGTCGCTCGCGACGGTGTGGGGCGCGTCACCTGAGGAGAGCCTACTCGCAGGGGGCTCCGACGCAGCCGGGCAGGGGTCGCGGGGCCGTCGGGGGCCCGCCGCTGCCCGCGGGAGGCCCCGCGACGCGCCCACCGCGACCCTCCCGGGTACGACAGCGCGTAGCAGAGGCGTAAGCTCGGGGAGCCCGTTGTCGCCTCGCCCTGAGGACACTGTGACCGTCGCCGACCCGCGTCTGACCGACGCCCCCGCGCACTCCCGGACCAGCCTGCTGGGCCGGCGCCGCGGTGGGCGTCCTCCACGCTTCCCCCGGGCCGCCGCGTACGTCGCGCTGACCAAGCCGCGCATCGTCGAGCTGCTGCTCATCACGACGATCCCCGTGATGCTCTTCGCAGCGGACGGGCTGCCCTCGGGCTGGCTGGTGCTGACGACGTTCGTCGGCGGCGCACTGGCCGCCGGCTGCGCGAACACGCTCAACTGCTACTTCGACCGGGACATCGACGCGCTCATGAAGCGCACCGAGAACCGCCCCCTGGTCACGGGTGCGGTGAGCCCGAACCAGGCCCTCGTCTTCGCGACCGTGCTCGGTCTGGCCTCGACGGCGCTCTTCGTCGCGTTCGTCAACGTCCTGTCCGCGGCCCTCGCGCTCGGCGCGATCCTGCTCTACGTCGTCGGCTACACGCTGCTGCTCAAGCGGCGGACCTCCCAGAACATCGTCTGGGGCGGGGTCGCCGGCTGCATGCAGGTGCTCATCGGCTGGACGGCCGTGACGGGTTCGCTGAGCTGGGCCCCGTTCGTGCTGTTCGGCGTGATCTTCCTGTGGACGCCGCCGCACTACTGGCCCCTGTCGGTGCGGTACCGCGAGGACTACGCGAACGCGGGCGTGCCGATGCTGCCCGTCGTCGCCAAGCCGACGACGGTCTCGCGCCAGATCGTGATCTACACCGTGGCGATGGTCCTGTGCTCGCTGCTGCTCGTGCCGCTCGGCGGTGCCGGCGTCGTCTACGGCGTCGCCGCCCTCGTCCTCGGCTTGGGCTTCCTCGGGCAGACGGTCGGTCTGCACCGCCGCGCCACCCGCTTCGAGCGCGAGACCGGCGGTCGCGACGCGGGCACGCTCGAGCAGCTGCGCCGGATCTCGCCCATGGGCGTCTTCCACGGGTCGATCACCTACCTGACGCTGCTGTCCGTCGCCGTGGCCGTCGACCCGTTCCTGCGGATCTCCTGGCCCTTCTGACCTGACGCGTCCTCGGCGCTGAGACGCGCACCGCACCACTCGACGGGTTGCTCCCTGCCCCGCCCCGGAGTCAGCGCACCGGGCACCCCCTCGTCGGGGGCAGCTCGCCGTAGGGCAGGAACCGCCGTCGCGGCAGGAGCCCACGCAGCAGCAGTGGCTGCCAGGCACCGCCCGTGACCACCCAGGCGCCCGTCGCGACGTGGACGGCGCTGGCGGAGGGGAAGCCGCGTTCGCGGACCTCGCCGGCGAAGACCGCATCTGCCAGCGCCCGCAGCCAGGCCATCGGCTCGACGAGCCCGTCGACCTCGAGCCACGTGTGCGCCACGGTGATCGTGAAGGCGACGTCGGTCCCCGTGGCCTCCGGCGGGCTGACCACCCCGACCGACAGCCGGGCCGCTCCGTCCCTCCGTGGCTCCACGTCGGTGATCCACACCTCGGCGTCCGGGACCCGCCGGCAGTCGACCTCTGCGGCGTGGGGGCCGTAGGGGAGGAGCGCGCTGCTGATGACGTCGCTGACGAGCCGGTCCGCCGGGCCGGCACCCCCCTCGGCAGCGATGAGGCACTGCACCAGGGTCGCCTTGGCGTCGAGGTACGCCTCGCGGTCGTCGTGCAGCAGGGGTGCGATCTCCCGCTTCAACGCCGAGTACCGCTCCACCGCTGCCGGGTTGCGGCGCAGGTGCTCGCGCAGCAGCACGTGGTCGAGGTGCGGCCGGCTCCCGGCGACGACGACGTAGAGGTGGTGGTGGGGCAGGTCCGGTCGAGCTCGGAACGCCAGGCGTCCCGTGACACCGAGGTCCCCCTCGAGGACCCAGCCGGCTCCCGCCAGGGCGTGGACCGCCGCGCGGGAAGCCCGCTCGTCGGCGACGACGACGTCCACGTCGATCGTGGGTTTGGCCGCCATGCCGGTGACGGAGGTGGAGCCGACGTGCTCGATGCTCGTCGCGAGGTCGGCGACCGCCGGTTCCAGGTGTGCCCGCAGCAGGTCGAAGTCCCGGGCCCACCGGGGGTCGTGGTCGACGACGACTGCTCGTGCGGTGTCGTCCGCCTCGCCTGGCGAACGGGTTCGGCTCGTCTCCCGTGGGTCGTCCACGCCCTCAGCGTGCCCGAGTGCCCGCCGCCGCGCAGTCGCGCGGGCCTGTCCGCGGATCGGCGGAGCGTCGGAGAGCACCGTTGGCCTGCGGCGGTGCTGGAGGTGGCCTTCCACGGCGATTCGATCGTCACCGGCTTGCGCGGCACCAGCTCTCCGGGGCGGCGCTGGTCGTCCCTGGTGTGCGCCGAGGTGGGCGGGCAGGAGCTGAACTTCGCCGTCGACGGTGTCGGCTTCGTGCACCGGCGCGGTCCACGGCGAACCCACAGCGCCCAGCACCTGGGCGCGTTGACCGAGGTGCTGTCCAGCCCCGCACGGGCGTGCGTGGTGGCCCTGGGGGTGAACGACTCGGTCCTCGCCGCCGAGCACGCCGACGACGTCCGGGCTGCGGTGGGGCGGGACCTGGACCTGCTGCTGGACCGCTTCGGCCACCAGCGACTGGTGGTGACGGACCTGTACTCCCCTCGGGCGGGGGGAGCGCCCTCCCGGCTGGTGCGCCGTCCGGGGCGTGCTGCAGGACGCCCTCGAAGTCCGAAGACTGCCCCTGGTGCCGGGACTGGCCGACACCATCGGAGGCGAGCCGAGCTTGCTGTGCGAGGACTCGCTGCACCCGAACGACGCCGGTCACGCCGCCTTGGCCAGCGCTGTTGCGCGGCCGCTGCGTCAGGTCCTCGGAGGTGAGGGCTGGCGCCGCCTCAGCAGCAACGCCAGGGTCACGAGTGCCGGAAGGGCCATGACGAGGGCCAGAGCCATGACCAGCAGTGCCCATGCCGTGCTGAGTCCCGCCGCCCCGCAGACGATCCCCAGCGCGATGGCCGCCACGAGAGCTGTGAGGAACGTGATGCGCACCTGTACCGAACTCACCCTGGCCTGCGGACCGGGCGCTTGATCGTCCACGACGGGCATCCTGTCGTGCCGGGTTCCCCTCGACGAGTCGGCAGCCCGGGGCAGCTCACGTGTCGAGGCGCCGCCACCACCTCCGCTGCCGGCGCGGGGTGGGCGACCCCAGCAGACGCAGGCGGTGCGCTCCCGTGACGGCGGCCAGGTGCTCGTGCTGCTCGGCGTTCAGGTGCACCACGAGGCTGCCCTCGTCGGACAGCGAGGCGACCTCACCGCCGTCGACGTCGCGCACCTCGGCGTCGTAGGCGTGCGGGGCCACGAGGACGAAGGCGTTCCACAGCCGCGGATCTGCGGCGACGACGGCGGTCGCGTACTCGTACCGGCGCGGATCGGGGTCGACGTGGCTGTGCCGGCGCAGCAGGCCGGCGGTGGCCTCCACGTCGGGGGCCCAGGTGCCGGGTTCGTGCGCGGGCAGGTCGGTCTCCACGACCGCTGCGCGCGGCGCCAGGTAGCCCAGGACCGAACGGACGAGGGCCTCGACGTCGTCCCGCGGCAGGTCGTCGTGCTCCACGGCGTACGGCGCGGCGTCCATCACCGCGGAGCCCGCCGCGGTTCGGGAGGCGGCAGCAGCTCGGCACCCGGGGGAGCGACGGGCTCGGCCACCGGGGCGCTCGCGACCCGCGCCAGGCACGCGACGAGCAGGGGGACGGCGAGCATCGCGCCGACGGCGGGGACGGCCGCGCCGGAGTCGTTGGCCGCGAAGCCGATGAGGAGCAGGACCAGCAGGCACGCCAGCCCCGGCTTCAGGACGGGATGACGGTCGTAGGCGCGCTGCAGCACCGAGGCACCCCTGACGCCCAGGACGGCGGGGCGGGCCAGGGCGACGGCGACGGCCACGACGACCGGACCCAGGACCACGGCGAGCAGCCAGCTGTCGGCGAGGATCTGGACGTTCTGCGCGGCCTTGCGGTCGACGATCTGCCACGCCCCGCCGTCCAGGACGCTCTGCACGAAGCGGCCGAGGTGGGTGTGCTCGTCGGCGGGGCGCAACCAGTCCGCCACCGAGATCGCCGTCAGGACCAGGACGGTCGCGCCGAGGATGAGCGCGACGCGGCGCACCGTGATCCGCGCCCGGGCGACGACCAGGGCGAGGAGGCCGAAGGCCGGCAGCAGCGCCAGGGGACCGCCGAAGTCGCTGCCCAGGATCCCGTCGACGAGGGTCGCGGCCACACCCAGGACCACGACGGCGACGACGGCCGCCCGCCTCCGTCCGGTCCGGACCAGCCAGTCGGAGACGGCCACGGCCAGCAGCAGCGTGCCGGTGGCGAAGAGGGCGAACTCCTGGTTGCCCAGGCCGTAGAACCGCCCGGCCACGACCGGTTGCTCGCCGTTGAGGCTGGAGGTGATGAGCCGGGACCCGGTCGCGCAGTCCACGGCCAGGACGGCGGCGGTGGTGAACCCGACGAACCCGACCGGGCCGAGGGCCTGCCGTCGCCACGGTCCCCGCAGCGCCAGCGCGGTGATGAAGGTGGCGTACAGCGCGACGGCCCCGCTCACCGCGAGCAGGTGCGCGCCGGTGGAGTCCCCCGCCCGCCACCAGGGGATCGTGTTGGCCAGGAACGTGGAGGCGCAGACTGCACCGTAGAGGACGGCCACGGTGCGCAGTCCGGTGAGGACCCGCCGCCGTCCGGCGGCGTCGCCGCGGTGTCGGCGCAGGGCGAGCGCCGCGACCGCGTACAGGACGACCTGGGAGACACCCCACAGGGTGAAGAACGGCACCACGAGCGGCTGGACGGCCTGCGTCGCCTCGTCGAGGTCCCGGACCTTCACCAGCCGGTCCGCCGTGGACAGACCGGCGTCCGTGCTGGTGACCGGTGCCCCCACCAGACCGGGGGTGCCGTGGTCGGAGCCCAGGGCCAGGGCCAGGACGGTGGGCGTCAGGTCGGTGGTCTGGACGATGGCCTGCTGCCGGGTGGAGCGCGAACCGAGCAGCCCGCGGTACTCCCCGGCGGCCTCGCCGTCACCGGTGGCGGGTCGTGGGCCGGTGGCCGCCGCGAACTGCAGGTGAGCGGTCCCGCCGGCGTCGGCGAGGGAGACAGCGAGCACGGTGGTGTCCCGGGCGGCGGGAGAGGCGTCGACCGCCCGTCGGACCGCGGCCACCACCGCGTCGACGGCGGCGACCTGCTGGGCCCGCGAGGACGACGGGGCGGGCTCCCGGGCGGGCAGGTCGGCGGGGTCGCGGACGGTGCCGGCGTCGACGACGACCACGTCGGTGCCGGACTCCAGCGCGTGCTGCACGTCCTCACCGATGACTGTCGGCGCGGTGTACTCCCCACTGCTCAGCGAGATGTGGTCGCCCAGGGTGCCGTCCCTGCGGGCCAGGGCGATCCCGGCGCCGGGGCCGATCGACAGCGTGCTCGCCCCGCCGTCGGCCAGGGCCTGTCCCAGCGTTCCCGGTGCGGCGCTGAAGGTTCCGGCCCGGGCGATCCGCTGGTAGCGGGCGAAGTCGGGCTGCATCCCGTTGACGGGGTCGGCGATGGGGGCGCACGCCGCCTCCGCGTGCTGGCCGGGCGTTCCGTCGAAGCCGGTCGCGCGCCGGCCGGCGGACAGCCCGAGCCACCCGTCGACGGGACAGGCCGCGTCGAAGACGCTGCGGACGGCGAGCGTGCCGAGGGCTCCCGAGCTCATCGACGCCAGCGCCGGGGTCGCCTGCGCGGACACGTCGGACCAGCGGACCCCGGAGAACCCCACGAGGACCAGCGGTGTCCGGGTGGTCGCAGCCGGGCCCGCTGCCCCCGCCGCGGGGGCCGTGACGAGCAGGACCAGCACCAGCGCGAGGAGCGCTCCCACCCCGCGCTCCAGAACTCGCCGGGCGCGCAGGGGCCCCCGTCGGAGCACGGGGTGGCGAGGGGTTCGGACACCGGCGTCGGTGTCCGGCAGGACGGGTCCCACGAAGTTCAGTCCTCACGTTCGCGCGCTGGTGCTCTCGGGCCCGCGCCCGACGGCCCGGAGGGTAGCGGCCGGTGATCACGAGGCATCAGCGGCCAGCCCGGAGGAGTCTGCCCTGCCCGGCTGGGCATCCCGGACCAGGAGGCGACCTGGACCTCCTCCAGGGGGCCAGTCAGGTGAGGTGCTCGAAGCCGGAGAGGAGGGCGATCTCCAGCCCCACGAGGTCGTCGGCGTCCGGCGACAGGACGATCGTCCCGTCGGTGAACTCCACGCGCAGTCCTCGCCTCGCCGCCTCGGACGTCGCCGTCACGTCCCGGGGGACGAGGGGGACCAGCGCGTCGGAGTACCCGACCTGTCCGGGGGCGACGCGTCCGCCCGCCACCTCCACGACGAGCTGGTCCTGGGGGATGGCCGTGCACCACAGTGCGGACGTGACTCGGACCGGTGACGCCCAGACGCGCCTGGTGGTCGTCCGCGGCAACTCCGGCAGCGGCAAGTCCGCTCTGGCCGCTGCCGTTCGCGCCGCCCGGCCCCGTGGGGTGGCCGTCCTCGGGCAGGACGTCCTGCGCCGCCAGATCCTCCACGTGCCCGACGGGCCGGGGGCCCTGTCGGTGCCCTACCTCGACCTGTCGGCGCGTTTCGCCCTCGACCACGGCCTGCACGTGGTCGTCGAGGGCATCCTCCACGCGGAGGTCTACGGCGACGTCCTGCGCGGGCTCGTCGACGACCACGTGGGCGTGAGCCGGTGCTACCGCTACGAACTGCCCTTCGAGGAGACCGTGCGCCGGCACGCCACCAAGGGGGCGACCGCCCAGGAGTTCGGGGAACGGGAGATGCGCTCGTGGTGGCGGGGTCCAGATCCCCTGCACGGTGTGGCAGAACGGGTCATCGGACCGGACTCGACGCTGGAGAGCACGCTCCAGACGGTCCTGTCCGACTGCGGATGGCTGGTCCCTCCCGGGTGAGGGGACCTGGGCGGCCGCTGGTCGGTCAGGGCAGGACGGTGTCCGCCAGTTCGTTCCCGCGGGCGTCGTGGAGGTCCACGCGGTGCACGTCGAGACGACGTGGGTGCACGAGCACCGCCCAGCGCACCCCGGACCGGTGGGGGTCGTCGACCACGGTCAGGTCTTCGCGCGTGCCGTCGGACAGGTGCACCACGACGGCGCGCACGTCGGCGTGCAGCTTCACCAGCCAGGTGGCCGGTTCGTCGGCATCACCGGTGCCCCAGGCGCCGCCGATGACCCGGCCGGCAGGCAGGGGGGTGCTGCGCTCACCGGTGCCCCAGCGAGGGCGACCCTCGGGGCCGTGCAGCTGGAGCTGCACACCGGGTCCCCTCGGCGTGTGCTCAGCGTGCAGGGTCCACGTCTCGCCCTCGTCGGTGGTGCCGCTCAGCAGCAGGGTGTCCACCGCTCCAGTGTGGCCCCGTCGACCGATCTGTCGTCCTGGTCGCGAGGTGGCGACGTGCGCGCCCGGAGTGCGGGTGACCGTGGCGTCGACGCACGGGTCGACTCGTGCTGGTCCACGGTCAGCCACGCTGGGGTGTCCACCGGTCGGAGTCCCCGTGCAGCGCGTGCAGGTCCGCCGCGCAGACGTGACCTTGTCCTACCTGGACTCCGGTGGTCCGGGACCCGTCGTGGTGCTGCTGCACCGGACCTTCCTCCTCGCCGTCGGGTCGCTCAGCTGGGGATGCCCGGGCCTTCCGGGTCTGGTCGGCCCTGTTCGGCACGTGCGGACGTCTCGGCCGGCGGCGTGAGCGTGACGTCGCGCGTTGCGCTGCCCGGCTGCGACGATCACGCGGTGACCGACATCACCAGCATCGTCAACCTGGTCCTCTTCGTGTGCGTGGTCGGCTACCTGACGCGGCTGCGGGCGACGTTGACCCGCTCGGCCGAGGCGCAGGAGCGCATCGCGCAGGCCCTGGAGCGGCAGCTGGCCGAGAAGGGCGGAGCCGGGGCCACGCTCCTGGACGGCAGTGGTGTCGATCGCTGAACGCACTGTCGTGTCTCAGGACATTGGTGACACTGACAGCGCGCGGTCGTCACACTTCTCGGTCCTCCGAGCCTCTGCTGCCCTCGGCCGGCCCACGCGTAGGGCAGACCTCCTCACTGGTCGGCGCAGACGCTGTGACGCAAGTGATCTGCGCGAGATGAACTCACAGTGACTCAGACCCCTTGGCCTCACACGTGCAGCGCCGCAGGCCAGACCTCTGCGAGCAGCCGGTTCAGCATCGGGTGGTTGCTGTCGTCGAGGTAAGGGGTCTGGTCGGGATCACGGACGACCGCGACACCGACGGCATCGAGCGCCTTGCCGGGAGGGACGTCGTTGGCCAGCCGCCCTTGCAACCGCAGGTCGGTGTACTCCGGCGCGGTCCACACACAGGAGGCGCGGTGCATGTCCTCAGGGTCGACCTGCAGCCACACGCCGTAGGTGATCGTGCTCAGGTCATCGAGGCGGATGGGCAGCAGCACTCGTACGAAGGCCGCTTCGGGGGTCTGCATCATCACCGAGGCCTCCGCGGTGTCATGGCTCAGCCACAGACCATCGATGCCGTGCTCCTGCTGGGCGGCGTCGAACAGGGCGTCGGGCCAGGAGAAGCGGACGTGGCGGTCGGTCGCTGAGGTCGGGTGTCCGCACAACGAACACGGTTCGCCCGCGACGTGATCGTGATCCACAGGCACACCGACATGGTCACAGCCCGATCAGTTTTGTGCAGCAGACCGGATGACGACTCACCCTCATCACATGGTCATCGCGCGTTGTGCGCGCTCGACGATCGTCAGAGACGTCCGCTCATGTCGATGAGCAAGCGAAGCGCGTGCCGCGGATCCAGCCGCGCAACCGAGGTTGACGCACCGTGCAGGCGCAACCTAGGTTGACGACGTGGACGCGACCCAGCTGGCCGGCACTGCCGTCGACACCAGCGACACCTCCCGCGGCCTGCGCGCCGTGGCCGCGCTGCGCCGACTGCTGGAGACGCTGGAACTGCGCCAGGTCGAACACGCCTTGCGCCAGGGAGCGTCGTGGTCGGACATCGCCGCGGACCTGGGTGTGACGCGCCAGGCCGTGCACAAGAAGTACGCCAAGCGGCTGCGCGACGTGGCCGACGGACGGGAGGAGCGCTCGTGAGAACAGCTGGTCGTGGCAACGGACGCGGGAAGGGGCGCTCGATGCTGCGCCAGTCCCGCTACATCACCTCCGCCGCCCTGGAGGAGGCCGCCCGCGCGGGCGACCCCGAGCTCGACCTGGAGCACCTGCTGTTGGGGCTGCTGGTCACCGGTGGTCCCAGCGCCGCCCTGCTGACCGCCGCCGGGGTGAACCTGCCCCGGCTACGGCAGGCCGTGGTCGAGGTGAAGCAGCAGGAGCTGGCCCACCTCGGTCTCCAGGTGCCGGTCCCGGCGGTGCCCGAAGGCCCCGAACCCTCCTTCGGCGCCGCGCAGGCAATCCCCTTCAACGACCGCGCGATGGCGGTGATGAAGCGCATCTCCTACGAGGGCGACGACCGCGAACTGCTGCTCGCTCTACTCCAGGACGAGGGCCGGCGCGTCGAGCGGGTCCTGCACCACCTCGACGTCGACGTGGACGCACTGCGCTCCGCCACCGCACCGGAGCATGCAGCCCCCCGCACCGACCACCCCGGTGCGCCAGCAGTGGCGCAGGACTCCTCGGTCCTCGCCACCCTCGTGCACGACGTCCCGGTCGACGCCGGGCGGGTGTGGGACCTGGTCTCCGACGTTACCCGTCGCCCCGAGTGGGACAGCGCCTGTGTGCGGGTCGAGACCGGTCCCGACGGCGTGGAGCGCCTTACCTACCGCGCCCGGGGCCGGGAGTTCGTGGCCGAGCAGGTCGTCAACCACTTCGTTCCCGGGCGCGAGATCGGTTGGCACCGCTTCCGCGTCGGCGGCCGCTTCGCCTCGGTCGACCTCAGCCTGCGGGTGGAGCCGCTGGGCACCACCTGCCGGGTGCACCTGGAAGCCCGCCGCGGGCCTGCCACCGGACGCCCCCTGGGGTACCGCCTACTGCAACCCCTGGCGCGTCCCTTGCTGCGGCCGCTGGTGGTGCGGGCCACGGGCAGCCAGTTGCGCTGGCACGCCCAGAGCATCGCCCGGGCCGCCGCCCGGACCGCCTGATCACGTCGCCCCTCGGAGGAACCCACGTGCCGATCGCGCGCAGCATCATCACGGGCGCTGGCGGAGCTGTGCTGCTGCTGGCCGCCATCGCCGTCCTGGTCATCGGCCGGGACGCGCTGGACGACGCCCTACCGCCCGTGTTCGACGCGGCACTCGTGCACGCCGCGGCGTGGGCCGCGATCGCTGGCGGCAGTTGGCTGCTGGTGCACGCCTGGAACGCCCGTCGCCAGAAACCGACCAAGGACCCCCTGTCGAGGCCGGAGGCACCAGCCAGCTCAGAGTGACGCGCCACCGACCTCACGGTCATCCCGCGAGCCAGGATGTCGTCGACCGTCCGCACCTGTCGAAGAGCGTGCACAGCCGGGAGCAGGCTGTCGCTCCACTCCGCCAACCAGGCGATGCTCTCCGCGCACCCCGCGCCGCGGTCATCGACCGGGCACAGTAGGCACAGGGGATCCGCCCCTGCTTCGAGATGAGGGGTACGACCGGTGCAGGTGCTGTTCGACGGTGAGATCGACGTGCACTACGGCTTCATCGCCTTGAAGCCATACGAGGACGACCTACCCGGGCCGGAGAGCGTCGAGGGGCAGTCCAACGGCATCTGCGGTGCCGCCGTCCCCGGTGTGCTCATGATGTACCCCGGCCTGCACACCGGAGCCGTGCCCGTGCGGGTCGAACTGCACACCGACGCCCCACCCGTGGGCGCGGACTGGGAGGACGTCGTCGAGGTCCCCTTCGAGGTGATGGACAGCGACGAACCGCAAGATGAGCGGTGGGCCGGGCTGGAGCCCGAGGAGCCAGCACCGGGCGAGCCGCTGTATGAGTTCGGCTTGGCTGCCTTCGAGAGCTGGCAGGACGTGGAGCGTCCGACCCCGGGTGGGTACAGGGCACGCTGGTGCGCCTCAGGCATGGACGCGGCCTACGACGGGACCCGTCAGCACGGCGAGCCGGCGCTGGACAGGTACCTGCTGCAGCTGTGGCCTGCCAGCCCAGCCCCCGATGCCGTTCTACGCCGAAGCAGCGCGGCAGCAGCAGCGCGACACCCCAAGCCGTAGCCCGCACAGCGACGGCAGCTCCACCCAGTCGATCGGTCCAGCTCACCGACCTCACGGTCATCCCGCGGTGTCGACGGGCCGCCGACGTCGCGGTCGTGCCGATGGCTAGAAGTAGTGGTTCATCCCAGACGCAGACCTCAGATGTCGAGCACCCCGTCGACGGCGTCCTCCACGGGCGGCAGGGCACGGGTGTCGAGGTCCTCCATGAGGTGGATCTCGGCGTACTGGGGCTTGGCCACCGCACCGAGCTCGTCGAAGAGGTCCAGACGGCGCCGCAACCGCACCCCCGGGCAGGGGGCGAAGGCGAACGTGCACTCCAGCTGCGTGCCGGGCCACTGGCCCACCAACCGCACAGCGACCGCGCTCATCCCCCGAGCCAGCGGCTCGTCGCCGCCGGCCCCCTGCCAGTAGCTCTCCAGTCGGCTCCAGTCGTCCAGGACCTGCCGCATGTACGAGTCGGCGTCCAGCGGGCGAGGACGCACGGGCCAGCACGCGGAGCTGATGTCCACTGCACCCTCCGACGGCCACGACCGCACGGTCCGCTCGACCGCGTCCACCACCAGCACACGAGGTGGTGCCGGATCGGCGGAGACCACGACTGCCAGACGCCCTGCGGCCGCGGCCGGGGTCGCCGCCACGACGGCGTGACCGCCCAGGTCGATCAGGTTCGGCGCCGCGACGGAAGGTCCCGCACCGGCGGGGGCCGCGCTCGGGAACGCCGCCGCGACCGCTCTCAGCCGGCGGCCACCGTCGTTCCCGTCCCAGCCCAGCCGCCAGGTCCACTCCCCGGAGCGGACCGCAAGGCCCGACTCCACGCTGCTGTCCGGGTCGTAGGCGTAGCCGGGCCACAAGCCGTCGCCGGCGGATGCGCGCGTGGAACCGGCCGGGACCTGCTCCTGCCCCTCGGCCGCAGTCAGCTGCTCGGGCAGGTCCCCGTCCCAGGGCAGCGGCACCCAGCGGCTGGACCAGCAGACCTCGTAGGTGCCGGCACCCAGGCTGCGCAACGACCACGGTTCGACGTCAAGCTGCACCCACAGCGCCTGCGCGGTGGTGCGCACCCCCCGGACCGGGCGGTTGGTGTGCACCCGCTGAACCCGCCCGTCGGCGTCGGCGCGCAGCACCGTGCCCGATCCTCCCCACCCCACCGGAGCGGCGTCGGCTCCGTGGACGATCTCCTGCACGGGAGGAGCCGAGGTGCACCAGGCGCTGGAACGACCGGCCGCGGCCAGGGTCAGCCCGTCGGTCCACACCGCCACCGCGTCGACGCCGACCTGCAGCCGCAGGAGCGGTCCTCCGGGGCTGTTCTGGACCCACAGGGCCTCAGCGTCGACCCGTGCGGTCATCGGCTCACCGGGCGGTGGGGGTGGCAGCTCGGTCCAGGACACCAGCCGGCGCACCCTCCCCTCGACCGGGTCCAGGACAGCGGCCACGGGCTGGGTCTCGTCCAGCACCCAGACCCCGGCCGTCGTGGTGAACAAGCGTCCCGGTCGCAGCGTCCGCACGCACCGATCATCGTCAGCGACCGGGCACGCCGCGACCGACTCGCTGAACCTGGACGTCGACCGTGCGTGGCTGGCCGCGAGGCGTCGCTGGTCACGAGGCGCACCGCGAAGCGGTCACAGCGAGTCGCACTCTCCACGACCTCGCGCTCATGTCGATCTGCGGGCGGTCTGTGCGATGCAGGGTGGGTAGGCGTCCGAACCTCCGTCGGTGACGTCGATGCCCTTCAAATCTCCTTGATCGCGCCCGCCGAGGTAGGTACACAGGGCCGCATGTCCACGCTGCTCGTCATCGCCGGGCCACCCGGAGCCGGGAAGACGACCGTCAGCTCCCTGGTGTCCGCACGTCTCTCGCCAAGCGTCCTGCTCCGGGGGGATGCCTTCTTCCGCTTCCTGGATCAGGGGGCACAGAAGCCGTGGCTACCTGAGGCGGAGGAGCAGAACCGGACGGTCATCCGAGCCTCCGGTGCAGCGGCTGGGCGGTACACGCGGGGCGGCTTCGACGCCGTCTTCGACGGGGTCATGGGGCCGTGGTTCTTGCCGACCTTCCTCGAAGCCACCGAGCTGGACGTGGTGCACTACGCCGTCCTGCTGCCCCCGGTGGAAAGGTGCGTGCACAACGTCACGACCCGGGAAGGCAACCGCGACGACGAGCCCGGTACGCGGTACATGCACGAGCAGTTCGAGCGAGCGGACATCGATGTCCGGCACCTGGTCATTGAGCCGGAGGGGACCCCGGAGGAGGTGGCTGCGTGCATTTTGGCTCGCTACGGTCGTGGGGACTTCGCCTACGGCGCTCAGGGCATCGCCTAGCTCCTCTGTCGACCGACTTCGCGGTCATCCCGCAGCCAGCAGGCGCTGCAGCGGCTGCTGAACCACAGCGAGGACCAAGCAGGCCGCTGCACAGCAGGACCACAACAGCACCGGCCCACCCGCGCTGAGCAGTCCGGTTCCAGCAGCAGGACCCACGACGGCAGCAGCACCCCACGTCAGCCCGTACACGGCGAAGTAGTCCGCCTCCCTCCCCGCCGGCGCGAGCTGCGCGACCAGGGTGAAGGCACGACCGAGCAGGATGAGGTCAGCGAACGCGGCAACGACGATCGCGGCGGCGAACTGGCCCATCGTCGAGGCCACCCCCAAGGCACCCAAGCCGACTCCCAGCAGTAGGTAGCCGGCCGTCATCGCCGTCGCCCACGACAACTGCGCCAGACGTCGATGCTTCATCAAGGGCTGCCCGGCCAGGACCACCGCGGCCGAGACCGCGAACAGGAGTCCCACCCGCTCAGCGGGCAGACCCCGGGCCTGCAACGTCAGCGACAGCGTCGTGCTCAATTGCAGGTAGACCGCAGCAAACACCACCCCGCACGCCGATAGGGCCAGCAGTCGCTGATCCCGCCACGCTGGGCCCGCGAGGGCCGCCTCCTCGTCGCTGGAGGTGACAGCGCCCGCGCCACTTGTCGAGCGCAGCGCGCGGTGCAGGACCGCAGCGGCCAGCAAACACGTGGCCGCGTCAACGACGAAGACCCACCGAAGGTCCACGGCGGCAGCCGCTGTGGCCAGCAGCCCGGCGCCGACGCCGGCGACGCCCAGCGCGGCCGACAGCAGCGCGTACGCCCGCGGGCGCTGTGCGGCGGGGGTGACCTCAGCAATGAGGGCCTGGGAGGACGGCTCGTACAGCTCGAAGGCGACGCCGAACGCGACGACCGCGACCAGGGCCACCGGCAGCGACGGAGCCAGAGCCAGCGCCAGTTGCGCGGTCGCGGTGGCCAGCAAGCCGACGGTGATCGTGGTGCGGTGTCCGAGCCAGCGACTGAGCCGGGCACCCAGCAGCCTCGAGATCAGCGTCGCCGCGCCGAAGGCGGCCATCACCGCAGCCACCAGGGCCAGGGACGCGCCGAAGCGGGCGGTCAGGGTCAGCGCCAGGAACGGCAGAGTGAAGGCGCCGAGCTGGTTGATGCAGCGCCCAGCCAGTAGCAGCCACACCGCCCGCGGCAGGCCATCGCTCAGGGTGCTGCGGCGCGGTGACCGGGCGGTGCGCGTGCGGTCGTTGCGCCTGTTGTCGTTGCGCCTGTTGTCGTTGCGCGTGCTGTCGGTACGGGTTCGGAGGGGACGTCGTGGACGGCGGGTCCAGGGCATCGGGGTGTCCTTCGGGTAGGCCAGTGCAGCGCCATAGGCGCTGTGCTTCCGCTGGCCTTGGCTGTGGCGTGCCCCACCCGGTGCTTCGAGTCCGCCGGTGTTGGACTCGAACCGGGGCGCGGTGCCCCGGTGCAGGACGCCCACGCTCGCCGTGGGCTGTTGCTCCACACCCTACGAGGGACGTTACGGTCATCCCGCGGTGCGCGTGACGTTGCCCTACGGCGCAGGACGGTCTCAGTTCGGCTCGGCGGACTCATCAACATCTCGTTGACGCTCCTGTCCGGTGTCGAAGAACCGGTCCAGGTAAGCCGTCGGAGGCAGGTCGCTCGTCCGCATCAAGCTGAACACCTCAGCCCCGTCCACCGGCTCCTCGAACAGCGCGTAGGCCTGGACGAGCCCCAGGTACTCCGTCACCCGATCCGGCGGCCAGGTCGTCTCGCTCGCATAGGTCTGCGCCTCCGCCTCAGCCCTCTCGATGGCGCGGTCCATGTCGGCCTCCCGCCACAACGTCACACGCTCCTCGTAGACGACCTCAGCACTGTGGTGCTCGGCCTGGCTACGGAAGATGCAGCGGACCGCAACCCACCCAGAGCTCTCCATCCGGGCAGCGTCTCAGAGAGGTCCACGGGTTTCGGTGACTTCACGGTCATCCCGCGGTGCGCGCGCAGCGCACGGTCGTCGTTTCCGTCTCACCTTCTCCTCGCGCACCGGGTGATCTTGCGGAGAAGTGATGCCACCGTGCCTTCTCTTGGGGCAAGGTGGCCTGGGACAACCAACGACAAGGGAGCATGTCTTTGCGGTCCCTACTGGTCGGCCTTCGGGCCCTCCTCTGTCTCTTCCTCGCCCTGGGCGTCGTTGCCACGGCGGGGTCATCCCGCGCTCCGGGTGAAAGCCGTCTCGGCAACCGAGCGGCACACCCATGATGAACCGGTGATCTACACGTACGCCGTCTCCAACGTGCAGCCCAGCCTCGAGAACGCCCAGTGGTGGGAAGTGACCCTCGTAGCGGCCGGGTCCACCATCTGTCCGGCTGCCGTTGGTCGCCGCCTGCTCGCAGCCATGCCTCCCTTCGACTCAGCTGAGCCGGGCTCCGGACCAACCGTGGCGGTCGAAGTCCTCGACTGGTCTGGCGACCTGGGACAGGTGTCGCGTTGGCGGATTGACGACGGCGACGAACCGCAGTGGATCACGCCCGGAGATGATGACCCTGTCTCCTTCGTGACCCACCCGTGAGCGCAACGGCCTGATGAAGCTACGCGGCGTATCGCTCGGTCATCCCGCGGTGCGCGCGCAGCGCACGGTCATCCCGCGGTGTGCGCGGTACCGGGCGCCGGCGACGTCGCGGTCTTGGCGATCTCTGGACGTCCCAGGAACCGCACTCAGCCGAGAGCCGTCACATCGCCGTGTCAGCCACCGCCGCGCAGGTCGAGAACCTCTGATGGGGCCGACGCCTCAACGCGCGCCCCGATGGGTGCTGATCCTCGTCGTTCTCGCCATAGCCGCGGTCGTGGCCGTCATCAAGATGCCGCCCTGGTCCTTCCTCACCCGCGAGGACCTGACCTCTTGCGGCGAGGTCAGCCGCGACATGTCGGGAGAAGTACCCCGCGACGGCACCGCCTGCCTCCTGGCGGCGCAGACCAACGGCACCGGCGCCGAATTAAAAGTGACCGACTACACCGACGAGGGCGACCCGATCTTCACCTACTACCGCGTAGTGCCTGACCACAGCGGCATGGAGGTCTTCGTCGACAGCCGCGACGGCTACGGCAAGAAGGGGTGGACGCACCTCGACTGTCCCCAGGCCCGCGCCGTGCCCGACGTGGGGGCCTGCCAGGAGGCGTGACCGCGGGTCGTACGCGGCGCCAGCTCACGCAGGCCAGCGAGGAACGCACGGTCATCCCGCGTTGTGCGCGCTGTCGCGGGCTACCGGCGACGTCGCGCTCCTGACGAAGAGCGGGCAACAAGTGCCTGCGCCGATCACGCTGCGACCACCGCTCGGCACACACGGCACCAGCTCGCTGCTCCCTTCGGGGGGATGCCCGGCGGTCCGCTACCGCGTCACCCACGCCGTCGTGGAGCATCCGCACGGTCCGGTTCGACGTCGACTCCACAGGCGGCGCGGGCTGTCGTCACCGAGCGTCATCGTGAGGGGTTCTCCGTGCAGTTGGTCCACCAGGGGCGCATGGCCGTCTCCTACTCCCAGGCCTACCTGTCCGCCGGGGACGT
>NZ_JBFBND010000022.1:0-87789 GCF_040702905.1 Kineococcus sp. NPDC059986 | reverse complement strand
GACCCTGGACTGGAAGACACCGGCTGAGGCTTTGAACGAGCTACTGTCCAGGCCCTACGACCACGACGGTGTTGCAGGGACCGCTTGAATCCGCCCTGTTCTCGGGGGCGGAAAGAGTGTTTTCCGCCCTGTGAACCCAGGGTTGACACTGTCGTCAACCCTGGGTTCACTGGTGTCGTGGGCGACGTGCTGCAGGCCGAGGACGGGTGGGACGCCGTACTGGCGCACCGCCCGCCGTTCGACCCGGCCCTGACCGCCGTCGCCGCCCGCCTCGGGCGCTGCACCTCCCCCGCCGTCGTCGCCGCGGCCCTCGCCGACCACGGCGACGGGCTGCTGCGCCAGCTCGCCGGCCTGGCCGTCGACCGCGACTGGGTGACCGACTGCGGCGGCCGGCTGGGCGCCGTCCTCGTGCTCGCCGAGGTGGACGCGGCCGCGTCCGCGTTGCGCTCGCACGTCGCGACCGCGCGCGCCGGTCTGCTCGCCGACCTCGTGCAGGACCACAGCCTCGTGGACCTCGCCGACCTGCTCGGGGTCACCCGGCAGGCGCTGCACAAGACGTTGAAGAACCGCGGACTGTGAGGGGATCCCGATGACCCAGGAACTCATCCCGACCACCGGGACCCACCCGCTGCGGACGCGCGGACCGGGACGAGCGCTCTACGCCGCGGCGATGGCGACCGACCTCACCGCCCTGCTGCTGCTCGGGCTGGTCACGACGGGTCTGCTGCGCACGCCCGACCCGGTCCAGGGAGGGGCGGTCTTCCTCGTCATCGGCCTGCAGCTGCTCGCGAGGAAGCTGCGCAGTCGCGCCTGGTGGTACGTGCCGCTGCGCGACGCCGGCCCGGTACCGGTCGCCGCCGACCTCGTGTTCTGGAGCGCCATGGCCGCCGTGCTGATCACCCTCGCCACCGTGGAGGCGACGGGTCGCGCGGGTTCGTGGGCGTTCGGCGCGTGGTTCGTCGTCGGGACCGCCGTCCTCGCGGCCTGGTTGCCCTCCACCGACCGTCCGACGCCGGAACCCCCCTCGGCGTGGTGGACGCGCACCGTCCCGATGCTCGCAGCAGCCGCGGTGACGCTGGCCCTGGCGGTCGGCGACCACCAGGTGGGTGTCGGAACCGCCGCGGTGGTCGCGGTGGGCATCGGCGCCGGAACGGTGGGCGTGCGCCTGCTGGCGGCGCGGAGGGTGCGCGCCGCGAAACCCGCGTGACGCCGGGACGACCGTTCCCTACGGTGCGACGGTGCCCCTCACCGTCCGCGCCACCACCGCAGCGGATCTCGACGTCTTCGTCACGACCCTGCACGCCGCCTTCGGGCGGTTCCCGGAACGTCCCGAGGAGGACGGGTCGGGGGTGTTCTGGTCGGTCCTGGAGATGGACCGCAACCTGCTCGCGCTCGACGACGGCCGCCCCGTGGGGACCGCGGCGGGGTACTCCTTCGAGCTGACCCTGCCGGGCGGCGCCCGCGTCCCGACCACGGGGGTGACGAACGTCGGCGTCGTGCCCTCGCACCGGCGACGAGGCGTCGCGACGGCGCTCGTGCGGCGCCAGCTCGCGGACCTGCGCGAGCGCGGAGAACCGGTCGCCGTCCTGCTCGCGATGGAACCGACCATCTACCGGCGGTTCGGCTACGGCCCGGCGACCTTCAGCCGCAGGGCGTCCGTGGTCCGGGCGCGGGCCGCGTTCGACGACGACCGGCTGGCCCGGGTGGGGCGCGGCACCGTGGTGGTCGTCCGCCGCGAGGACTGCGTCCCGGTGCTGGAGGAGGTGTACGAGCGGCACCGCCTGCACCGGGTCGGGGCGTTGGACCGGCCCCACCGGTGGTGGGCGCGCGGTGCCGGGCACCCGCCCGTGTCCCGGGAACCCCGGTGGATCGGCCTGCACCGCAGCACCGACGGCCGAGCCGACGGGTACGTGAGCTACCGCCTCGACGACGGGGTCCTGCACGTCGACGAGACCATCACCACCGACGACGCGGTGCGCGAGGAACTCGACCGCTTCGTCCTGGCGCACGACCTGGTGCGGGAGGTGGTGTTCCACGAGGCCCCGACCGACCATCCCCTGCGGTGGCAGCTCCTCGACTGCGACGCCGTCTCCTCCGGCGGCGACGAGGCCTGGCTGTGGGTCCGCGTCCTCAACGTCCCGCGGGTGCTGGAAGCCCGCACGTGGACCGGGAGCGGAACCCTGGTCCTGCAGGTCGACGACCCGTTCCTCGGGGAGAGCTCGCGGCACGAACTCGCCGTGACCGGCGGTGCGGCGCGGTGCACGACGACCACGCGGGAACCTGACCTCGTCCTCGACGTCAGCGACCTGGGGTCCCTCTCCCTCGGAGGCGTCCCCCCTCGTGACCTCGTCCGGGCCGGTCGCGTCCGGGCCCGCGACGAGGAGGCGGTGGCGATGGCGCAGACCCTGTTCCGGACCGAGCAGGTGCCCTGGTCGCACCACGTCTTCTGAGGGTTCGACCGCGCCGGGTCAGGCCGTCCGCACCATCGTGACGTGCGGGATCCCGTCCTCGGAGAACACGTCCCCCTGCGGCACGAAACCGAACCGGGCGTACCAGTCCTGCAGGTGCGCCTGGGCGTCGAGGACGACGTTGGACCCCTCGAGGAGTTCCAGCGCGCGCTCCATCAACCGCGCCGCGACCCCGGCACCGCGGAACTCCCGCGCCGTCGCGACGCGGCCGATGCGACCTCGGCCGTCGGCGTCGCGCAGGACGCGCAGCGTGGCGACGGGCGCACCGTCGACCTCGGCCCACACGTGGACGCACGTGGGTTCCAGGTCGCGGCCGTCGAGTTCGGGGTAGGCGCACTCCTGCTCGACGACGAACACGTCGACGCGCAACCGCAGCAGCCCGTAGAGCACCGCGGGCGGGAGGTCGGCGAGCGCCGCCTCCCGCACCAGGGGCGAACTCGTCATCCGAGGAGGTCGTGCCGGACGACGGTCTGCTCACGGTCCGGACCGACGCCGACGGCGCTGATCCGGGCCCCGGAGATCTGCTCGAGCGCCTCGACGTACGCCTGCGCGTTCTTCGGCAGGTCGGACATCGAGCGGGCCGAGGAGATGTCCTCGGTCCAGCCGTCGAAGAACTCGTAGACCGGGGTCGCGTGGTGGAAGTCCGTCTGCGACATGGGGATCTCGTCGTGCCGGACACCGTCGACGTCGTAGGCCACGCACACGGGGATGCGTTCCCAGCCGGTGAGGGTGTCGAGCTTGGTGAGCACGAAGTCGGTGACGCCGTTGATGCGCGCGGCGTACCGGGAGATGACGGCGTCGTACCAGCCGGTGCGGCGCGGGCGGCCGGTGGTGGTGCCGAACTCCCCACCGTCCTGCCGCAGCTTCTCGCCGTCGGCGTCGAGGAGTTCCGTCGGGAACGGGCCCTCACCGACGCGGGTCGTGTACGCCTTCACGACGGCGACGATCCGGTCGACGCGGTTCGGCGGGATGCCCGCCCCCGTGCACGCGCCGGCCGCGGTGGCCGACGACGACGTGACGAACGGGTAGGTGCCGTGGTCGATGTCGAGCATCGTCGCCTGGCCGCCCTCGAACAGGACGATCTCGTCGCGGTCGAGCGCCCGGGACAGTTCCAGGGACACGTCGGTCACCATGGGCCGCAGCCGCTCGGCGTACGACAGCAGCGTCGCCACGGTCTCGTCGACGGACACCGCGCGGCGGTTGTAGTGCTTGACGAGCAGGTGGTTCTTCTGGTCGAGGGCACCCTCGACCTTCTGCCGCAGGATCGACTCGTCGAAGAGGTCCTGGATGCGGATCCCGACGCGGTTGATCTTGTCGGCGTAGGACGGTCCGACCCCGCGACCGGTGGTGCCGATCTTGCGCTTGCCGAGGAAGCGTTCGGTCACCTGGTCGAGCACGCGGTGGTACGGCGCGATGACGTGCGCCGAGGCGGAGACGAGGAGTTTGGAGCAGTCGACCCCGCGGGCCGTCATCGCGTCGATCTCCTCGAAGAGGACCGACAGGTCGACGACGACGCCGTTGCCGATGACGGGCGTGACGCCGGGGGTGAGGATGCCGCTGGGGAGCAGGTGCAGCGCGTACTTCTCGTCACCCACGACGACGGTGTGACCGGCGTTGTTGCCGCCGTTGAACTTCACCACGTAGTCCACGCGTGCGCCGAGGGCGTCGGTGGCCTTGCCCTTGCCCTCGTCCCCCCACTGGGCGCCGACGAGCACGATCGCGGGCATTGAGATCCCCTGCTTCCTGGTGACGACTGTCCGGGTGCTGCACGGCCCCACGGACCACCGGCCCGGGACGGGGGTGGTCACCGCAGACCACGACGAGCTTACCGGGTGGTGGACCTGCGGCGACCTCCTCGTCCTCAGCCGGTGAACCGACCGGCGAGGTGGAGCCCCAGCGCCCGCCCCGACTCCCAGGCCGTCTGCACCTTCGACCGCTCGCCCCAGGCGTCCCCGCAGACCCCGATCCCGCTCTCCTCGTCGAAGCCGAAGAGGGCGTCGTCGTGCTGGCGCAACGGGCTCGCCAGCGACCAGCGGTGCGCACGGGCCCAGGTGGGCGCCGGCGCGTCCGCGACCCCGAGCAGCGACCCGAGGCCGGCGAGCACGGGCGCGACGATGCTCGCGGGGGCGTCGAGGTGCTCGCTGGAGATGTCCGGCGCGGTGTGCGCGACGAGGACGGGGGCCCCGTCGCCGCGGCGCGACCCGTCGTCGGCCAGGAAGACGAGCAGGTCGGAGTCGTTGACGAAGGCCCCGTGGAAGTCGGGCCACCAGCGCTGCTCCCAGCCCGCGTAGACCGCGATGCAGGGACGCCAGTTCCACCGCGCCGACACGTCGAGGCGGGTGGCCGCCATGCGCGGCAGCAGGTCCGCGGCCTGCGGGTCGGGCATGGCGAGCACGACGGCGGGGGCCGCGCGGCCGTCGACGCCCGGGCCGTCGTCACCGCTGGAGACGCCCTCGACGTCGATGCCCTGCACGACGTCGAGCGGGTCCTGCCCCGGCGGCGCGACGAGGTCCTCGACGAGGCTGCGCAGCCCCGTCGGGGACGCCCAGCGGACGGGGCCGGAGGAGGACCTCGGCTCACCGCCGGACCCGTCGAGCACGGCGAACGTGTCCGTCCACGGCCGGGCGAGGCCGCGGTCCTCCCAGCCGCGGACGAGGCGGGCGAAGTCCCCGTCCCCCGAGACCGTGAAGTAGGAGGCCCCGAGGTCGACGAAGCGGACGCCGCCGGTGCTCTCGACGCGGCGGCCGCCCATGCGCCCACCGCTGCGCCGACCCCGGTCGACGACGCGGACGGGCACCCCGGCGTCGCTCAGCGCGCGGGCGCAGGCGAGGCCTGAGATCCCCGCACCGACGACGAGGATCGGACGGGCGGGGTCGACGGTGGTGGTCCCGGAGCTCACGAGGGCAGCAGTTCGCGGGCTGCGGCGGGGTCGCAGTCGTTGAGGAACGTGGTGCAGCGCACCGCTTCCTCGGTCTCGCCGATGGACTGCGCGGACCGCTGCAGGGCGGCCAGCGCCCGGAGGAAACCGCGGTTGGGCTCGTGCGCCCACGGCACCGGTCCGTGACCGCGCCAGCCCGCGCGGCGCAGGGCGTCGAGACCGCGGTGGTAACCGGTGCGGGCGAAGGCGTACGCGGTCACCGAGTCCCCCGCCACGAGGGCCCGCTCGGCGAGCAGGGCCCACGGCAGCGAGGCCGCCGGGTGCGCTGCCGCGACGGCGGCCGGGTCCGTGCCGGCCGACAGCGCGTCGTCGACCTCGACGACCGCGGGCAGGTGGGTGGGCGGCGGTCCGCCCAGCAGGTTGGTGCCGGTGCTCACGACGATCCTCTCTGGTGGCTGATCTCGACCCAGACGATCTTGCCCCGCCGGGTGGGTGTGCTCCCCCACCGTCCCAGTGACGCGACGAGGCGCATCCCGTGGCCGCCCCCGCCGTCCGGACGGGCCTCGACGACCTCGGGGAGTTCGGGGCTGTCGTCCTCCACCTCGATGCGCAGCTCGCCCTCGAGGTCGAACAGGCGCAGCCCGATCGTGCCCCAGCCGTGCAGGACGGCGTTGGCGACCAGTTCGGAGACGACGATCTCGGCGCGGGGGCCGCACTCCAGGCCCCACACGGCGCAGGCGCGCAGGGTCGCGTG
The DNA here is from genome assembly GCF_040702905.1 of Kineococcus sp. NPDC059986. Lineage (NCBI taxonomy): Bacteria > Bacillati > Actinomycetota > Actinomycetes > Kineosporiales > Kineosporiaceae > Kineococcus > Kineococcus sp. NPDC059986. The sequence continues at coordinate 81,689 of NZ_JBFBND010000022.1, read as the reverse complement.
CCGGGCCTTGCCGATGGAGGACGGTTCCGACGGCAGCTGCCAGCGGCGGCGGCGCGGGGTGTCGGCCGTGGGCAGCGGCTCACCGCCGACCTCGGACTCCTCCGGCACCCGGACGACGACGACGGCCGTGCCGTCCTCGGGGGTCTCCCCCAGCCCCGCCAGCAGCTCCTCGCCGATGCCGGCGGCGTCGTGGGCGCTGGAGCGGGCCAGCACCTCCACCAGCACCTCGAGGCCGTCGCGCACCGGTCGCGACCGCCTCTCGATGAGGCCGTCGGTGTAGAGGACGAGGACGTCGCCCGCCGCGAGCGCCCGCTCGCGCGTGGGCCGGGGACGGTCCCCCAGACCGACGAGCGTGCCCGTGGCCTCGCTGAGGACCTCCACGCGCTGGTCCGGCCCCCTCCCGCGGCGCAGGAGCGGCGGCAGGTGACCGGCGCTGGACCAGGCCATCTCCCAGCCGCCGTCGTCGAGGCGCTGCAGGGTCGCGTAGACGAGCGAGGCCATCCGGGCGATGCCGAGCCCCCCGGCGAGCTGGTCGACGCGCATGAGGACGCTGGCCGGGTCGTCGACGTCGTGGGCGGCGGACCGGACGACGGTGCGGATCCGCCCCATCGCCGCAGCCGCCTCGACGTCGTGCCCGACGACGTCGCCGACGACGATGCCGGCCACCGCGCCGCCGCTGCCGTCGGCGGCTGGGGGCAGGACGTCGTACCAGTCACCGCCCAGCCGGGTGTGGTCGGCGTGGGGGCCGTGGTAGGTCCAGACGTCCAGGCCGTCGATGCCGGCGACCCCGTCGGTGTCGGGCATGAGGCTGCGCTGCAACGTCTCGGCCAGGTGGTGCTCCCGGGCGTGCAACCGGGAGTTCTCCAACAGCAGGGCCGCCCGCGCCGCCGCACCGACGACGACGGCGCGGTCCTCCGGACCCAGCCCACTGGGGTGCGGGCACACGAGCAGCAGGCCCAGGACGTCCTGCTGACCCCGCAACGGGACGGCGAGCGCCGGCGCGGGGTCGGCGCCGGCGTCCGTGCACGTCGCCCGCAACCAGGCGGCGACCGTCCCCGGCCCCGCGGGCACGTCGGCGAGGTCGGTCAGCGCGCGGGTGCAGGCGTCGAGCAGGGCGTCGGGACCGGCCGCCCTGTCCCGGGGGAGGTGAGCTCCCACGAGGGCGTGCAGGCGCCGCCCGTGGGCGGCGGCGACGACGAGGTCGCTGCCCCCGGAGCGCTCGAGGACGCGGACGAACAGCGCCCCGGCGACGAGCTGGTCGCCGAGGACCCGCGCGACGTCCTGCAGGACGTGGTCGACGTCCGGCGGCGGCCGGTCGGCCGTGGGCGGGCTGACGCCGTCGCGGGGACCGTCGAGCGCGGACCCGACGACCGCGTCGAGCCGGGTGAGGACGTCCAACCGGGCCCCGGCGGTCCGGTCCACGGCCGTGCGGCGCGTGACGTCGCTGTGCCAGCTCAGGACGTGGCAGAGCCGGCCGGTGCGGTCCCTGAGCGGCACGGTGCGGACGTGGTGGAGGAAGTCGCTGCCGTCGGCGCGCTGGTCCAGCAGCGTGACCGCGACCGGGTGGGGAGCCGCCAGCGCCTGCGCCAGCTCGGCGGCGGCCCGGTCGTCGCGCGTGCGCAGGAGCTCCCGGGCGGGCCGGCCGACGACGTCGACGGCCTGGACACCGGTGGTGCGCGTCCAGGCGCTGTCGACGCCCCGCACGACGAGCCGGCCGTCACGCACCTGCGCCAGCGCGGCTCCGGGGGCGGCGGCCACGACGGAGGTGGCCGCCCGCGGGGTGTGGCCCCGCTCGACGGGCAGCAGGACGACCAGGACGTCGCCGCCGCCGGGGAGGGGCCCGGCGCTGCACCACAGGTCCCCGGGCAGGAGCTCCCCCGTGACGAGGTCGCCCGCGCCGGCCCGGTCCCAGACGGACCCCGGGGGCAGCTGCGCGCGGCGCCGGAAGTCCTCCAGGGTCCGCGGGAGGTCTCCCGGACCGTCGGCGGCCCCGAGCCGGTCCCGTGCGGCGGCGTCGGCGGCCAGGACCACGGCGGCGCGGGCACCGGCCCCGCGGCTCACCAGCAGCACGGCGGCGGGATCGCCCAGGGCGAGCGCCTGAAGACTGCTGGCCGACATGGGACGGGGCTCCTCGGGCTCGCGCGGTGGCGCGGTCGGACGGGTGGGACGGACGCGTACGGGGACTGCTGGAGTGTGCCCGACGTGCTGTCGGACGTACCGGTCGGTTGACCAGTTCCCCGTCCGGACGACGGGACCGCGGTGCACGGCACCAACGCCGATCCGGCGTCGATAGCATGCAGGGGGGTCGGACGGACCGCGCGCCGAGGAGGCGCCGGGGCGGTCGACCCACCCGCGTGGTGGAAGGCCGTGCGGGACGGTCGTCCGCTGCCTGTAGAGAGCCGGGCTCAGCGGCACAGGGTGCGGACCTTTCGGAGGACCCATGACGAACGACGCGACACCGCCAGGACAGGCGCCGCGGGTGCCTCAGGTGCGCTCGGTGGACCCGGGCTCGGTGCACGTCCTCTACGAACCGCGGGCCACGCGCGTGGTGCTCACCGGCGAGATCGACGCCGAACTCGGGCCGGACCTGCTCGAGGCGGCCGAGGACGCCCTGAGCTCCGGCCGCCCGCTGCAGGTCGACGCCCACCACGTGACGTTCATGGACTCGACGGGGCTGGCCTTCCTGGCCCGGCTCGCGTCCCGGTCCAAGGCGCACCGGGTGACCCTCATCCGGCCGCCCGCGGTCGTGAAGTTCCTCATCGAGACGACGAACATCGTCCAGCTCCTCGACGTCGTCGACGAGGAACCGGGCCTGAGCAGCACCGGCGACGGTGACGAGGACGGGCCCCAGCCCGCCTGACCATCGGCGCGCGCGGAGGACACTCCCTGCGCCCCACCGGACACGACGAGGCCCCGCCCACCAGCTGGTGGACGGGGCCTCGTCGTGTGCGGTCAGCGGGTCACTTGACCGACTTGCCCGCGCTGCGCAGGTTCTGTGCGGCCTCGACGACGCGCGCCGCCATGCCCGTCTCGGCGGCCTTGCCCCAGACGCGGGGGTCGTAGGCCTTCTTGTTGCCGACCTCGTCGTCGACCTTGAGGACGCCGTCGTAGTTCTTGAACATGTGGTCGACGACCGGGCGCGTGAAGGCGTACTGGGTGTCGGTGTCGATGTTCATCTTGATGACGCCGAAGTCGACGGCGTCGCTGATCTCCTGCGCCGACGAGCCGGACCCGCCGTGGAAGACGAGGTCGAAGGGCTTGTCCTTGCCGACGCGCGAGCCGACCTCGTCCTGGATCTGCTTCAGGATCTCCGGACGCAGCTTCACGCCGCCGGGCTTGTAGACGCCGTGCACGTTGCCGAAGGTCAGGGCGGCCATGTACCGGCCCTTCTCGCCGGTGCCGAGCGCGTCGACCGTCGCGAGGGCGTCCTCGACGGTCGTGTAGAGCTTGTCGTTGATCTCGTGGGCGACGCCGTCCTCCTCGCCGCCGACGACGCCGATCTCGACCTCGAGGACGATCTTGGCGGCCGCGGCCTGGGCCAGCAGCTCCTGGGCGATCTGCAGGTTCTCGTCCAGCGGCACGGCCGAGCCGTCCCACATGTGCGACTGGAACAGCGGGTCGCGACCGCTCTTGACGCGCTCGGCGGAGATGGCGAGCAGCGGGCGGACGAAGCCGTCGAGCTTGTCCTTGGGGCAGTGGTCGGTGTGCAGGGCGATGTTGACGTCGTACGCCTTGGCGACGTGGTGCGCGTACTCCGCGAGGGCCTGCGAGCCCAGGACCATGTCCTTGACGGAGGTGCCGGAGAGGAACTCGGCCCCACCCGTCGAGACCTGCACGATGCCGTCGCTCTCGGCCTCGGCGAAGCCCCGGATCGCCGCGTTCAGCGTGATCGAGGAGGAGATGTTGATGGCCGGGTACGCGAAGGAACCGGCCTTCGCGCGGTCCAGCATCTCGGCGTAGACGTCCGGCGTGGCGATGGGCATGGGGGCACTCCTCCGTGCGGCGGCTCTGGCAGGGGTGATCCTTCCACGCCCCCGGCGCCGTGAGCAGTGGCCCCGCCCCCGCTCCCACCCCCCGCACCGTCGGTACCCGTTCCCGGATGCCGACCCCCCGGGGCGGTGCGAGCGTGGCGGCATGACGGACGCAGCACTCACGGGCAAGAAGATCGCGTTCCTCGTCGCGGGCGAGGGCATCGAGCAGGTCGAGCTGACGGAACCGTGGAAGGCGGTGCAGGAGGCCGGCGGTGAGCCGGTGCTGCTGTCGACGAAGCCCGGCACGGTCCAGGCGTTCGACCACCTGGACAAGGCCGACACCTTCGACGTGGACGTCGTCGTCGACGACGCGAGCCCGTCGGAGTACGCGGCGCTCGTCCTGCCGGGCGGGGTCGCCAACCCCGACGCCCTGCGGACCTCCCGCTCCGCCGTGACGTTCGTGCAGCAGTTCGCGGCCTCCACCCGCCCCATCGCGGCGATCTGCCACGCGCCGTGGACCCTCGTCGAGGCGGACGTGCTGAAGGGTCGTCGCATGACGTCCTGGCCCTCGCTGCAGACGGACCTGCGCAACGCGGGCGCGGAGTGGGTCGACGAGGAGGTCGTCGTGGACCGCAACGGTCCCGGGCCGCTCGTGACGAGCCGCAACCCCGACGACCTGCCCGCGTTCAACCGCGCGCTGCTGGAGGCGTTGTCGTGAGCGCTCCCGGGATCGGCTACACCTGCATGAGCGAGCAGTCCGACCCGCGCTGGCTCGTGCGGGACGCGCGGGCGGCCGAGGAGGCGGGTTTCGACTCGATCGTCTTCTCCGACCACGCCTCGCCGTGGCTGACGTCGCAGGGCCACGCGCCCTACGTCTGGTCGGTGCTCGGCGCCGTCGCCGCCACGACGTCGCGCGTGGAACTCATGACGTACGTGACGTGCCCGACGATCCGCTACCACCCGGCCGTCGTCGCGCAGAAGGCGGCGACGGTGCAGATCCTGTCCGAGGGACGTTTCGTCCTGGGGCTGGGCTCGGGGGAGAACCTCAACGAGCACGTCGTCGGTCAGGGCTGGCCCGCCGTCGAGGAACGCCAGGACATGCTCGTGGAGGCCTGCGAGATCATCTCCAACCTGTTCGACGGCGACCTGCTGACCTACGCGGGCGACTACTTCCGGGTCGACTCCCACCGCCTGTGGGACGTCCCCGAGCACCGGGTCCCGATCGCCGTGGCGATCAGCGGGGAGAAGTCCGCGACCCGGTTCTCCCCGCTGGCCGACCACGCCATCGCCGTCGAACCCGACGCGGCCCTGAAGGCCTGGGACGCAGCGCGGGAGACGGGCCAGCAGCCCAGCCGGAAGATCGGGCAGATGCCCGTCTCCTGGGGTGCGGACAAGGACGCGGCGATCGCCCGGGCGCACGAGCAGTTCCGCTGGTTCGCCGGCGGCTGGAAGGTGAACGCCGACCTGCCGACGACCGCGGGTTTCGCGGGTGCCACCCAGTTCGTCCGCCCGGAGGACGTGGCCGCGCAGATCCCGTGCGGGAACGACGTCGACGCGGTCGTGGAGGCGGCCCAGGCCTACTTCGAGGCCGGGTTCACCGACCTCGCGCTCGTCCAGATCGGCGGGGAGCACCAGGAGGAGTTCCTCGCGGCGGCGGCCTCCGACATCATCCCGGCCCTGCGCGAGGCCGCCCAGGGGACGGACCCCTCCCCCAGCTGACCGGCCCAGCCCAGGACTGCACAGCACCGCACGCAACGGACCGGTGGTTCCCCAGGACGGGACCACCGGTCCGTTGCGTGGTTGCGCAGCGCAGGCGTCTTGAGTCCGGGTGGCGCCGGCCCTACCGTCGTGGGGAGGACCGGCCCGCACGTCCCGTGCGGCACGCCCGGACGGACGTCGACCCAGGGACGGACATGCACGACGACCACACCGCGCGGATGCACGAGACCAGCCGCGAGAACGAAGCCGTCCTGAACCTCGTCCTGGAGTACTCCCGCAACCGCCTCACGGCGCGCGACCTGCCGCTGGACAAGTCGGTGAGCAGCGCCGACCTTCGGCGACTGGCCCCGCCGGCGGTCACCGAGGACGGCATCGGTGCCGCCCGCGCCATGGCCGTGTTCGAGCACGTGCTCGCCCCGGCGTGCATCACCACCGACCACCCGCGGTACCTCTCGTTCATCCCCTCGGCCCCGTCCAAGGCGGCGGCCGCGTTCGACATCGTGGTGTCCGCCAGCGCCCTCTACGGGGGTTCCTGGCTCGAAGGTGCGGGCGCGGTGCACGCCGAGAACGAGGTGCTGCGCTGGCTGGCCGACGAGTTCGGGCTGCCCGCGGGTTCCGGTGGGGTGTTCGTCCAGGGCGGGACGCTCGGGAACCTGTCCGCCCTCGTCGCCGCCCGAGAGGACGCCCGCAGCCGGGGCACGGCCTCCGGCCGCTGGGCCGTGGTCTGCAGCGCCGAGGCGCACTCCTCGATCGCCTCCGCGGCCCGCGTCATGGACGTCGACGTGGTCGCCGTCGCGCCCGGCGAGGACGGGGTGCTGCGCGGGGAGGCCGTGCGTGCCGCCCTGGACGAGCACGGGGACAGGGTGTTCGCGGTCGTGGCGACGGCGGGTTCGACGAACTTCGGCATCGTCGACGACATCGCGGGGATCGCCGAGGTGACCACCGGACGCGGCACGTGGCTGCACGTGGACGGGGCCTACGGTCTCGCCGGCCGGTTGTCCACGCGGCGCCGGGACGTGTTCGCGGGCCTGGAGCACGCCGACTCCGTCATCGTCGACCCGCACAAGTGGTTGTTCGCCCCGTTCGACGCGTGCGCGTTGATCTACCGCGACCCCGAACGGGGACGACGGGCCCACACCCAGCACGCCGAGTACCTCGACACCCTGACCGAGACGAAGGACTGGAGCCCGTCGGACTTCGCCGCCCACCTCACGCGGCGGCCGCGCGGACTGCCGACGTGGTTCTCCCTCGCGACCTACGGCGTGCGGGCCTACCGCGCCGCGATCGACGCCGCGATCGACCTGGCCGAGGAGGTGGGCCGCGTCATCACCGCCCGCCCCGAACTGGCCCTCGTGCGGGACCCGCAGTTGTCCGTCGTCGTGTTCGAGCGCGTGGGGTGGTCCAAGGCCGACTACGACGCGTGGTCCGCGCGCCTGCTCGACGACCAGCTCGCGTTCGTCACGCCGAGCAGCCACCGGGGACGACCCAACGCGCGCTTCGCGATCGTCAACCCGCGCACGACGATCGAGGACCTCACCGCCATCCTCGACACGATGCGCTGAGGTCTCCCAGGGGTGGACGTCGCCGCACCGCAGTGGGGCAGGATGGGGCGCATGACGAGCGCCGAGGACCCCATCGCCTCCGGCTCGGCGGCCCGCGAGGTCGCGCGCGAGGCGGCCGGTCCGGCCGAGGGCGACCTCGAGCGCAGCATCGCGGCGCAGGTGCGCGCCTACCGGCAGGCCGCGGGGTTGTCGGTCGCCGACATGGCCGACCGGGTCGGCATCTCCAAGGCGATGCTGTCGAAGATCGAGAACGCGCAGACGTCCTGCAGCCTCACGACCCTCGCCCGGCTCGCCGCGGGCCTCGAGGTCCCGGTGACCGCCCTGTTCCGCGGGGTCGACGCCGAACGCGAGGCCGTGTTCGTCCCGGCGGGTCACGGGGCCCGCATCGTCCGGCGCGGGTCGAAGCAGGGGCACCTGTACGAACTCCTGGGCGGCCTGCGCGGACCGCACAAACGCATGGAGGCCGTCCTCGTGACCCTCACCGAGGCCTCCGAGGTGTTCCCGCTGTTCCAGCACCCCGGCACCGAGATCCTCTACATGCTCGAGGGCGAGATGGTCTACGGGCACGGCGAGGCCCGCTACACGATGCGCCCCGGTGACGCGCTGCAGTTCGACGGCGAGGGTCCGCACGGGCCGGAGGAACTCCTCGAACTGCCCGCGAAGTTCCTCGCGGTCACCGCCTACGACGGGACCGGCGGGCACGGCTGAGGCACCCGCCGGCCGGGGCCTCAGACCAGCAGGTCGGCCAGCACGTCGGCGAGGGCGACGGAACCGCGTTCGGCGTCGTCGTCGGTGCAGAACTCCTCGGGCGAGTGCGAGACCCCGGTGGGGTTGCGCGTGAAGAGCATGGCCGTGGGAACCCGCTCGGCGAGGACACCCGCGTCGTGACCGGCCCCGGTGGCCAGCAGCGGCGCACTCGGGAGGACACCGGACAGCCTGCGGGACAACGGGACGTCGAAGTCGACCGTCGGACTCAGGGACTCCTCGCGGACGTCCACGGTGCACCCCTCCGCCGCGGCGAGCCCGACCGCGCGCCGCGAGACCTCCGCGACGACGGCCGCGGTGACGGCGTCCTCCGGGTGCCGCACGTCGAGCCACAGGTCCACGCGCGAGGCGATGACGTTCGTCCCGCCCGGCACGGGGTTCAGCCGTCCGACCGTGGCCCGGGTGCCGGGGTTCGCCGCGGCGACCTCCCGGGCCGCCGCGACGACGAGGGCCGCGACGAGGAGCGGGTCGTGCCGGTCGGCGAGGAGCGTCGTGCCGGCGTGGTTCCCCTGCCCGTGCACGGAGAACCGCCAGCGACCGTGCCCGATGACGGAGGACGCCACGGCCACGGGCGCGTCGAGGTCCACGAGGCCGCGGCCCTGTTCGACGTGCAGTTCCACGAAGCAGCCGACGCGGGCCAGCGCCTCGTCGTCGCGGCCGAAACCCGCCGGGTCCAGCCCGGCGCCGCGGGCGACGTCGGCGAAGGTGTTCCCGTCGGGGTCGGTGAGGGCCAGCGCCCGCTCGGGGGAGATCGCCCCCGTCAGCAACCGCGACCCCAGGCAGGCGACACCGAACCGGGACCCCTCCTCCTCGGGGAACACCGCGAGGCCGAGCGGTCGGGTGGGTGCCACGCCGCGCTCGCGCAACAGGTCGAGGGCGCGCAGGGCGGACGCGACACCCAACGGACCGTCGAAGGCGCCACCACCGGGGACGGAGTCCAGGTGGCTGCCCGTCACCACGGCGTCCGCCAGGGGGGCTCCGGCGGGGTTCCACCAGGCCCACACGATGCCGTTGCGGTCGGTCTCGCCCTCGAGCCCGCGGCGGCCCAGCTCGGCGAGGTACCAGTCGAGCAGTTCCCGCTCGGCGGTCGCGAAGACGGGACGGGAGTACCCGCCGCGCACCGGGTCCCGCCCGGTGTCGGCGAGGGCGGCGAGGAGGTCGGCGGTCTCAGGCACGGGTCGAACCTACCCGGGCCACCCGGAACCGGTCCGGCACCGACCCCGTCCCGAGCGCGACGTCGGCCGCGACCTCGCCGAGGACGGGCGCGAACTTGGCGCCGTGTCCCGAGCACGGGGACACGACGGTCACCCCGTCGGCCTCGTCGACGACGAAGTCCTCGCTGGGGGTGTTGGTGAACAGGCACGTCGTCTCGGCGTACGGCTCGGGCACGAGCCCGGGCAGGAACCGGCGCACGTACTCCACGACGCGTTCGCGGTTGGCGGGGTCGACGCGGCCCGTCCGCTCGGCGGCGGAACCGATGACCCGGCCGGCGTCGTACTCGGCCACCTTCTGCCCCCGGAACTGCGCGTCGCGTCCCCCGGGCAGCGCGTAGACGCAGATGTCCTCGCGCTTGTGGATGAGCGTCGGCCACGCGTCGGCGGCCGCGGCGTCCCGGTACGGGAAGTGGAAGGCGTTCTCCTCCTTCACCTGCAGCGGCGGGAACGCGTCGAAGAACCCCGCCGGCAGCGACAGGTCGGCCAGCAGGTCGGGCAGGAAACCCCCGGCGGCGACCACGACGCGTTCCGCGGAGACCGTCCGCCCGTCCGCGGCGTGGGCGGTGAAACCGGACCTCGACCGCTCCAGCCGCTGCAACGGCCAGCCCGTGAGGACCTCCGCCCCGCGGGCCTCCGCCGCCGCCACCATGGTCGTCACGGTCGACTCCGCGTCGAGGACACCGCCCGCCCGGTGCAGCAGGACGTCGGTGTCGAACGCGATGTCCGGCCAGCGCTCGCGCGCCACGTCGCGGGCCAGGAGCTCGTGCTCCACCCCGGCGTCGGCCAGGACCGCCGCGAGTCCGTGCGGGTCGCGCTGCGACCCGAAGTCCAGGGCACCGCAGCGCCGGACGAGGTCGGACCCGTGGAGGGCGGACAGTTCCGCCCACCCCGGTTCGGTGGCGGTCACGAGGTCGACGTACACGCGCTCGGGGTAGGCGTACCGGAAGATCCGGGCCGACCCGTGGGAACTGCCGTGCTCCGAAGCCGGCACGTCCCGTTCCACGAGCGTGACGGAGAACCCCCGTTCGGCCAGGCGCCAGGCGGTGGACGCTCCCGCCAGGCCGGCCCCGACGACGAGGAACTGCGAACTCATGAGATCCCTTCCACCACGACGGCTCGCCCCACGAGGTCGCCGGGGACGACGGAGAAGTGCGACTGCAGGGTGTCCAGGTCGACCGCGGCCACGGCCTGCGCCGGAACACCCACCCGCACCCGTGCGGTGTGCGGGCGGGTCGTCATGACGTTGACGGCGGTCACCGGGACCGTTCCGCCGCCGTGGGGGGCGGCGAGCACCACGTCCTCCCCCGCGAAGCGGAGCACGTCGCCGGGGCCGAGCGGGTGCGCCGTCCCGGCGACGGTCAGCACCAGCTCTCCGCGGGCGACGACGAAGGTCCGGTCCACCCCCGGGAAGGTCGAGAACGACCCCGCCCCGGTGATGGTGGCGATGCTCAGCCGCCACTCCCCGTCGCGGTGCACCTCCCGCGTCGTGCCGCCGCCGTTGCGCCACGGCACGTCGGGGAGGTCCTCGTAGGCCACGGTCCGCACGGGACCAGGATGCCCCGGCGCCTCAGGAGCCCTGCCCGGGGATCCAGCTCGTGCCGGCCAGCGGCAGCCGGGTCATCGCCGCGGCCTCGATGGTCAGCGCCACGAGGTCCTCGGGCTCGAGGTGCTGGAGGTGGGCCTTGCCGCAGGCGCGGGCGATGATCTGCGCCTCCATCGTCATGACGCGCAGGTAGTTCGCGAGCCGCCGGCCGCCGACCTCGGGGTCGAAGCGCTGCTGGAGCTCGGGGTCCTGCGTCGTGATGCCGGCCGGGTCCTGCCCCGCCTGCCAGTCGTCGTAGTAGCCCGCGGCCGAACCGATCTTGCGGTACTCGGCGTCGAGGGCGGGGTCGTTGTCGCCGAGGGCGATGAGGGCGGCGGTGCCGATGGCCACGGCGTCGGCCCCCAGCGCCATGCACTTGGCGAGGTCGGCGCCGTTGCGCACACCCCCGGAGACGATGAGCTGCACCTCGCGGTGGACCCCCATCTCCTGCAGCGCGCGGACGGCCTCGGGGATCGCGGCCAGGGTCGGGATGCCCACGTGCTCGATGAAGACGTCCTGGGTGGCGGCGGTCCCGCCCTGCATGCCGTCGACGACGACGACGTCCGCGCCGGCCTTCACGGCGAGCTTGACGTCGTAGTACGGGCGCGAGGCCCCGACCTTGACGTAGACCGGCTTCTCCCAGTCGGTGATCTCGCGCAGTTCACCGATCTTGATGGCCAGGTCGTCGGGACCGGTCCAGTCCGGGTGCCGGCAGGCCGAGCGCTGGTCGACGCCGACGGGCAGCGTGCGCATCCCCGCGACGCGCTCGGTGATCTTCTGACCGAGCAGCATCCCGCCGCCGCCGGGTTTCGCGCCCTGGCCGAGCACGACCTCGATCGCGTCGGCGGCGCGCAGGTGGTCGGGGTTCATGCCGTAGCGCGAGGGCAGGTACTGGTAGACGAGGTGCTTGGAGTGGCCGCGCTCCTCGTCGGTCATGCCGCCGTCGCCCGTCGTGGTCGACGTCCCGACCTCGCTGGCCCCGCGGCCGAGGGCCTCCTTGGCCCGACCGGACAGCGCACCGAAGCTCATCCCGGCGATGGTGACGGGCGTGGACAGGTGCAGCGGGAACTTCGCGTTCCGCGCGCCGAGGACGACGTCGGTGTCGCAGCGTTCGCGGTACCCCTCCAGCGGGTACCGCGACATGCTCGCCCCGAGGAACAGCAGGTCGTCGAAGTGCGGCAGCTTGCGTTTGGCCCCTCCCCCGCGGATGTCGTAGATCCCGGTGCGGGCCGCGTGCTGGATGGCCGCGATGGTGGTGCGGTCGAACGTCGCGGACTCGCGCAGGCCCTGCGCGGCGAAGTCGGCCGGGGTGGCGTCGGTCATCTCCGGGCCCCTCTCAGTACGCCGAGGCGTTGTCGACGTGGAAGTTGTAGAGCGTGCGGGCCGACCCGTACCGGGTGAACGCGGCCGGGTCGTCGTCGCGGCCGGCGGCGGCGAGCAGGTCGGTGACTTCGGCCAGGTGCTCGGGGCGCATCTCCTTGGCGACGCAGTCGGCGCCGAGGGAGGCGACGGTCCCCTGGACGTAGATGCGGGCCTCGTAGATCGAGTCGCCGAGCGCGTCGCCGGCGTCACCGCAGACGACCATCCGTCCCGCCTGGGCCATGAAACCGCTCATGTGGCCGACGTTCCCGCCGACGACGATGTCGACGCCCTTCATGGAGATCCCGCACCGCGCCGCGGCGTTGCCGTCGACGACGAGCAGACCCCCGTGGGCGGTCGCCCCCGCGGACTGGGACGCGTCGCCGTGCACGTGGACGCGACCGGACATCATGTTCTCGGCCACACCCACCCCGGCGTTGCCGTGGACCTCGACCGTGGCGTGCTGGTTCATGCCGGCGGCGTAGTACCCGACGTGGCCCTCGACGGTGACCGTCACGGGGCGGTCCAGCCCGACGGCGACCGCGTGCCGGCCCGCGGGGTGGACCACGCGGTACGCGGCCGTGGACCCCTCGGGTTCGGCGTGCAGGGCGGCGTTGAGCTCACGCACGCTCGTCGTGGTCAGGTCGACGTCAGTGGTGACGGTGGGGGCGGGGATCTCCTGGGTCAGCGTTCCCATGCGTACACGACCTCCGGCTCGGGTTCGAAGATGCGGGCGTTCTCGACACCGGGCAGGCCGGTGAGGTAGCGGTACTCGCTCGCCATGGCGACCCACTGGTCGGTCTCGGCGACGACGGCGGGTTTGCAGGCGATGGCGTCGCGGACGACGGCGAAGGAGTTCTCGGTGGCGACGAGCAGCGTGTAGAACCCGTCGAACCGCTCGCACAGCAGGCGCAGCGCCTTCTCGACGTCCGCGCCCCCGGCCAACTGCTGGGCGACGAACCGCGCCCCCACCTCGGTGTCGTTCTCGGAGTCGAACTCCACCCCCTCGGCCTTGAGCTCGCGGCGGATCGTGGCGTGGTTGGAGAACGACCCGTTGTGGACCATGCACTGGTCCGGTCCGACGGAGTAGGGGTGGCTGCCGGTCGAGGTGACGGCGGACTCCGTCGCCATCCGGGTGTGCGCCACGCCTTGGTACCCGGTGGCGTCCGCGAGGCGGAACGTCGTGGCCAGCTCGTCGGGGTGTCCCGTCCCCTTGAGGACGGACAGGTTCGCCCCCCGGCTGGTGACGACCGCGCCGGGCAGGGCCGCGCGGACGGCGGCCTCGAGGAGGTCGGCCGCGACGGCCGCGGTGAACACCGTGGTCTGCCCGCTCGCACGGCTGCGGACCGGCTGTCCCAGAGCACGTTCCACCGCGGCGGCCGCCTCGGTCGCCACGAGCGGCGACTCGATCGTGCAGACCGTGGCCTGGCCGGCGGGGTTCAGACCGGGGTCACCGTAGAGGCCGACCCCGGCGGCGTCGGTGCCGCGCTCCGCGGCCTGGCAGAGCATCGTCTGCAGCAGGGCCCCGAGGTGCGGCTGCAGCGCCGCGTCCCGCAGGTGCAGTCCGGCGATCCCGCACATCAGCGTCCTCCTTCGTCGTCAGCGTGTTTCTTCACAGTAGTCGTCGTTTCTCTCAGGTGTCCAGTCAGACCGCCGTGAGGTAGCGGTCGACCTCCCAGTCGGTGACCCGTGCGTGCCAGGAGTAGAACTCCTCGCGCTTGAGCTCGGCGTAGTACCGGGACACCCCGGCGCCGGGGTCGACCGCGTCCAGCACCCCGGTGACGACGTCGTCGGACTCGAACGCGTGCACCGCGTCGAGCAGCGTGCGCGGCAGCAGCGGCGCGTCCGCGGGGCACTCCCCCGGCGCGCCCGGGTCCAGGTCCCGGCGCACCCCGTCCAGACCGGCGCCCAGCGCGACCGCCGCGGCGAGGTGGGAACTGGCCGCACCGTCCCCGGCGCGCAGTTCCACGCGGTGCGGGTCGGGGATGCGCACGAGGTGCGTCCGGTCGTTCCCGCCGTACGTCGCGGCCCGCGGCGCCCACGTCGCCCCCGAGGCCGTCGAGGTGGCCCCGGTCCGCTTGTAGGAGTTCACGGTGGGGGCGATGACGGCCTGCATCGCCGGGGCGTGCGCGAGCAGACCGGCGGTGAACCCGTACCCCGTCCGCGACAACCCCAGCCCACGGGGGTCCTCGACCGCCGGGAACCGGGGGCCGTCCTCCCCCCACAGCGACAGGTGCAGGTGCATCCCGCTGCCCGTGCGGTCGCTGAAGGGTTTGGGCATGTAGGTCGCGATCATCCCGCGCTGCTCGGCGAGCATCTGGATGACGTACCGCAGCGTCGTGACGCGGTCGGCCGTCGTGAGGGCGTCGGCGTAGTGGAAGTTCTGCTCGAACTGCCCGTTGCCGTCCTCGTGGTCGCTGGCGTAGGGGCCCCAGCCGAGGAACTCCATGGCGTCGGAGACGGCGGCGAGGTGGTCGTACATGCGGGTCACACCACGGGTGTCGTAGCAGGGCTGGTCGGCGTCGTCCGCGGCGTCCGCGGTCACCAGCTTGCCGTCGAGGCCGCGCTTGACGAGGAAGTACTCCACCTCCGCGCCCACCGACAGGCTCAGGCCGAGGTCGGCGGCCGCGGCGACCTGCCGGCGCAGCAGGACGCGGGGCGCGAAGGCGTACGGGACCCCCTCGACGTGGGGGTCGCAGTGCACCATCGCCAGCCCGGGCCGGACGAACGGCAACGGGGTGTACGAGGACCGGTCGGGGATCGCGACGACGTCGGGGTCGGCGGGGACCTGCCCCATCCCCCCGGCGGCGTAGCCGGCGAACCCGCACCCCTCACCCTCCAGCTCGTCGGCCGCGGCGACGGGGACGAGCTTGGAGCAGGGTTTCCCGGTGAGGGTGGTGAAGGTGGCGAGCAGGTACCGGACCCCGTCGGCCCGGGCCATGCTCGCGAGGGACTGGGTGGTCCCCACCGACACCTCCGCGGAGGCGCGCGGCGCGGGAGCCGGGGCGTCGGGGGCCGTGCTGGTGGGGGCGGGAGCGGCGGTCACGGGAGCCTCCAGGGCGTCTCACGGTGGCGTCCAACATCTACTGACAGTAGACACGCCTCGTGTTTCGTCCGTATTTCACGCCCGTCACCTCGCGGAAAACACTCCCGCCCCCCTGCGCGGAAAACACTCTTTCCGCCCTCCCCGGGCGGCGATGAGGGCGGGGAGCACGACATCCGCCCGGACGCACCGCCACCCCGCACCCGGTCCGAGGGTGCGGGGCAGCGGGGCGCCTCAGGCGAGGAGCTCGAGGTCTCCCACGGCGGTGACGGACACGTGGGTCACCGACCGGCCCGTGGCGGCCGCGTGCCGGTGCTCGACGCCGGGCGGCACGACGACCACGTCGCCCGGGCCCAGCACGCGCCGCCCGTCGCGGAGCTCGAGCTCCCCGGCGCCGTCCGTCACGACGAGGACCTGCTCGTGCGCGTGCCGGTGCCAGGCCGTGCGAGCGCCCGCGTCGAGCGTCGTCAGCACGACGGTCCGCGGCCCCCCGCCGTCCTGGACCAGCGCGGCGAGGTCGGTCCAGCGGGCGCCCCCCTCGAACACGGGCGGTCCCAGTTCTACGACGGGGAGGTCGGCCCCGCTCACGTCCGGACCGGTCGTTCGCTGCGCAGGTCCTTCCAGAACGCCGCGGTGACAGCCAGGACGATGAGCAGGAACGGCGCCGAGGAGACGATGGCCATGTTCTGCAACGCCTGCAGACCGCCCGCCACGAGCAGCGCCACGGCGGCCGCCCCGGTGAGGACACCCCACAGGACGAGGCACCAGGTCGGAGGTCGTTCGCTGCCCCGCGTGGTGAGCATCGCGAGGACGAACGTGTTCGCGTCGGCGCCGGAGACGAAGAACAGGACGACCAGGACGATCGCCAGGACCGAGGTGACCGTCGAGAGGGGGAACTGGTCGAGCGTCAGGAAGAAGGAGGAGTTCGGGTCCTCCGCCGCGGCGGCCGCGATCCCGGTGCCCTGCGTGAGGTCGAGGTGCATCGCCGTCCCGCCGAAGGCCGTGAACCAGACGAAGAACACGACGCTCGGGACGAGGAGCACACCCACCACGAACTCCCGGATGGTCCGCCCGCGCGAGATGCGCGCCAGGAACACGCCGACGAACGCGGCCCACGACAGCCACCACGCCAGCATGAAGTACGTCCACCACTGCATGAAGCCGAGGTCGCCGTCGGCGGGGGTGGTGAGGCTCATCGCGAAGAACTCGGTCGCGTAGCGGCCGAGGGCCTGGACGAGCAGGTTGGCGAGGTAGATCGACGGTCCGACGACGACGGTGAACACCAGCAGCAGGCCCGCCAGACCCATCGCGGTCTCGCTGAGGTAGCGGATCCCCTTGGCCACGCCACTGACGGCCGACACCGTGAACAGCAGCGTGACCACGCCGATGACGACCACCTGGACGAACGTCGAGACCGGCACGCCGAACAGCGACCCGAGGCCCGCGTTGATCTGCAGCGCACCCAGCCCGAGGGAGGTCGTCGTGCCGAACAGGGTGGCGAAGACGGCGAAGACGTCGATGCCGCCGCCGACCCACCCGTCGACCCGCTTCCCGAGGATCGGCCGCAGGAGCGCGGACACGAGACTGGGCCGCCCCTTGCGGTACGTCGACCAGGCCATGGCGAGCCCCATGACGGCGAAGATGCCCCAGGCGTGCAGACCCCAGTCGAAGAAGGAGAACTGCATCGCCGTGACCGCGGCGTCCCGCGTCATCGGCTCGGCGAGGCCGTGGGGCGGCGCGGCGAGGTGCGTGACGGGTTCGGCGACACCGCAGGAGATGAGGCCGATGCCCATGACGGCCGACAGGATCATCGCGATCCAGGACCGGGTCTTGAACTGCGGACGGTCCTCGTCCCGGCCGAGCCGCAGCCGGCCGTAGGGGCTGAGGGCCAGACCGACGAGGAACACGAGGATCCCCAGGGAGCCCAGCAGGTACAGCCACCCGAAGCTGGACGTGATCCAGTTCAGGGCGTCGGAACCGGCGGTGGCCAGGGACTGGCCCGCCGCCGCGCCCCAGGCCACCACGACGACCGCGAGGGCGACGGAGACGAGGAGGACGGGACTGAACCGGCTCGACGCGGCGGACCGGGCCACCACGGGACCGCCCGCCGGGTGCCCGTCCTGCGCGGAGGGGAAGTCGTCGGGGGGCGAGGGCGGGCTGCTGGTCGGGGTGGACACGGGCAGCTCCTTTCACGGGTCAGGTGGGACCGTGCGGGGATCGGCTCTGGTGGCGCTCGGCGGAGGGCGCGCGCGGCTGCGACCGCGCGTCGGGCTCTGCGGTGAGCGGACGACTCGTGTGGCAGACCGACGCTGGCATGCAAGAGCGGCGGAGGTCAAGGCCGATCCACCACTTCCTCCCAGACAACGCCGATCGGAAACGCCATCGTCACGCCGGTTCACACCCCCGAAACACCGGCGACAGCAAGGAATCGCACTCACCACGACGACCACGTCGTCGACCCACGCCTCGACGCCCTTGCATGCCAAGGTCGAAGGGACCCTGGTGGCGACCTCCAGGGGCGAACTACGGGCGCCCCGTGAGCACGAAGACCTCCGGGTGGGGTGCGGCGCCCAAAGGTTCCGCACCCCACCCGGAGGTCTCGTCGGTGCTCAGCGCACCTAGGCCTCGGTCGCCGACGGGACCGGCGCCACGGCCTGCTGCTCGGATCCGCCGCGAGCGGGCCCGCGCCGGTGCCACAGCGGCGGGAGCCGGTGCAGCAGCAGCCAGGCAGCCCCGCCGACGAGGAACCCGACGACGTAGGAGAGGTCACCCCACCCCGGGTGCGCCGCCGCGACGGGCCCGACGTAGAAGGAGAGGTTCCAGAAGGGGACCGAGACGGCGGCACCGAGGACCCAGGCCACGAACCCCCACTCCAGGACCCGGCGCTCGTCGTACAGCTCCCCGATGCGGCTGCGGTCCCGCCGGCCGCCCACGGTGTAGTCCAGCAGCAGGATGGCCCCGAAGGGCGCGATGAGGTACGCGCCCACGAAGAGGAAGTTCTTGAACTTCGCCTCGAAGCCGGCGTCGGCCCACAGGCTGACGGCGTAGGCCAGCACGCAGATCGCGACGACCGCCGTCCGGCGGCTCACCGGGATGCGCAGCGTCTGGATGGAGATGGCCCCGCCGTAGACGTTGAGGAAGTTCTGCGAGAACGAGGAGAGCAGCACCACCAGCAGCGCCGGCGTCGCGAACGGACCGGTGATGCGGGTGAGCGCGCTGATGGCGTCCTCGCCCGACACTGCCGAACTGCCCAGGAGCGCTCCGGCGATGCCGAGCCAGCTGAGGGTGGTGAAGTTCCCGGCCCACGTCCAGCCGCCCGTCGCCCGGCTGGTCCTCTCGTCGTCCGGCAGGTACCGGGAGTAGTCCGAGGCGAAGGGCCACCACGCGATGAGGAAGCTGAGGAAGTACCCGGCGAAGGTGATCCACCCGCCGGTCGGACCCGACCAGTAGGGCGCCTGCGGGTTCTGCCCGAAACCGCCGTGGACACCGCGGACGACGGAGACGACCGTGATCATCGCGAACCCGAAGAACAGGACCACCGCGAGGATCCGCTGCAGGAAGTGGATCATGTTGTAGCCGTAGACGGCGACGACCAGCTGAAGGGCGACGAGGACGCCGGCCGCCAGCCAGTACGGCACGAAGGGCACCAGGTGGTGCAGGGCCTGGCCGCCCAGGATGACGGTCACCGCGGCCCACCCGATGCCGGCGAAGACGTTGATGTAGGCGACCGGGACGAAGTTGCCGAAGAAGCCCAGCGGTCCCCGGGCCTGGATCTGCTGCGGGACGCCCAACTTGGCGCCCATGCGCGCCAGGACGCCCATGACCACGGACCCGAGGAACGAGCCGACGAGGATCGCGGTCACCGACGAGGTCAGCGACAGCCCGAAGCTCACGGCCGAGAACCCCAGCACCATGATCGGGAAGTTCATGCCGGCGGCGAACCAGATGGAGAACTGCGACGAGGCCTTGCCGTGCCGTTCGGCGTCCGGGATGTGGTCGACGCCGTACGGCTCGACGACCGCGACGCGGTCGCGGTACCCCCGGTCCTGGGGGTGGGCGGTTCCTGCGGACTGGTCGTTCACTGCGGGTGTCCCTCCTGCTCGGGGCGAGACGACGGGGTGGGGCACGCATCGGCTCAGGGAGGCTCTGGAGGGACTCGGAGAGGACTCACGGGAGGGCGACGGTGCGGAGATCGAGAGGGTGGCGTGACGTACGTCCACCGTGAGACGGGACGCTGGCATGCAACACCCGGCGCGTCAAGACCCACCGTGACATTCCCTCCCCGGCTCGCCGCCCGGCTTACCGCGTGTTCCGCCGCCAGGACGAGGAGAGTGGCTGCCTGCAGTGGTTGACGTCCGAGGTCTGCGCTCCTACCGTTCTTGCATGCCACAGCCGATGGAGGCCGCGGCGCTCACGGGAGCGCAGGCGCGGGTGCTCGAATCCCTGCGGACCGCGATCATCAGCGGCGACCACCAACCGGGGTCACCCCTGTCCGAGATCGCCCTGGCCGAACAGCACGGCGTGAGCCGGACGCCGGTCCGGGAGGCGCTCAAGCAGCTCCAGATCGAGGGGCTCATCGAGGTCCGGCCCCGCGTCGGCACGTTCGTCCGGGCCCCCAGCCGGCGGGAGATCATCGAGCTGTTCGAGCTCAAGGAGGTGCTCGAGGGCATGGGTGCCCGCCTCCTGGCGGCGCGGGGACGCGTCCCCGCGCTGGACGAGCTCGAGGAGAACGTGGACCGCGCCCGGCTCGCCGTCGCCGCCGACGACCACGAGGGGTACGCCGACCTCGTGCACGGCTTCCACTCCACGATCATCGACGGCGCCGACAACACGCAGCTCAAGAACCACTACCGCACCCTCATGAACCAGCTCGCCTACCACCGGCTCGTCGCCCGCTCGCTCGGCCGGCCCGGCCGGCTCGGCGCGTCCCTGTCGGAGCACGAGAAGGTCCTGCAGCACATCCGGGAGAAGGACGGCTACGGCGCCGAGTTCGCGATGCGCGACCACGTCCGCAGCAGCGAACGCGAAACCCTCTCCAGCTGAGCCCCCACCGACCCAGGAGGTCCCCGTGACCGCACCCCTCACCCTCACCGCCCCCGACGCCGACCCCACGGCGCTGCGCACGACGTTCGCCCTGTTCCCCTCGGGGGTCGCGGCCATCTCAGCCCAGGTGCCCGGGGAGGCCGGGCCGGCGGTGCTCGTGGCGTCCTCCTTCCAGGTGGGCATCTCGCTCGACCCCCCGCTGGTCCTGTTCGCGGTGCAGCACACCTCCACGAGCTGGCCGCGGTTGCGGGCCGCCGCGGAGGCCGGCGGTCGCCTCGGGGTGTCGGTGCTCGGCGAGGCGCACGACCTCACGGCACGCCAGCTCGCGTCGAAGGCCGCCGACCGGTTCGCGGGCGTGGAGTCGACCACGGCGGAGTCGGGCGCCGTGTTCGTCCACGGCGCACCCGTGTGGCTGGAGTGCTCGGTGCACGGCCAGTTCCCGGCCGGCGACCACGACGTGGTGCTCCTGCAGGTGCACGCGCTCGGGAACGCCCCGGACACCGAACCCCTCGTCTGGCACTCCTCGGGCTTCCGCACACTGACGCCGCGCTGACGTCTGGCATGCCAGAACAGATGGCCCCGACGCCCGCTTGGGCGTCGGGGCCATCTGCTTTCCCCTGTCCAGCGACGATTGACCCGGAGATTCCACCGGGCGAGCCGAACCTCTTGACCGAGGACCGGGAACCACCTAGCGTCTCTGGCATGCAAGAGGCGACCAGCACCGCGGCGGTCGACACCGCACCGCGTCCCACCGCCACTCCCGACCCGCACCTGAGCGCGCACACCTCCGACGCAGGAGTGGGCGTCGAGGTGCGCAAGCTCGTCGTGTACCGCGAGACGGTGCTCACCGAGGCCGGCTCGGCCCCGGCGGTCCCCACCGAGCGGGCCTCCGCGGCCGCCGTCATCCGCAACCCGTGGGTCGGAACCCCCGCCACGACGGACCTGGGCCCCGTGGTCTCGGCCATCGCCCCCTCGCTCGCCCGGATCCTCACCGACGCCCTCCTCGACGCCCTCGGCGGCGTGGACGCGGTCGAGGCGTTCGGGAAGGCGGCCGTCGTCGGCACCGCCGGCGAGATCGAGCACGGCGCGGCCCTCATCCACACGCCCTACTTCGGCAACCTCGTCCGGGCCCACCTCGGCGGGGAGTCGATCATCTGCTTCGCCGACACCCGCGGCGACGCCGGGGAGACCCTCGTCGTCCCGCTGTGGCACAAGAACCACGCGGCCACCCGCAGCCACTACCAGACCGTGCCCGTGCGCGTCGCCGACGCCCCCCGGGCCGACGAGATCGTCGTCGTGGCGGCGGCCTCGACCGGCCCGCGACCGCACGCCCGGATCGGTGACCGCACCACCGACCCCGCCGTCACCCCCGCCCTCCTGGAGGACCAGCCGTGAACGTCCGCAAACTCGTCACCCTCGTCGAGGAGACCCGTTGGGAGGGCGGCCGCGAGGTCGACCCCGTCGCCCGTGTCGCGGTCGTGGCGGCCGTCATCGAGAACCCGTGGGCGGGTCAGGGTTTCGTCGAGGACCTCGCCCCCGGCATCGACGCCCACGCCTCCGACCTCGGAGCACTGCTGGCCCCCCGCGTCCTGGAGGCCCTCGGTGGCCCGGCGGAGGCGTACGGCAAGGCCGGCATCGTCGGCCTCGACGGCGAGGTCGAGCACGCCTCGGCCCTCATCCACACCCTGAAGTTCGGCGACCACTTCCGGACCGCGGCCGCCGCGACGACGTTGCTGCCCGCGGTCGAGAAGCGGGCCCGGGCCGGGACGACCTTCGACATCCCGCTCAAGCACGTCACCGACGCGACCATCCGCTCGCACCACCAGTCCGTCGAGGTCCAGGTCGCCGACGCCCCGCACGCCGGGGAGATCCTCGTCGCCCTCGCCGCGGCCACGCGCGGCCGTCCGCAGCAGCGCCTCGCGCCGCTGTCCTCGGAGCGGTGATCCGGCCGTGACGTCGCGGGGAACCGTCGTCCTGCTGCACGGGGTCGGCCTGGACCACACCCTGTGGGCACCGGTGCGCGCGGCGCTCGAGGTCGAGGGTTTCGACGTGGTCGCTCCGGACCTGCCCGGCCACGGTGACGCCGCCCCGGTCGCGCAGGGAGTGACCCTCGCCGACCTCGCGTCCCGCGTGGCCGCGGACGTCCCGTCCGGGTCGCACGTCGTGGGGTTCTCCCTCGGCGCGCTCGTCGCGCAGCACCTCGCGCGCTTCCGGCCCGAGCTCGTCGCGAGCCTGGTGTCCGTGAGTTCGGTCTGCCGGCGGACCCCCGCCGAGCGGGACGCCGTGCTCGCCCGGTTCGCGACGGCGGAGGCCGACTTCCCCGCGAGCGTCGCGGCCTCCCTGCAGCGCTGGTTCCCCGGCCAGGACGACGGCACCACCGACGCCGACCTCCTCCGGCGCACCGAGAAGACGCTGCTGGCCAACGACGTCGAGTCCTACCTGCGGTGCTACCGCGTGTTCGCGACGGCCGACGCGGAACTCGCGGACGAACTCCCCCGGATCACCGTTCCGGCGCTGGCGGTCACGGGCGACCTCGACCCGGGCTCCACGCCGGAGATGACGCGCCGCCTCGCCGACGCCGTCCCGGGGTCCCGCGCGGTCGTCGTGCCGGGCGCCCGGCACCTGTGGCCGGCCCAGCACCCCGACGTCCTCGTGTCCCACCTCGTCCCGTTCCTGGAAGGAGTCGGCCGATGACCGACGTGCAGACGACCCCCGGCGCCCCCGGTGTCGAGGTCACCGCAGCCCCGGTGCGGCAGCTCGACCACCACATCGGTGGCGAGCACAGCCCTCCCAGCAGCGGGGAGTGGTTCGAGAGCACCAACCCCGCGACGCTGGCCGTGAACCACCGCGTGGCCCGGGGGAACGCCGCCGACGTCGACCGCGCCGTCACCGCGGCGGCCCGGGCGTTCGAGGACCCCAGCTGGCGCGACCTCAGCCAGACCCGGCGCGGCCGGCTCCTGCGTCGCCTGGGCGACCTCGTCGGCGAGAACGCCGAGGAGCTGGCCCGGATGGAGACCCTCGACAACGGCAAGCTGCTGCGGGAGATGCGGGGTCAACTGGCGACGCTGCCGGAGTACCTCTACTACTACGCCGGTCTGGCCGACAAGGTGCAGGGCGACGTGATCCCCACGTCCGACCGCCGGGTCCTGAACTACACGACGCGCGAACCCCTCGGTGTCGTCGGGGCCATCACCCCGTGGAACTCCCCGCTCACCCTGACGACGAGCAAGCTGGCGCCAGCACTGTGCGCGGGCAACACCATCGTCGTGAAACCCTCCGAGCACACCTCGGCCACCGTCCTGCGGCTCGCCGAGCTCGCCGTCGAGGCGGGGTTCCCGCCCGGTGTCGTCAACGTCGTCACCGGGTTCGGGTCCGAGGCGGGGCAGGCGCTCGTCGACCACCGCCGCCTGGCCAAGATCTCCTTCACCGGCAGCACCGCCACGGGCGCCCGCATCGCGGCCGCCACGGCCGGCCGGTTCATCGGCTCCACGCTGGAACTGGGCGGGAAGTCGCCCAACATCGTGTTCGGGGACGCGGACGTGGCCAACGCAGCGATGGGTGTCGTGGCGGGCATCTTCGCCGCCGCGGGCCAGACGTGCATCGCGGGCAGCCGGGTCTTCGCCCACCGCTCGGTCTACGACGAGCTGCTGCAACGGGTCACCGACCGGGCGCGCACCATCCGGATCGGCGACCCGCTGGAGGAGAGCACCGAGCTCGGGCCGTTGGCGTTCGGCGACCAGCGCGCGAAGGTCGACGGCTACGTCGAACTCGGCCGCCAGGAGGGCGCCCGCGTCCTCACGGGCGGCCGGGCGACCGACGGCGGCGGCCTGGGCGGCTGGTTCTACGAACCGACGGTCCTCGTCGACGTCGACAACTCGATGCGCGTCGTGCGGGAGGAGATCTTCGGTCCCGTCGCGGCCGTCATGCCGTTCGACACCGAGGACGAGGTCGTCGCGCTCGCCAACGACACCGAGTACGGCCTGGCCGCCGGCGTCTGGACGCGGGACCTGTCCCGCGCCCACCGGATGGCCGGTCGGCTCGACGCGGGCACCGTGTGGGTCAACACCTACCGCGCGATGTCCCCCATGTCGCCCCGCCAGGGGTTCAAGAGCAGCGGCGTCGGCGTCGAGCACGGCCAGGAGACGATCCGCGACTACACCCGGGTGAAGAGCGTGTGGATCAACACCAGCGAGGAAGAACTCGCCGACCCGTTCACCATGCGCAGCTGACCACCCACCACCACTCGACGAGGAGGAGAGACCCGTGAAGTTCTCGCTGTTCGTGCACATGGAGCGCTGGGACGAGGAAGTCGGCCACCAGCAGCTGTTCGAGAACCTGACCGAACTCGCGCTCATGGCGGAGGAGGGGGGTTTCAGCACGGTGTGGATCGGTGAGCACCACGCCATGGAGTACACCGTCTCCCCCAGCCCGATGCCGCAGCTCGCCTACCTGGCCGCGCGGACCACCCGCATCCGGCTCGGGGCCGGGACCCTCATCGCCCCGTTCTGGAACCCCATCCGCGCCGCCGGGGAGTGCGCGCTGCTCGACGTCATCAGCGGCGGCCGGATGGAGGTCGGACTGGCGCGCGGCGCCTACCAGTTCGAGTTCGACCGGCTGGCCGGCGGGCTGCCCGCCACCGACGGCGGCAAGCACCTGCGTGAGCTCGTCCCCGCGGTGCAGCGGCTGTGGGAGGGCGACTACGCCCACGACGGGGAGATCTGGCAGTTCCCCACGTCGACGTCGGTCCCGGCGCCGGTGCAGCAGCCCGGCCCGCCGG
This sequence comes from Kineococcus sp. NPDC059986, assembly GCF_040702905.1. Lineage (NCBI taxonomy): Bacteria > Bacillati > Actinomycetota > Actinomycetes > Kineosporiales > Kineosporiaceae > Kineococcus > Kineococcus sp. NPDC059986. Next base: position 56,654 of record NZ_JBFBND010000022.1, on the reverse strand, counting down.
TCTGGATCGCGGCCCGGGACCCCGCGTCCCACGACTTCGCCGTCGCCTCGGGCTGCAACGTCATGGTGACCCCGCTCATGAAGGGCGACGAGGAGGTGGAGGACCTGGCGCGCAAGTTCGACGTCGCGGTCGGCAACCACCCCGAACAGCCCCGCCCGAAGCTCATGGTGCTGCGGCACACCCACGTGCACCCCGTGTCCGACCCCGACGGCTGGCGGCCGGCCGCGGAGGCCGTCGCCCGGTACTACCGCACGTTCGACGCGTGGTTCGGGAACAAGAAGACTCCGGAGAACGGGTTGCTCGAGCCCAGCCCGGTCGAGAAGTTCGCCGAGCGCCCCGAGTTCGAGGTCGACTCGCTGCACAAGACCGCCATGATCGGGACGCCCGAGGAGGTCGTCGAACGCATCCGGTACTACGAGGAGCTCGGCGTCGACGAGTTCAGCTTCTGGATCGACAACGGCATGACGCACGAGCAGAAGCGCGCCTCGCTCGCCCTCTTCATCGAGCAGGTCGTGCCCGCCTTCGCCGGCGACTGACCTGCAGGAGGTGACCGGGCTTGACCCGGGGGCAGGGTGCGGGTCACCCTGTCCTCGGTCAACCCGCGCCCGGGGGCTTCGTCCCCCGGTCCGTCGAGTGCGCGGGTCCTCGAGTGCACCGCCACACCGCGCTGACCCCGGTCAGCCTGCGTCTGTTCGTCGTCCTCCGCGTCCTGCTCCACGTCAAGGAGCTGCCGCACCACGCGAAACCCACCGTCGGTGACGACGTGACGTGGTTCCTGCGGGTCCGCCCCTCCCCCGCCGAATTCGGCCCCGTCGTCCGGCACGCGACGTTCGGGCCCGTCCCCGGCGGCGTCGAGACCACGGGGTTCCCCCTGCGCATCCGCATGGTCAACTGGGCGCTCACCGGCCCCGCCGACGACCGCCGTCCCGTGCCCGGGTCGCTGGAACTGCGGGACGTCCACCGTCCCCCGAAGAAGCTGAGCGCCGGTCGCGACCGACGGGACACCCACCTCCTCGTCGACCTGGCCGTCCGCCGCACGTGACCCGGGGATCGTCAGGTTCCTTGGCACCGCGGACGTTGACAGGGTTTCACAGGCTCCGCAAGGATCGGCTCACCGATCCAGGACGAAGGAGTCCCGTTGTCCCGTCGAACCCCCCTCGCTCTCGCCACGGCCGCTGCCGGTCTGCTGGCGGTCGCCACCGTCTCGAGCACCGCCGGCAGTGCAGGCGCCGCCCCGGCGGCAGCACCGGCTGCCCGGCCCGCGTCGTGCACCCCGACCCTGCAGGCCGGCACGCAGGTCGTCCCGATCCGCTTCGCGGGCGGCAGGACCGACGTCCAGGTGTTCGTCCCGTCGCACCGTCCCGCGCGCGTCCCGCTGGTGCTCGACCTCCACGGCAGCAGTTCCAACGGTCCCGCGCAGGCGGGCATCAGCGACCTGTCGGTCGTGGCGGAGCGGGAGGGCTTCGTCGTCGTCAACCCGACGGCCGCGATCGAACTGCCGCCGAGCGACCCGCCGCTGCCGGGCGGGAGCTGGGCCTGGAACGTCCCCGGCGTCCCGACGACGGCCGGTCAGTTCCCGCCTCCGGGGGCGCGGGACGACGTGGCGTTCCTGTCCGCCGTCCTCGACCAGGTCGGGGCGGCCGGGTGCGTCGACACGCGCCGCACCTACGCCACGGGGTACTCCGGCGGAGGGCGGATGGCGTCGGCCCTGGCCTGCGAACTCTCCGACCGCATCGCCGCGATCGCCCCGGTCGCCGGTCTGCGCGCGGGACGCCCCGCACCCGACGAGGTGTCGGTGCCGGAGGTCCAGAGCTGCACCCCGCGGCAGCCGGTCGCGGTCCTGACCTTCCACGGCACCGCCGACGGGGTGAACCCCTACGGCGGCAGCGAGGACCTGCGCTGGGGCTACTCCGCTCCCGTCGCCGCGCAGACGTGGGCGCGCCTCAACGACTGCCGCACCGGTCCGCTGCGCACGACGCTCACCGAGCACGTGTCGCTGACGACGTACACCCGGTGCGCTGGCGGCGCAGACGTCGAGTTCGAACGCATCGACGGTGGCGGCCACACCTGGCCGGGCGCCGACGAACCGGAAGGGCCGCTCGGCCCCATCACGCAGGAGGTGGACGCCTCCGAGACCATGTGGGCGTTCTTCGAGGCACACCCCAAACCGGTCTGACCCCCCACCACCCCCGCGCGGAAAACACTCTTTCCGCCCTTCCGCGGGCGATCTGGGGTCTCGAAGCACGACATCCGCCCTGGAGTTCTCCTCTCGCGGGTCGTCCACACGTCCGCTCCACCGGTCGACGCGGTCTCCACAGACACCACCCGCCCGCGTGTCGTCCACAGCCCGTGGTCGGTACGTCCTCTCGGGCGACCGCGGAGCCCACAGTCCGGACATGCGACGACACGACCGCGGCGTCCTGCTGCCCGAGGTGTTCCTGGGACGGGACGCCGTGCGCGACGGCCTGTTCACCGAGAAGGAGTTGCGCGGGCCGGCGGTGCAGCGCGTCCTCCGGGGCGTCTACACCGTGCGGGGGCGACCGGTGACGCACGTGCTCCGGTGCCGGGCGGCCGCCCTCCTGCTCCCCGCGGGAGGGGTCGTCACCGGCCGCTCCCAGGCGACGCTGCTGGGGGTGGAGCTGCGGCGTCGGGAGGACGACGTCGAGGTCCTCGTCCCCGCGCCGGCGGGTGCGCGCTGGACCGCGGTGCAGGGCGTCGCACTGCGCCGGGCGCGCACCGTCGACCCCGGTGTCCCCTGGGAGGGCGTCCCCGTCGCCACCGCTGAACGGATGGCGTTCGACGCGACGACCCGCATGCCCCTCACCGAAGCCGTGGCGAACCTCGACGCGCTGGTGCGTTTCGGCGCCGTCGGTCTGCCGGCCCTGCGCCGGTGGCTGGGAGAGGTGCACGACCCGCACGTCGTCGCCGCGAGGGAGGCAGCCGACCTGTGCGATCCGCGTGCGGAGTCACGGCAGGAGAGCGTCCTGCGGGTCGTGCTCCACCTCGCCGGGCTCCCGGTCGTCCCCCGGGTCACCGTGCACGACCGGGCTGGGAACTTCGTCGCCCGCCTCGACCTCGCGCTGGAGGAGTTCCGCGTGGCGATCGAGTACGACGGGGAGTGGCACGCCCTGCGCGAACAGCTGACCAAGGACCGACGACGCCTCGCGGCGCTCCGCGAGGCGGGCTGGGAGATCGTCCACGTCACCGCACCGATGCTGTCCGACCCGCAGGCGATCGTCGACGCCGTGCACCGGGCGGTCGCCCGCCAGCGCCTGGCGTACTGGGCAGCGTGACGCTCCGCCGGGGCGGATGTCGTGCTCGGCGCCCGCAGATCGCCTGCGGAAGGGCGGAAAGAGTGTTTTCCGCGCGGGGGCAGGGGCGTCGGTCAGTCCTCCGGGAGGGCGTCGGCGAGCAGTTCGGCGAGGTGCTTCGGCCGGACGCCGGCGAGGTCGACCGCCTGCGTCCGGCAGGAGTACCCGTCGGCGACGACGACCGCGTCACCGCGCTCGCGCAGGGCGGGCAGCAGCTTGTGCTCGGCGACCATCACCGACACCTCGTGGTGCCCCGCCTCCGCGCCGAAGTTCCCCGCCAGCCCGCAGCAGCCCGACAGGACCTGCGCGTCGACCCCGGCCTTGGCCAGCAACCGCTCGTCGGGGCCGAAACCCATCGTCGCGTGCTGGTGGCAGTGCGGCTGGACGACCGCCTTGCGGTCCACCCTCGGCGGCACCCAGTCCGGACGCTGCTCGGCGATGAGCTCGGCCAGCGTCTTCACCCGGTGCTCCAACGCGTGGGCGCGCGGGTCGTCCGGCAGCAGTTCGGCGGCGTCCTCGCGCAGCAGCGACGTGCACGACGGTTCCAACCCCACCACCGGGACGTTCGACGTCCCCAACGCGTCCAGCGACGACCGCAACTGCCGCTTGGCGCCGTCCAGCTGACCGGTGGAGACCCACGTCAGACCGCAGCACACCTGCTGCTGCGTCAACCGCACCGAGAACCCGAGGTGCTCCAGGAGCTTCACCGCGGCCTTCCCGACCTCCGGGGAGAAGTGCTCGGTGAAGGAGTCCACCCACAACAGCACGGGGTCGCCGGAGACCTCGGGCCGCTGCGCGAACCACGCGCGGAACGTCTGCTCCGCGAACGCCGGCAACGGCCGGTTCTGGTCCACCCCACCCAACGCCCGCGCCGTCCACGCCAGCGCCGGCACCGACGTCAGCCGGTTCACGACCTTCGGCGCGATGGACGCCAGCTTGGACCAGCGCGGCAGCCACCCCAGCAGGTAGTGGTTCATGGGCCGCAACCGACCCGCGTAGAACTTGTCGAGGAACTCCGCCTTGTACGTCGGCATGTCGACGCCGGCGGGGCAGTCGGCGCTGCAGCCCTTGCAGGACAGGCACAGGTCCAGGACGTCCTTGACCTCCTGCGAGCGCCAGCCGTCGGTGACGAGCGTGCCGTTGGCCATCTCCTGCAGCAGCCGGGCGCGGCCGCGGGTGGAGTCCTTCTCGTCCCCCGTCGCCAGGTACGACGGGCACATCACCCCACCGGAGTCCGCGCGGCACTTCCCGACGCCGACGCACCGGTGCACCGCACGCGTGAGGTCTCCCTCGTCGCGCGAGTACGCGAATTTGAGCGGCATCCCGAGCGCGTGCGCGGGGCGCGCGGCGGGAACGCGCAGGTCCGCGCCCACGTCGGCCGGCCGCACGATGACCCCGGGGTTCAGCAGGTCCGCGGGGTCGAACGCGCGCTTGACCTGCTCGAACGCGGTGATCGCGTCGGCGTCGTACATGAGCGGCAGCAACCCGCCGCGAGCGCGGCCGTCCCCGTGCTCCCCCGACAACGACCCACCGTGCCGGGCCACCAACCGCGCTGCGTCCTCCAGGAACACCTTCGCCTTCTGCCCGCCACCGTTCTCGTACAACGGGAAGTCGATGCGGACGTGGATGCAGCCGTCACCGAAGTGCCCGTACGCCAGGCCGTCCACCCCGTGGGAGGCCATGAGCGCGTCGAACTCGCGCAGGTACTCCCCCAGCTTCGCCGGCGGGACGGCCGCGTCCTCCCAGCCCGGCCACGCCGGCTGCCCCTCCGGCGACCGGCCGGCGAGGCCGGCGCCGTCCTCGCGGATGCGCCACAGCTTCTTCGCCTCGGCGGCGGTGGGGATGACGACGGAGTCCAGCGCGCGCGAGTCGGCGACCATCGCGCGGGCCGCGGCCAGGGACTCCTGCGGGGTCTCCCCGCCCATCTCCACGAACAACCAGCCGTTGCCGCTCGGCAGACCGTCGACCGACCCGCCGCGGCGGACGACGACGTCGGCCAGGCGCCGGTCGATGCCCTCCACCGCCAGCGGGGAGTGCTCCAGCAGGGCGGGCGTCGCGTCGGCCGCCTCGTGCATCGAGTCGTACCCCAGCACCACGAACGTCGTCGACGGCGACTGCCGGACCAGACGGACGCGGGCCCGCAGGATCGTGGCGAGCGTCCCCTCGGACCCCGTCAGCAGTCGCGCGAGCGCGGTTCCCGTCGGACCGCCGGTCTCGGGCAGCAGGTGTTCCAGGGCGTACCCGGAGACCTGGCGCCCGAAGGTCCCGAACGTCGTGCGGATCATCCCCAGGTGCTGCCCGGCGACCGCCCTCAGCTCCTCGACCAGCTCGGCGGGAGGGGCGTCGGTCCAGAACCGGCGGCCGTGCCCGTCCAGGACCTCCAGCGCCACCACGTTGTGCGAGGTGCGGCCGTACGCCAGCGCGTGCGACCCGCAGGCGTCGTTGCCGATCATCCCGCCGACGGTGCAGCGGGCGTGGGTGGAGGGGTCCGGTCCGAACCGCAGCCCGTGCGGGGCCGCCTGCCGCTGCAGGTCGTCGAGGACCACGCCCGGCTCGATGAGCGCGGTCATGCCGTCGGCGTCGATCTCCAGCACGCGGTGGAGGTGGCGGGAGAAGTCCAGCACCACCCCGGGCCCGATGGCGTTCCCGGCCACCGACGTGCCGGCGCCGCGGGAGGTGAACGGGACGCCCAGCTCCCGGCACACGCCCCACACCGCGACGACGTCCTCGACCGAGCGCGGGAAGACGACGACGAGCGGGACGACGCGGTAGTTCGAGGCGTCCGTCGTGTACTCGGCACGACGGCGGCTGGACGCGTCGACCGTCCCCGAGCCCGGGGCCGTGCCGAGGGCTGCGTCGAGGGCGGCGACCAGCTCCGCGGTCGTGGTGGACGTCGCCTCCGGCGTGGCCTGGGCGCGCGCGTCGTCGATGAGGGTCACGCCCTCAGTGTGCCGCCGCCGGTGGCGGGCTCCGACACGGAGTCGGACCTCACCACCTCCGGTCACCGCAGCAGCGCGAGCCGCCGGGGGCTCACGGTCACGGTGATCCGCTGGCCGCGGCTGAGGGTGAGCCGGTCGTCCTCGAGGCCGTCGCCGAAGACGACCAGCTCGTCCGACAGGACGTCGAGGGTCAGGGGCTCGGTCGCGACGGTCCCCGCGACGAGGTCGGCGCCCGTGGTCCGGGACGGCCAGGCCTCGCGCACGAACCAGGCCAGCGAGGCGTCGGTCGGTGCCGGCAGACCTGCGCGTCCCCGGGCCAGCGAGGCGAGCCAGCCCGTCGCCCCCGTGCCGGTCCCGGCGACGACACCGCTGGAGGCCTGCTCCTCGTGCCGGTCCCCGGCGCTGAGGACGTAGCGGGCGGTCTGGTGGCTGCGGTGGCCGACGAAGACCTCGTTGAGGGCGTGCAGTTCCTGGCCGTCGTCGGTGCTCGCGCAGACCATCGTGCGCTGCTCGCACGCACCCCCGGAGGTGCTGCGGTGCAGCAGCTCCCGCGCGGCGGAGGCGGGGTGGCGGACGAGCACCCCGGCGTTGCGGCCGGGTGCGGGGTCGATCCCGACGACGACCTGCCCGGACAGGTACTTGGCGACGTTGGCGACGAGACCGTCCTGCCCGACGACCACGACGACGTCCTCGGGGGCGAAGAGGAACCGGGACAGGTCCGCACGTTCGACGCTGCCGGTGCGCCAGTCGGCCGGGACGGCGGCGGCGACGGCGGCGAGCGCCCGCCGCTGCTGCTCGTCGGCCTCTTCCAGCTCGGTGAGGGAGCCGCCGCGGGTGCGCAGGAAGAAGTCGGCGGCGCCGGGCGTGCCGTGCCGGGCGACGGCGTCGGCGTACGCGGTGCGGCGGTGCACGAGGACGGCGCGGGGGGCGAGGCTCACGGCTGCACCAGCTTCGCGAGGGCACCCGTCACGACGTCGGGGGTCAGGACGAGCGTGCCGACGTTCGGCAGCTGCCCGGCGAACTCGCGCAGCGCGAGCGTCAGCAGCACCTCCGGCGGGGTCCCGGCGATGGCCGCCATCCGTGCGGCCTCGGCCCCGGCGTCCGCTTCGCCCTGGAGGCGACGCGCCGTGGCGCGGGCCTGGGCGAGCCGTTCCTCGCGCTCGGCCTCGGCGGTGGTGCGGATCGCGTCGGCGGCCGCGGCGTCCTCGACGCTGCGCCGCTGGTTGGCGCCCCGCTGCGCGACGAGCTGCTCCTCGCGGCGGGCGAGTTCGATCTTGCTCTGCAGCTCGTTCTCGCTGATGGTCCGCTCGCGTTCGACGGCGAGGGCGCGACGCTCGGACGTGGCGCGGTCGGCCTCGGTCTGCAGCTGCTCGCGGGTGGGGGTCCCGAGGGCCTTCTCGACGTCGGGGTCGGGCCGGACGGCGACGACGCGGGCGTCGACGAGGGCGAGGCCGGTCTGGGTGAGGCGGCTGTCGGCGAGCAGGCCCGCCGTGATGCGCTCGCGGGTCAGCGTGACGCCGGTGACGAGCACGTCGCGCAGGGGCATGCCGGCGAGGACGTCGAGGACGTGCTGCTGGGCGGTCTCGGTGAGCAGACCGGCGATCTGCTGCAGCGGAGCCGAGCGCCAGCGGCCCGTGGCCGGGTCGAGGGAGAAGTCGACGCGGGTGGCGGCGAGCTCGGGGTCCTCGATGCGGAAGGTGACGGTCGCCTGGACGGTGACGTCGACGAAGTCGGCGGTGCGGGCGTGCAGGAGCAGCGGCAGCTCGCGGTCGTCGACGGGCAGCTCCGAGAGGGTCGCGCTGAGCGGGCGGAACCAGAAGGCCTGCCCCGTGCCGGAGTGGGCGACCTTGCCGCCGCGGTGGTGGATGACGTGCGTGGTGGGGGTGCTGCGCAGGTGCCGGGCGAACGGGTAGCGGGTGATGTCGGCCATCTCTGCCTCCGGGGTCGGTGTCGGCGACTCGTTGTCGTCGAGATGACGATAAGCCCTCGACCGCCCTTGCCGTCAAGTCGACGACAACTGGGTACGCTGATCGGGTGAGCCACCCCGTCCTCGCCGTGACCGTCGACCTCGTCGTCCTGACCGTGCGCGAGGGCGCCCTCCACGTCCTGCTCGTGGAGCGCGGCGAGGAGCCGTTCCTCGGCCGCTGGGCCCTGCCGGGCGGGTTCGTGCGCCCGGACGAGGACCTGCCCGGCGCCGCCGCCCGCGAGCTCGAGGAGGAGACGGGCCTGGCTCGCGGCCTCGTCCACCTGGAACAGGTCGCGACCTACGGGGCACCCGACCGCGACCCCCGCCAGCGCGTCGTGACGGTCTGCTACCTGGCACTGGCCCCCGACCTGCCCGTCCCTCGCGCCGGGACCGACGCCGCGGACGCGCGGTGGGCCCCCGTCGACGACCTGCCCGACCTCGCCTTCGACCACGACGTCCTGCTGGCCGACGCCGTGGAACGGGCCCGCGCCAAGCTGGAGTACACCCCCCTCGCGACGGCCTTCTGCGGTGAGGAGTTCACGGTCGCCGAACTCCGCCGCGTCTACGAGGCCGTCTGGGGCCTACCGCTGGACCCACGCAACTTCCACCGCAAGGTCACGGGTGCGGCCGGATTCCTCGAACCCACCGGGGCCACGACGACGCGCGACGGCGGACGGCCCGCCGCGGTGTTCCGCCGCGGGACGGCCCCCACCCTGCACCCACCGCTCCTGCGCTGACTCTTCTCCCACCACGCTGCGTGGACTAGGGTCGAACGCCGTGTCGCCCTACCCCGCCCTCGTCGCGGCGGGGTTCCGCAGGTGGTCGACCTACCGCGCGGCGACGGCCGCCGGCGCCCTCACGAACTCGGTCTTCGGGGCCATCAAGGCGTCCGTCCTCGTCGGCACGGTGACGTCGTCGGGCGCCGCCGTCGCCGGCTACGACCCGCTCCAGGCCGCGACCTTCGCCTGGGCGACCCAGGCGTTCCTCGCCCCGGTCAGCGTCTTCGCCGACGACGAACTCGCCCGCCGCGTGCGCACGGGCGACATCGCGGTGGACCTGGCCCGGCCCGTCGACCCGCAGCTGGCGGCGTGGGCCACCGACCTGGGTCGGGCGGCGTTCATGCTGCTGCCCCGCGGTGTCCCGCCCGTCGTGCTCGGGGCGCTGCTCACGGGGCTGGCCGTGCCCTCCTCCCCCCTGCCGTACGTGCTCGGCCTCGCGAGCCTCCTCGTCGGGGTCTCGGTCAGCTTCGCCGCCCGCTGGATCGTGAACCTCACCGCGTTCTGGCTCACCGAGGTCCGCGGGATCCTCCTGCTCTACACGGTGCTGGCGACCACGCTCACGGGGTTGTCGATCCCGGTCGCCTGGTTCCCGACCTGGCTGAACGCGCTGGCCCACGCCACCCCGTTCCCGTCGATGCTGCAGACCCCCGTGGACGTCGTCCTCGGCCGGGTGACCGGCCTGGACGCCGTGCGGCTCGTGGTCGTGCAACTCGCCTGGCTGGCGGGGCTCCTCGCCGTCGGCCGGGCGCTCCTGGCCGTCGGGGCCCGGCGGCTGGTGGTGCAGGGTGGCTGACCGACCGCCCGGTCCCTACCGGGCCCTGCTGGGATCGCGCGTCCGTGCGCAGTTCTCCTACCGCACGTCCTTCGCGGCCGACGTCCTCGCGAACGTCGGGATCGGGCTCGGGGAGTTCGCCACCCTGTACGTCGTGTTCTCGCGGACGTCCGAACTCGGTGGCCTCGACGTGTGGCAGGCCGCGCTCGTCTTCGCCCTGGCGAACGTCGCCTTCGCCCTGGCCGACCTCCTCGTCGGGCACGTCGACACCCTGCCGGTCCTCGTCCGCGCGGGAACCCTCGACGCGTTCCTGCTGCGCCCGTTGCCCGTCCTCGCCCAGCTCGCGACCTCCGACGTCGCGTTGCGAAGAGTCGGGCGCGTCCTCGTGGCGGCCCTCGTGTTCGCCGTCGCCTGGCCCCGTGCGGGCGTGGAGTTCGACGCCCGCGCCGGGGCGCTGCTGACGGTGGCCGTGCTCGGCGGTGCGGCGATCTTCAGCGCCGTGTTCGTCGTCGCGGGCTCGCTGCAGTTCTGGTTGCTGGACGGCCGCGAGGCCGTGAACTCCATCACCTACGGGGGGTCGAACGCGGCGCAGTACCCGGCGTCGTTGTACTCCGGGCCGTTGCGCTGGTTGTTCTGCTACGTCGTGCCGGCGGCGTTCGTGGCCTACCTCCCCGTCCTGGCGCTGCTGGGGGAACCCGGACCGCCGGGGTTGCCCGCCTGGCTGGGGTGGTGTTCGCCGGTCGCCGCCGTCCTCCTGTGGGCCGTCGCCCTGCTGCTGTGGCGCAGCGGGATCCGGCACTACACGGGGAGCGGGTCGTGAACGCCCTCGAGGTTCGCGACCTGGTCCGCGAGTACGTCGTGCGCGCCCCGGGGACGTCGCGGTTCCGTCGTCGGCGCACCGTCGTCCGCGCCGTCGACGGCCTCTCCCTGAGCGTCGCGGCGGGTGAGTCCGTCGGGTTCATCGGCGCCAACGGAGCCGGGAAGTCCACGACGGTCAAGCTCCTCACGGGGATCCTCGTCCCGTCGGCCGGGACCGTCCGCACGTGCGGCCTGGACCCCGTGACCCACCGGCGGGAGCTGGCCCGGCGCATCGGCGTCGTCTTCGGCCAGCGCAGCCAGTTGTGGTGGGACCTGCCGCTGAGCGAGTCGTTCCGACTGCTCGCCGCGATCCACCGCCTCCCGGTCGACGTGTGGCGACCGCGGCTGGCCGAGCTCGACGAACGGCTCGGTCTCGGGGAGTTCCTCACCACCCCCGTCCGCCAGCTGTCCCTCGGCCAGCGCATGCGGGGCGAGGTCGCCGCGGCCCTGCTGCACTCCCCGGAACTGCTGCTGCTCGACGAGCCGACGATCGGCCTGGACGTGCTGTCCAGCGAGCGGTTGCGGCAGTTCCTGCGGGCCGAACGCGCCGAACGCGGGACGACGCTGCTGCTGACGACGCACGACATGGGTGACGTGCAGCGGTTGTGCGACCGCGTGCTCGTCGTGGACCACGGCCGGGCCGCCTACGACGGGGACCTGCCCGGGCTGGTCCGGCGCGTCGGCGCCCGCCGGGTCCTCGTCGTCGACCTGCGCGACGCCGTGGACCCCGGCCCCGTCGCCGGCGCGGAACTCCTCGCCGTGGAGGAGGGCGGGTTCCGCCGCCGCTACGCGTTCTCGGCCGAGGAGACGACGGCGGCCGAGGTCCTGGCGCAGGTGTCGCGCACGGCCGAGGTGCGCGACCTGTCGGTCGAGGAACCCGACATCGCCGACGTGCTGCGCCGGTTGTACGCGAGCACCCAGCGCTGAGGTTCGCCGCCCAGGATCAGGCGGTCGTCTCCGGAACGGCCGCCAGGGCGTCGGCCGCGATCTGCTGCAACGCCGCGAGGTGAGCCGCGAGCCGTCGGCGACCGTCGGCCGTCAACGACACCCAGGTGCGGGGCCGCTTGCCGACGAACCCCTTGCGCACCTTGACGTGACCGGACTCCTCCAGCCCGGACAGCGTCCGGGACAGGGCGGAGTCGGTCAGTTCCAGCCGGTCGCGCACGGTCTTGAAGTCGGCCTCGGCGCACCCCGAGAGGAACGCGACGACCGCGAGCTTCGTGGGGTGCTGGACGGCCGGGTCGAGCTGCGCCTCGCTCACGCGCGCCCCTGACGGGTCAACTGGCGGTAGCACGTGATCCCGAAGGCGAGCCCGGCCAGCAGCAGGGCGACCCCCTCGTCGAGGAACACGTACACGAGGACGGCCGCGCCGAGGATCCCGAACTCCACGGCGTGCTGGCGGCGGGTGCGCCGGGGGTAGGCCCGCACGGGCATGCGCAGGTAGGCGACGACGAAGAGGACGAAGAAGGCGACGAGGAGCCCCACCCCCGCGATCGCCCAGCCGAGCCCACCCGTCCACGCCGCGACGGCGAGGGAGGCGAAACCCGCCACGTAGGGGACGGCGACGACGGGGGGAACCCAGCGGGGGAACGGGTCGGGCCGAGCTGCGGCGAGCGCAGCGTCGGCGGTCTGGAGGTCAGTCCGGGCGCGGTCTGCTGTGGTCATGTCCCAGTTCTACCGGAGTACTTTCCAGACGCGCAAGTACTCCTGCGCGTCATGTGTACTTCCCTGACGTCGCGCACGAACCGGCGCTCCGGTCGCCCCGGCGTGGCCCGCTCCTCGACGTCGTCGGTGCCCACCCGACCTGCCCCTTCGTAGGCGGCGACGGCGCGAGGGTTGTCGGTGAGCACCCACAGCTCGCCGCCGGCGGCGCCGAGGTGCGCGTCCACGTGGGTCAGCAGAGCCCGCCCCACCCCCGAACCCCACGCGTCGGGGTCGGTGGCCAGGTAGCGGACCTCGAGGCGCTCCCCGCTCGGCACGAGCACGCAGAAGCCCACGACACGCTCACCTCGGCGTGCGAGGTGCAGGGAGGCGCCGGGACCGGCCCGGGCCGACCGGATCCCCGGCAGCTTCTCCTGCGCCCGAGCCTGCACGGGCAGCGCGTCGCGACGGGAGACCGCCCGCGCCCACACCGACGCCGCCTCCTGCTGGGCGAGCGCCCCGTGGGCCCGACCGACGACCAGGGGGACGTCGTCCCCGCGCGGCACCGTCAGAACTGCGACGCCATGCGCCCCAGCACCGGCGTCCACCCGACGACGCGACGTTCGGCGACGATCCCGTCCCGCACGAACGGGTCCGCGGCGAGGAGGGCCTCGACGGCCGCAGCGTCGGCGGCCTCGACCACCAGGACGGCTCCGTCGTCGTCGGTGGGGCCCGAGACGACCACCTCGGACAGGGACCCGAGGTACTCGCGGTGGGCCGCGCGGCCGGCGTCCCGGGCGGCGGTGTCGGTCGTGTAGGCGTAGGTCGCGACGAAGTACGGCATGCCGGGACGCTACCGGGGGCCCTGCCGCACGCGGGAGAACGCCTACCCCGCGGCGGCGGGCGCGACCCCGGCGCGGGGTGGGCGAGAACCGTTGAGGCGCGGCAGCACGAACCCGACGAGCGGGCCGATCCCGAACGCGAAGACGACGGTGCCGACCCCCACGTTCCCGCCGAGCAACCAGCCCACGACGAGGACGGACACCTCGACGACCGCGCGGCAGAGCCAGAGCGGCCGGCCCGTCCGCGCGTGCAGGCCGGTCATGAGCCCGTCCCGGGGACCCGGGCCGAGGCCGGCGCCGATGTAGACGCCGCTCGCGACCGCGAGGAGGACCAGACCGGCCGCGAACAGCGGAACCCGCAGCGCGAGGTGGTCGGGGGCGGGCAGGAGGTCGACCGTGGCTTCGATGGCCGTCCCCACGAGCAGCACGTTGAGGACCGTGCCGATCCCCGGCTTCTGCCGCAACGGGATCCACAGCAGCAGCACTGCGACACCGATGACGTTGGTGAGCCAGCCGACCCCGGCCCCGGTGCGCTCCGCGAGTCCGGTGGCGAAGACGGTCCAGGGACCGACGCCGACGTGCGCGAGGACCATCAACCCCTCCGCGACGCCGTAGAGGACCAGACCGACGAGGAGCCGCCCCACACGGGCGGCGGACAGTGGCTTGCTCACACCAGGATTGGACCGCACTTGGGGTGGTGGAGAACAGCGCCAATCTGCGTAGAGTGGACTGGTGCCGACCCTCTCCGCCGCAGGACTGGCCCAGCTCCTCGGGGACTGGCGCGACGACGGCCCCGCGCTGCGCGCCCTCGCCGACCGCATCCGGCTGCTGCTGCTCGACGGCCGGGTCCTGTCGGGCGCGCGACTGCCCGCCGAACGCGAGCTCGCGGCCGCCCTGGGTCTGAGCCGCACCACCGTGGCCGCGGCGTACGCCCGCCTGCGGGACTCCGGCCACCTGCGCAGCGTCCGGGGCTCGGGCAGCGTCATCGCGCTGCCCGCCACGACGGCGCCCGGCCCGGCGGAGCCGCTGACCGTCCCCGGTGGGCTCGTCGACCTCACCCGCGCCGTGCTACCCGCCGCACCCGTGGTCGCCGACGCGGCGCGGGAGGCCGCCGAGGACCTCCTCGCGCACCTGCCCGGCGACGGCTACGAACTCCTCGGCGTCCCCGCCCTCCGCGAGGCCGTGGCCGGCCGGTACACCGCCCGCGGGCTGCCGACGGCCCCCGAGGAGGTCCTCGTCACGCTCGGCGCGCAGCACGCGGTGGGCCTGCTCTGCCGGGTGTTCCTGTCCCCCGGAGACCGGGTGCTCGTCGAGTCCCCCGGGTACCCGCACGCCGTCGACGCCGCCCGCGGGGCCGGCGGGCGGCCCGTCGCGGTCCCCGTCACCGCGGGGACCCCCGGCGGGTGGGACGCGGAGGCCTTCGAGGACGCGTTCGCCCGCACCCGACCGGCTCTCGCGTACCTCATGCCCGGGTTCCAGAACCCCACGGGCGCCGTGATGCCCGCCGACCTGCGCCGCCGCGTCGTGGAACTGGCCCGCCGGCACGGGACCCGGCTCGTCGTCGACGAGACGACCAACGACCTGGCGGTCGAGGGACCCGTGCCGCCGCCGTTCCCCGCTGACACCGTGCACGTCGGTTCCACGGCGAAGTCCCTGTGGGGCGGGCTGCGGATCGGCTGGATCCGCGCCGACGCGGCCACGGTCCGGCACCTGGCCGCGCACCGCGCCCCCTGGGAGCTCGGGACGCCGGTGCTCGAGCAGCTCGTCGTCGCCCGTTGCCTGCCCCGGCTCGACGACGTCCTCGTGGACCGTCGCGCGGAACTGCGTCGCCGCCGCGACGCCCTCACCGCGGAACTGGCGGCGGCGCTCCCGGAGTGGGACGTCCCGCACGTGCCGGGCGGCCTGGCCCTCTGGGTCCACCTGCCGACCGCGACGAGTTCCGCGCTGGCCCTGGCCGCCCACCGGCACGGCGTGCTGCTCACGGCCGGTCCCCGGTTCGGGGTGGACGGGGCGTTCGAGCGGTACCTGCGGTTGCCGTTCGGGGCGGACGCGGGCACCCTGCGGGCCGTCGTCGTCCCCGCCCTGGTGCGGGCCTGGCACGAGACGGGCGCCGTGGCCCCCGTCGCCCGCCGGCTCGAGGTGATCGTCTAGGCCAGGTCCTCCTCCGCGGCCGCCAGCGCGGCGAACTCCTCGTCCGGGGAGTTCGCGACGAGGTGCTTGCGCGAGTAGAGCCCGAAGTAGGCCAGGAGGGCGACGAACGCCACCGCGCACCACGCGGCGGCGACGGAGTCGACGAGGAACGTCGCCACCACCGCGAGCACGGCGACGACGAGGGCGAACCCCGTCGTGACGACCCCGCCCGGGGTCCGGTAGGGCCGGTGCATGCCGGGTTCACGCACGCGCAGCACGATGTGGCTCACCATCATGAGGACGTAGCTGACGGCCGCCCCGAACACCGCCATGTTGAGCAGCAGCGCCCCCTGCCCCGTGAGGGACAGGACGAACCCGACGATGCCTGGCACGATCAGGGCCAGGGTGGGCGTCTTGCGGCGGTTCGTCACCGACAGGACCGTCGGCAGGTACCCCGCGCGGGACAGCGCGAACAACTGCCGGGAGTACGCGTAGATGATGGAGAAGAAGCTCGCGATCAGCCCCGCCAGCCCGATGTAGTTCACCACGGTCGCCGCGGTCGACCCGCCGAGCGCCTCCACGAGCGGGTTGCCCGACGTCGACATCGCCTGCGCGCCGCCGGCTCCCGTCGTCAGGACCAAGGTCAGCACGCACGTCAGCAGCAGGACCCCCATCGCGGCGATGATGCCGCGCGGCACGTTCCGCTCCGGGTTGCGCGTCTCCTCGGCGGCCAGCGGGACCCCCTCGATCGCCAGGAAGAACCAGATGGCGAACGGGATCGCCGACCACACGCCGAGCAGGCCGAACGGCAGCAGCTCGGAGGAGCCGAGGCTGCCGTTCGGCGCGATGTCGGTCAGGTTCGCGACGTCGAACTCCGTGAGGGCCGCCACGGCGAAGACGACGAGCCCGACGACCGCGATCGTCGTCACCGCGAACATCACCTTGAGCGCCTCACCGACCCCGACGAGGTGCACGCCGATGAAGAGGGCGTACGCGGCGAGGTAGACCCACCAGCCGTCGGTGATCCCGAACAGGCCGAGGGACTCGACGTAGGCGCCGATGAAGGTGGCGATCGCGGCCGGGGCGATGGCGTACTCGATGAGGATGGCCGTCCCCGTCGCGAACCCGCCCCAGGGGCCGAGCGCCCGTCGCGCGAACGTGTACCCGCCCCCCGCGGTGGGCAGCGCCGACGACATCTCGGCCATCCCCAGGACGAGGGCGAGGTACATGCCGGCCACGACGACCGCGGCGATCGCCAGCCCGCCGAAACCCCCCTCGCCGAGCCCGAAGTTCCACCCCGAGTAGTCCCCGGAGATGACGTAGCTGACGCCGAGGCCGGCCAGCAGCACCCAGCCGGCCGTGCCCCGGCGCAGTTGCCGCCGTTCGAGGTAGTCCTCGCTCGCGGTGGTGGCGGTCGTCGAACGGTCCGACATCGTGACTCCTTCGTCTCGAGAGGTGGAACGGGGGTCAGCCGCGGGCGGCCTCGACGAGGCCCTGGAACAGGCCCAGCTCCTCGGACGCCTCGGGGTGCCACTGCACCCCGAGGAAGAACGGGTGCCCGACCCCGTCGGTGCGCTCGAGCGCCTCGATCGTGCCGTCCTGCGCCCAGGCCGTCGCGGTGAACCCGGGGTGCTCGCGCACGGACTGGTGGTGGTGGCAGGGCACGACGGCCCGCTCCCCGAGCAGCCGTCCCACGGTGCCCGCGCGGTCGATCGTCACCAGGGTGGAACCGTACGCAGGACCCCCCGGGTCGTGGCCCTCGTGCCCGACGACCTCGGGGACGTGCTGGTGCAGGGCACCGCCCGCGTGCACCGCCATGACCTGCATCCCGCGGCAGATGCCGAGGGTCGGCAGCCCCCGTTCGAGGGCCGCGTCGAGCAGCGCGAGCTCCCAGGAGTCGCGCTCGTCGTTGAACGGCCCCGATCGCGGGTGCGCTTCCTCCCGGTAGGCCGCGGGGTCGACGTCCGACCCCCCGGCGATGACGAGGGCGTCGACCCGCGCGAGCACGGACCGCGCCGACGGTCCGTAGGGGACGTTGGGGGGCAGCACGACGGGGATCCCGCCCGCGCACCGGACCCCCTCGGCGTAGATCGTGGGCAGCAGGTCGGAGTTCTCGTCCCAGAGGCCGTGGACCGCGCGGCCGCGGTACCCCGTGACCCCGACGACCGGGACGCTCGTCTCGTGGCTCGTCACCGCCGGCTCACAGCGGGGTGACGTAGGCGGCGGAGATCCCGCCGTCGACGAGGAACGTGGACGCGGTGATGAAGCTCGCGTCGTCGGAGGCGAGGAACAGCACCGCGCTGGCCAGTTCCTCCGGTTCGGCGAACCGTCCCATCGGCACGTGCACGAGGCGCCGGGCGGCCCGCTCCTCGTCCTTGGCGAACAGCTCCTTGAGCAGCGGGGTGTTCACCGGCCCCGGGCACAGGGCGTTGACCCGCACGCCCTCGCGGGCGAACTGCACGCCGAGCTCGCGGCTCATGCTGAGGACGCCGCCCTTGGAGGCGGAGTAGGAGATCTGGCTCGTCGCCGCGCCCATGACCGCGACGAAGGACGCGGTGTTGACGATCGACCCCCGCCCCTGCTCCAGCATGTACGGCAACGCGGCCTTGCAGCACAGGTACACGCTCGTGAGGTTCACCTCCTGCACGCGGCGCCAGGCGTCGAGGTCGGTGGTGAGGATCGAGTCGTCGTCGGGCGGGCTGATGCCCGCGTTGTTGAACGCGATGTCGACGGAGCCGAACGTCTCCTTGGCCGTGCGGAACAGGGTGTCCACCTGGTCCTTGTCGGTCACGTCGACCCGGACGAACGCGGCGACCTCCGGTCCGCCGAGCTCGGTGACGACCCGGGCGCCGGACGCCTCGTCGATGTCGCCGACGACGACCTTGGCGCCCTCGGCGACGAAGCGCCGGGCGGTGGCCAGGCCGATGCCGGAGCACCCGCCGGTGATGACGGCGACCCTGTCCTGGATGCGTCCTGCCATGCTTCTTCCTCCTGGTCTCGTGCTCGTGCGGGTGGTCAGTCGTCGCTGAGGAAGACGTTCTTCTCCTCGGTGAAGGAGTTCGGCGCGTCGGGGCCGAGCTCCCGGCCGAGACCGGACTGCTTGAACCCGCCGAACGGGGTCCAGTACCGGACGGAGGAGTGCGAGTTCACGCTGAGGTTGCCGGCCTCGACGCGGCGGGCCACCCGCAGCGCCCGACCGACGTCGCGCGTGTAGATCGACCCCGACAACCCGTAGTCGGTGTCGTTCGCCTTCGCGACGGCGTCGGCCTCGTCGTCGAAGGGCATGACGGCCACGACGGGGCCGAAGACCTCCTCGCGCCAGACGCGGTCGCGGGCGTCGGTGACGCCGACCACCGTCGGCGGCACCCAGAAACCCCCGAGGTCCGGCGCGGAACCGGTGAGCAGGACGTCGGCGTCGTCGAGGTAGGACCGCACCCGGTCGCGCTGGCCGGCGGAGATGAGAGGACCCATCTCCGAGTCCGGGTCCTCGCGCGGGTCGGTGACCCGCATCCCCGCGACCGCCGACCCCAGGAGCTCGACGAATTCGTCGTGCACGGAGCGCTCGACGAGGATGCGCGAGCGGGCGCAGCAGTCCTGACCGGCGTTGTCGAACACGGCGTAGGGGGCCGCCGCGGCGGCCTTGGCCAGGTCGGCGTCCGCGAAGACGACGTTCGCGCTCTTGCCGCCGAGTTCGAGCGTCACGCGCTTGACCTGGTCGGCGCACCCCGCCATGACGCGCTTGCCGACGGCGGTGGACCCGGTGAACACGAGCTTGCGGACGAGCGGGTGCGTCACGAACCGCTCCCCCACGACCGGTCCCCGGCCGGGCAGGACGGTGAACACGCCCTCGGGCAGCCCCGCCTCCAGGGCGAGCTCACCCAGCCGGACCGCGGTCAGGGGGGTCAGCTCGGCCGGTTTGAGGACGACGGTGTTGCCCGCCGCCAGGGCCGGGGCGAACCCCCACGCCGCGATGGGCATGGGGAAGTTCCACGGCACGATGATCCCCACGACGCCCAGCGGCTCCCGGAACGTGACGTCGATCCCGCCCGGCACGGGGATCTGCCGCCCGAAGAGGCGTTCGGGCGAGGCCGCGTAGTACTCCAGGCAGTCGCGCACGTTGCGCGCCTCCCAGCGCGCGTTGCCGCGGGTGTGCCCGGCGTTGCGGACCTCCAGGTCCGCCAGCTCCTCGACGTGCTCGTCGACGACGCGGGCGAACGACCGCAGCAGGCGCGCGCGGTCGGCCGGCGCCACGTCGCGCCAGGCCGGGAACACCCGGGCCGCGCGCTCGATCGCCGCGTCCGCCTCCGCGACGCCCGCGAGGGGGACCTCGGTGAGGCGTTCGCCCGAGGAGGGGTCGACGACGACGTGGACGTCGTCTGAACTCGTTGTGGTGGTGCTCATCTCACATCCGTTCGAATCCGCGGCGACGTTCCCAGTCGGTGACGGCCGACTCGAACGCCGTCAGCTCGACGTCGGCCGCGTTGGTGTAGTGGTCGACGACCTCGTCGCCGAACGCCGCCCGCGCCACGGCGCTGGCCGCGAACAGGTCCCGGGCCTGCCGCAGGGTGCCCGGGACACGCGGGGCGTCGGAGGCGTAGGCGTTCCCGGCCAGGGCCGGTTCCAGGCTCAGTTCCCGCTCGACGCCGTGCAGTCCGCCGGCGAGCACGGCGGCGAGCGACAGGTACGGGTTGACGTCGCCGCCGGGGACCCGGTTCTCCAGCCGCGCCCCCGACCCGTGACCGACGAGCCGCACGGCGCACGTGCGGTTGTCCTCGCCCCAGGCGATGGCCATCGGGGCGAACGAGCCGTCGGCGAAGCGCTTGTAGGAGTTCACGTTCGGCGCGTAGAGCAGCGTGAAGTCGGCCATGGTGGCGAGGACACCCGCCACGAAGGAGTCGTACAGCGGGGTGCGCCGCCCGTCCTCCCAGAACACGGTGCTGCCGTCCAGCCCGCGCAGGCTGAGGTGGATGTGGCAGGAGTTCCCCTCGCGCTGGTCGTACTTGGCCATGAACGTCAGCGCCTTGCCGTGCTGGGCGGCGATCTCCTTGGCCACCGTCTTGTAGACGGCGTGGTTGTCGGCCGTGACGAGGGCGTCGGCGTAGAGGAAGCCGATCTCGTGCTGGCCGAAGTTGCACTCCCCCTTGGCGCACTCCACGTCCAGCCCTGCCGCGTACATCGCGTTGCGGATGTCGCGCAGGACGGGTTCCACGCGCGAGGTGCCGAGGACCGAGTAGTCGACGTTGTACTGGTTGGAGGGCACGAGCTCCTGGTAGTTCCGGTTCGCGGCGGCCTCGTAGGTCTCCTCGAAGAGGATGAACTCGAGTTCCGTCCCGGCCAGCGCGCAGAAGCCGAGCTCCCGCGCGCGGTCCAGCTGCCGCTTGAGCACCGTGCGGGGGCTCTGGTCGACGGGGCGGCCGTCGAGCCACGCCAGGTCGGCCTGCACCAGGGCGGTGGCCGGCAGGTGCGGCAGCAGGCGGGTGGTCTCGAGGTCGAGGACGAACTCGACGTCGCCGTAGCCCTTCTCCCACGACGTCATGGCGTACCCGGGGACGGTGGTCATGTCGACGTCGACGGCCAGCAGGTAGTTGCACCCCTCGGTGCCGTGGTCCAGCACGTGGTCGCGGAAGTAGGCCGCGTGGAACCGTTTGCCCTGCAGTCGTCCCTGCATGTCGGTGAAGGCCACGACGACGGTGTCGAGCTCACCGCTGTCGATCCGGGCGAGCAGGTCCTCACGCGTCAGGTGCCGTTCGTTGCGCACGTCGTCCTCCGGTCGCCGGGAAGGGTGGGGTCAGTCGAGGAGGCCGCGCAGCAACGCGGCCGTGTCGTCGCAGTGCTCCTCCATCGCGCGGCGGGCCCGGGGGCCGTCGCCGTCGACGACGGCCCGCACGATGCGTGCGTGCTGCTGGTCGGAGTGGTCGATGTTCGTGCCGAGCACCGGGATCGCCGTGAGCATCTCGTGGACACCGGCCTGCACGGAGGTGACGGCCTCGAGCACGAGCGCCGACCCCGTGAGGGTGGCGATCGTCAGGTGGAACCGGGAGTCGGCCTGCCGGTGCGAGGAGGGTTCCGTCGCGGCCAGGACCGCGGCGTGCGCCTCGTCGAGACGTTCCCGCTGCTCGGGGGTGAGGTCGCGCGACGCGGCGAGGTGCGCCGCCCCGGGTTCGACGATGCGGCGGAAGTCCAGCGTGTCGAGCCACGCCTGTCGCCGCGACTGCCGTTGCTGGGCACCGATCCGGCGCGGCAACGTGGGCGCCATCGTCACGACGGTGCCGCCTCCACGACCGCGTTTCGTCTCGACCATGCCCGCGGCGCGCAGGGCGGCGATGGCCTCGCGCAGCGTGGCCCGCGAGACGCCGAGACGGGTGGAGAGGTCACGTTCTGTGGGCAGCGCCGTCCCCCGCGGGAACACCCCGAGGCGGATCGCGGTGCCGAGCTGCTCGACGCACGCCTCGAACGCGTGCTGGCCCCGGACGGGGTGCAGCACGAGCCAGCCGAGCCCGGGCGCACCCGCGGAACCCTGGGGGTCCACGTCGGCGTCCGGAAGCATGCGCGCCAGTGTGCCGACGGGCACCCGCTGACGTCAATGGTCTGATCTCAGACCTTTCGGCCCGCCGGGCGGTGGACGTGGAAGGGCCCGGACCGCGCGCAGGTCGCGCGGTCCGGGCCCGGCTGGGGCGACGCGGTTCAGCCCTTGACGGCTCCGGAGGCCAGACCGGCGACGTAGAACCGCTGGAGAGCGACGTAGAGGATGATGCAAGGGATCATCGCGACGACGGCGCCCGCGACGAGGTAGCCGTAGTTGACGGCCCCGTACGCGCCGGACTGCAGGTTCACCAGCGCCAGCGGCAGCGTGTAGAGGCGGTCGTCGGTGAGGAACGTCAGCGCGCCGAGGAACTCGGTCCAGCTGGCGAGGAAGGCGTAGAGCGCGCTGGTCGCCATGCCGGGGATGAGCAGGGGCCGCAGCACCGAGACGAGGGCCCGCATCGTGCCGGCGCCGTCGACGCGCGCCGAGTCCTCGATCTCGGCAGGGATGTTCTCGAACGCGTTGCGCATGACGAACACGCCGAACGGCAGGTTGACCGTCGTGTAGAAGAGCACCAGGCCCAGCCGGGAGTCGGTCAGCCCCATGGCGTTCATCTGCAGGTACAGGGGCGTGATGATGGCCTGGAACGGCACCATCATCGTCACCACGACGACGCCGAAGAGGACGTTGCGGCCCCGGAACCGGAAGCGCCCGAACCCGTAGCCCGCCAGCGTCGCGACGACGGCCGTCAGGACGGCCGTGCAGACGGCGACGACGAGGCTGTTGCCCACGGACCGCAGGATGTCGAGGTCGCTGCTGAACAGCGCCCGGAAGTTCGCCGTCGTGAGGGAGAACAGGTCCCCCGCGTTCGGGCTGGTCGCGACGATCGCGTCGTTGGACTGGAACGACCGCAGCACCGACCAGGCCAGGGGCACGAGGAAGACGAGGGCCGCGAGGGTGCCGCCGAGCCAGTAGAGGGTGGTCTTCGTCCGGGACTCGGCGCGCCCGGCCGCGTCCGCGCCCCGGGGGTGGCGCGCGCGCACCTCGGGCGAGCCGTGCCGCCGGGTGGGGGTCGTCAGGGATGCCATGGTGTCAGTCCTTCTCACGCAGCAGCCGGAACTGGGCGGCCGTCACCAGACCGATGACGACGACCAGGACGATCGAGAGCGCGGAGGCCGCACCCAGCTGGAGCTGGACGAAACCGCGCTGGTACACGTACATGACGACCGTCTGGGTGTCCGTCCCCGGCCCCCCACGGGTCAGGACGTAGAACTGGGTGAACGCCAGCAGCGACCCGATGACGGAGATGACCAGGCTCATCGCGATCGTGCGCCGCAGCATCGGGATGGTGATGCTGCGCTCGCGCTGCCACCAGGAGGCACCGTCCATCTCGGCGGACTCGTACACGTCGCGCGGGACCCCCTGCATGCCGCCCATGAGCAGGACCATCGTCAGCCCCGAGACGGCCCAGACGATCATCACGCAGATGAGACCCGTCGCCAGCGGACCGTCGGCGAGCCAGGCCGTGGTCCCGTCGGTGATCCCGAGGGCCTTGAGGAGGACGTTGACCATCCCCGAGCCGGGTTGCGCCTCGAGCACCATGAGGAAGCTCAGCGTCGTCAGACCGATGACGTAGGGGACGAAGAAGATCGTGCGGAACACGGTCGCGAACCGGCGGTTGGCGCGGACGACGACGGCCAGGACGTACCCCAGGACGAGGATCGGCACCGTCACGACGACGGTGTACAGCAGCGTGTAGCCCACGGACTTCCAGAAGACCGGGTCGGACGCGATCGCCGTGTAGTTCCCGATCCCGATGAACTGGTAGGACCCGATGAGCGGCCAGTTCGTGAAGGACATGTAGACCGCGAAGACGAGCGGCACGAGCACGAAGACCGTGACGAAGGCCAGGGCGGGCAGCGTCAGCAGCAACCCCGTCCGGGGCGGGTGGGTGAGGGACCGGGGGTTTCTCTCGAGGGTGCTCACAGTTGCGCCTGTTCCAGGATGCGGTCGAAGTCCTTCTGCCCCTGACGCAGCGCCCCGTCGAGGTCACCGTCGAAGACGGCCCGGCGGAACGCGGCGATCCACGGCGAGTCCTGCTGGTTGAAGAGCAGGTTGTAGGCGAGCGTCGTCGGCGCGTACGCCCCGGCGATGCCGTCGAGCGGGGCGACCGCGAGCGGGAACTTCTCCCGGTACGCGGCGGTCGCGGCATCGGAGCGGACCGGGATGTACCCGCCGGCGGGGAGGTTCTCCTGCTGGGGCAGGTCGAGGGCGAACCGGGCGAACTGCCAGGCCCCCGACGCGTTGGCGGCCCCCCGCGGGATGCAGAGGTTGTCCCCGCCGGCGAAGGTGGCGCGACCGCCGTCGGGCCCGGGGAGCAGGACGACCCCGGTCTTGGCGCGCATCTCCGGTGTGGCGTTGAGGGCCGCGACGGAGAAGTTCGCCGGGAAGAGGCCGACCGTGCCGGCGCGGAAGTCGGCACCCCAGCGCGAGCCGTCGCCGGAGAAGTTCCCCTGCGGCATGAGCTTCTCGTCCCACATCGTGCGGTAGAGCTGGAACGTGCGGCGGACGGCGTCGTTGTCGGCGATCGCCCCGCGCTGGTCCCCCACCTCCCCGACGATGTTCGGGGCCTTCGCCGCCCAGATGTGCGGTTGCACGACGAACCCGAGGATCCCGGCCGCGTTGCCGTCGACCGACCAGCCGTACGTCCCGTCGCCCAGGGCCCCGATGGCGCGGGCGGCCTCGAGCAGCCCGTCGAAGTCCTGGGTGTGGTCCTCTGGGTCGAGGCCGGCCTTCTCGAACAGTTCGGTGTTGTAGAAGAGCATCGAGTTGTCCGCGATGTACGGGACGCCGTAGTGCTTCCCGGTGCGGGTGGCCAGCGCGAGCTGCCCGGGGTTCAGCTGGTCCGCGAACCCCAACTGCTGCACGAGCGGGGTCAGGTCGGTGAACGAGTCCCGGTAGATGAAGAGCATCGAGTTGATGTCGTCGATGTCGACGATGTCCGGCACGTTCCCGCCGCGGATGGCCGTGGCGAGCTTCGTGACGTACTGACCGTCGAGGACCGGGGTGACCTCGACGCGGACGGCCTTCTGCGAGGCGTTGAACGCGTCGACGACCTGCCGGACGCCGACGACCGTCGCCGCCCGGCACCACAACCGGACGGTCCCGGTCGCGTCCTGGCCGAACCCCGCGGCCGTGACGTCGGCCTCGGGCAGCTGCGAGGCGCAGGAGGGCAGCAACGCCGAGAGACCGGCGAGCCCTCCCAGCGCGAGCAGGGTCCTTCGGTGGAGCTCCATCGCACCTCCTCCTGGAACGGGACGGACGGGCCGGTCAGGCCCGCGGGAGCCAGACGCGCATGGCGCCGAGCTCGCGGTTGGCCCAGGCGTAGTACGGGACGGCGGGGACGACCTGGGTCGCGTCCTCGGCCTGCGGCGCGGGCTCGTCCCCGGCCGGTCGGTAGAGCGGGCCGGTGGCCGCTCCCACCGCGGCGTGCACGGGCAGGTGCAGGACGGTGACGCCCTCCAGCAGGTCCGGGCGGTGCTCGGCGCGGGCGTCCCGGAGTTCGGCGACGCGGACGCGCACGTCGTCGGCGACGAGGCCGTCGGGCAGGTCGACCTGCTCCACGGCGTAGACGAGGGGTCCGCGCTCGACGACGACGCAGTCGCGGACCGCGTCGACGCGCGGGTCGGCCTCGACGGGGCGGACCGTCATCGGCAGGACGAGTTCCACCACGTCGCCGACGGCGAACGTGCGGTGGACGCGGAGGTACTCCCCCGCGGTGGTCGTGAGGGACTCCCCCGCCACGCTCGCCGTCGCGCCGTCGGCCCAGCCGGGCACGCGCACGGCCAGCTCGAACTCCCCGGGCGAGGCCAGCACCTCGACGCGGACGGTGCCCTCCCAGGGGTACTCGGTGCTCACCCGCAGGCGGACCCCGCCCGCCTCGACCTCACCGGTCGTGAACTGGTGCAGCTGGATCCCGGGGACCCCGTCTCGGTCCGCGCTCGTCGCGACGTAGGCGTCGAGCTGGGACAGCGTGCGCATGATGTTCGGCGGGCAGCAGGCGCAGTCGAACCAGGGGCGCCGGCCGTGGGCGACGCTGCGCTCCTCCTCGGCGTGCGCCCCGTGCCGCAGCTGCAGGGCGTTGACGTAGAAGTACTCCGTGCCGGCCAGGGACACCCCGGGCAGGAACGCGTTGTAGAGCGTGCGCTCGACGAGGTCGGCGTACCGGGCCTCCCCCGTCGCGAGCAGCAGGCGGTAGCTCCACTGCACGCTCGCGATCGCCGCGCACGTCTCGGCGTAGGCGCGGTCCGGGCCGAGTTCGTAGTGGTCGCCGAACTGCTCGAAGTCCCAGCGCGACCCGATGCCGCCCGTGACGTACGTCTTGGAGGCCAGCATGCCCTCCCACTGCCGGACGAGGGCGTCGAGGAGCCCGGTGTCCCCGGTCTCGGCGGCGACGTCCGCGGCCCCGGCGGTGAGGTAGACGGCACGCACCGAGTGGCCCTCGGGCGAGGTCGCCTCGCGCACGGGGACGCGGTCGGAGAAGTAGGTGGGGTCGACCCCGAACCGGGACCGGATGATGCCGTGCCCGCGGGCGTCGACGAACCACCGCGCGAGGTCGAGGTAGGCGCGGTTCCCCGTCTCGCGGAACAGTTCCACCAGGCCCATCTCGACGACGGGGTGACCGTCGACCTCCTCGGTCAGCCCCGGCCCGAAGGTGGCGACGAGGTGGTCGGCGAGCTTCACGGCGACGTCGAGCAGGACGGTGTCCCCCGTGCTGCGGTGCACGGCGACGGCGGCCTGGAACAGGTGACCGGCGCAGTAGTGCTCGTGGCTCCAGTGCAGCCCGGTGTAGCGCTCGCCCTTCCCGCGGACCTGCTGGACGGAGTCGAGGTAGCCGTCCTCGGCCTGCGCCGCGGCGACGACGCCGCTGACCTCGCGGATCCAGCCGAGGACCTCCTCGTCGGCCTCACGGCCGTACTCCCAGCCGGCGGCCTCGAGCCACTTGTAGACGTCGGAGTCCATGAAGATCGGGCCCTTGGCCTCGCCCTGCTCGATGCCCGCGGCGATGCGCAGGTTCCGCAGGTTGCCCGCGGTCTCGAGCTTCTCGTAGCCGGTCCGGATCGCCTGGCGACGGTTCGCCTGCATGCGGTCGAACCAGAAGCCGCCCGTGCTGCGCGAGGCCCCGAGCGGGACGGGCTGCAGGGCGACCGACGCGTCGGCGGTGGGGGCGACGGGGGCCTTCGCCGGGGACGTCCGAGGCGTGACGGTCAGGTCCGCTCCAGCGGTCGTGCTGGTCATGAGCTCTCCATCGAGGCGGTGCCGGTGCGTCCGGAAACTCCGGAACACGTTTTCTGCGACGAATCTAGATCGGGCCTCCTGGCCCGTCAAGAGCGCGGTACTCTGCTGCGGTTCACAGGGTCTGGAGGTCGTCAGTGACGGAAAGCGTCGTTCCGGTGCGGATCGTCGACGTCGCCGCGCTCGCCGGCGTCTCGGCGGGTACGGCCTCCAAGGCCCTCAACGGGACCGGCCAGCTGAGGGCCGCGACGCGCGACCGCGTGCGCCGGGCGGCCGAGCAGCTCGGGTTCACACCGGACTCCCTCGGCCGCGGCCTGTCCTCCGGCCGCAGCTACACCGTCGGGCTCATCACGACCGACAGCTTCGGCCGCTTCTCGATCCCCGTGATGCTCGGCGCGGAGAACGCCCTGGGCGCCGGGGAGATGAGCGTGCTGCTCTGCGACAGCCGCGACGACCCGCTGCGCGAGCAGCACTACCTGCGGACGCTGCAGGCCCGCCGGGTCGACGGGATCATCGTGACGGGCCGGCGCACCGACCCGCGGCCGCCGCTGGCCGCGAGCGTCCCGGTCGTCTACGCGTTCACCCCCTCGCAGGACCCGCGGGACACCTCGCTCGTCACCGACCAGGCCCGCGGGGCCGCCGACGCCGTCCAGCACGTCCTGGACCTCGGCCGGCGACGTGTCGCGCACGTCACCGGGCCCGCCGACCACCACGCCACCCGGGTCCGCGCGGAGTCCGTCGAGCGGACCGCCGGGGAGGCGCTCGTCGGGCCCGTCCTGCACGGGGACTGGAGCGAGCGCTGGGGGCGGCTCGCCGCGGACCTGCTGCTGCGCCGGCACCCCGACCTCGACGCCGTGACGTGCGGGAGCGACCAGATCGCCCGTGGGATCTGCGACGGTCTGCGCGACGCCGGCCGCCGGGTGCCGCACGACGTGGCCGTCGTCGGGTTCGACGACTGGGACGTCATCGCGCTCGCCTCCCGGCCGCCCCTGACCACGGTGAACCTGGGCCTGGAGGCCCTCGGCCGGCGCGCGGGCGAACTGCTCCTGCAGGCCGTCGCGGGCGAGCCCTCCCCCGGGACGACGACGCTGCCCACCCGGCTCGTGGTGCGGGAGTCCACCGTCCCGTCCTGAGCGGCGCACGGCTCCCGGGGAGAGGATCGGTCCGTGCCCACCGACCAGCCCCGCGGACCGCAGGTCCTGCGCCCCACCGCCGGAACCGTCACCGACGCCTTCGACGCCTCGCTCGACCCCGTCCTCACCGTCGACCCCGGCGAGCGGTTCACCGTCGAGGCCCTCGACGCGCACGGCTTCACCCGGCGCCCGGCGAGCCCCGGGGCCCCGACCCCGCGCCTGCTCGAGGACGCCGAGGGGCACTGCCTCAGCGGTCCGGTGGCCGTCCGCGGCGCGGAACCCGGCGACGTCCTGGCCATCACCCTCCACTCCGTCCGGACGGCCGACTGGGGCTGGACCGTCGCCGGGATGGACACCCCGCTGAACGCTCGGCTCGGCACGACCGGACGCGTGGACCTGCTGTGGGACATCGGGTCCGGGACCGCGACGAACCAGCTCGGGTTCACGGTCGACACCGCGCCGTTCCTCGGCGTCGTCGGCACCACCCCGGCCGCAGCGGGACGACACTCGACCATCCCGCCGCGCCCGGGTCACGGCGGGAACGTCGACTGCCGGTCCCTCGTCGCGGGGTCGACCCTGTTCCTGCCCGTCCACGTCCCGGGCGCCCTGCTGTGCCTGGGCGACGGCCACGCCGCCCAGGGCGACGGCGAGGTCTGCGGGACCGCCGTCGAGTGCGGGACGACGTCGGAACTCACCGTCTCGGTCGTCCCGAACCCCGCGCTGCCCACCGTCCACGCCGTCACACCCACCGAGCGCATCACGTTCGGCTTCGACGCCGACCTCAACGCCGCGACGGACGCCGCGCTCGGCGACCTCGTGACGTGGGTGGCCGCCGAGCACGCGCTGGACCGCCTGACCGCTCTCGCCCTGCTGAGCAGCTGCGCCGACCTGCGCGTCACGCAGGTCGCGAACCGGACGTGGGGCGTGCACGCCGTCCTGCGCCACGATGCCCTGCGCCGGAGCTGAACGGCCCCTAGTCTGCGGACGTGGCGTCCACGCAGCACGTCCTCGAACTCGCCGGCCGCGAGGTGACCATCACCAGCCCCGACAAGGTGGTGTTCGCGCAGACGGGCACGACGAAGCTCGACCTCGTCCGGTACTACCTCGCCGTGGCCGACGGGGCGCTGCGCGGAGTGCGCGGACGGCCCATGGTGCTCAAGCGGTTCGTCAAGGGCCTGCAGGCCGAGGCCGTGTTCCAGAAGCGGGCGCCGGAGAAGCGGCCCGACTGGATCGAGGTCGCCGAACTGCACTACGCGCGCGGGACGTCGGCCGCCGAGACGGTGGTCCGGGACGAGGCCTCGCTGGCCTGGGTCCTGAACCTGAACTGCATCGACCTCAACCCGCACCCCGTGCTCGCCGAGGACCTCGACCACCCGGTGGAACTCCGGATCGACCTCGACCCCCAACCCGGCGTGGACTGGCACCAGATCGTCGACGTCGCGTTCGTCGCCCGCGACGTGCTCGCCGACCACGGGCTCACCGCGTGGCCCAAGACGTCCGGGTCCCGGGGTTTCCACGTGTACGCCCCCCTCGACCCCGGCGTGTGGACCTACCCGCAGGTGCGGCTGGCGGCCGAGACGGTGGCGCGCGAGGTGGAGAACCGGGCGGAGGGGCTGGCCACGAGCCGGTGGTGGAAGGAGGAGCGCGGCGAGGGGGTGTTCGTCGACTTCAACCAGAACGCCAAGGACCGCACGGTCGCCTCGGCCTACTCCGTGCGCGCGCTGCCCGACGCCCGGGTCTCGACCCCGCTGACGTGGGACGAGGTCCGCGACGTCCGCCCCGAGGACCACACCGTCCTCACCGTCCCCCAGCGCTTCGCCGACCTCGGGGGCGACCCGTGGGCGGGCATGGACGGGACCGGCGGTTCGCTGCAGGCGCTGCTCGACCTGGCCGAGCGCCTCGGCCCCGCGGAGAAACCCCCCAAGGGCACGGGGTCGCGGACGAAGACCATGCCGCTCATCGAGATCGCCCGGGCGAGGACCAAACCCGAGGTGCTCGCCGGCCTGGAGTCCTGGAAGGCCCGGCACCCGGACGTCGTCCCGCTGCTGGCCGACGCCGACGTCCTCGTGGACGGCATGCGCGGCAGCAGTTCCCTCTGGTACCGCGTGCGTGTGAACCTCCAGCACGTGCCCGAGGACCAGCGGCCGGAGCAGGCCGAGCTCGAGGTCGACTACGACCCGTGGGCCACCTACCGGGGTCGGCAGCGCCGCCCCTGACGCACCTTCCGCCGGGTCAGGCCGTCCCGCGCGGGGTGAAGACGTGCTCGACCCAGCGCACCTGGGGGTCTGCGGCGCCCGCGGAGTCCGTGAGCGTGCCCACGGCGAGGTCGACGGCCTGCCGGGCCACCTCGCGCATGTCGACGGCGAGCGTCGTCAGCTGCGGGGTGACGAAGGTGCCGAGCGAGAGGCCGTCGAAACCCACGAGCCGCACGTCACCGGGCACCGACACGCCCTGCTCGACGAGGGTGGCCAGCGCCCCGACCGCGAGGATGTCGTTCCAGGCGAACAGGGCGTCGGGCAGTCCCCGGCGCAGGAGGTCCAGGGTGGCACCTCGCGCCGTGGCGACGTCCTGCCCACCGGCGCGCAGCACCTCGACGGCGATCCCCTCCTCGCGCAGCGAGGACTCCATCTGCTGGGAGCGCTCGTTGCTGCGACCGGGGTGGTCGGCGTCGAGGACGACGGCGGTGCGGGTGCCCAGACGGGCGAGGTGGGCCGCCGCCTCGCGCAGGGCCGCTCGCGGGTCGAGCCGGACGGCGTGCACCCCGGGGACCCCTGACGCTCGGCCGCTCGGCGCGGGGTCGACCGTGACGACGGGCATGCCGGCGAGGGCGTCGAGCCAGAGGTCGGTCGGCCCCAGGTAGCCCAGGACGGCGTCGACCTGGCTCGCGAGGTCGACGAGGAGCCGCTCCTGGTCGGTGGCGTGGACCGTGTCGACGAGCACCACGTTCCACCCCAGCTCCCCTGCGTACCGGACGGTGGCCGCGGCGAACTCGGGGTAGTAGGGGTTGGCGAGGTCGGAGACGACGAGCCCGAGCGTGTCGTGCGTCGCCCGGGCCAGACCGCGACCGAAGCGGGAGGGGCGGTAGTTCAGCTCCTTCGCCGCGGCCAGCACCCGCGCCTTCGTCGCGGCGCTGATGCCCTCCATGTCGTTCATGGCCCGCGTCACCGTCTGCCGCGACACCCCCGCGGCGGCGGCGACGTCCTCGATCGTCGCGGCGCTGCGGCGCACGCGACGCACCTTCGTCTCGGCGCGGTCGCGGACGTGTCCGTCCTGGTCAGCCGTCACACGAACCCTCGATCCCTGGTCTCCGACACCCGGCACGCATCATCGCGTGCCTTGACAGCGTCCCTGGCCGGTGGCACCGTCCTACCACTCCGTGAGCGCTCACGGAAGCACGGCTGACAGTCTCGACGAAGAGAGTGGGCTGGTTCGATTGCACGTGACGTCACCGCGGCCGGGGGGCGCCCCCGGCCGTCCCCCCTCCCGCCGCGCGGTCCTGCGGGCCGGGTTCGCCGGCGCCGCCGGCATCCCCCTGACGGCCGCTCTGGCCGGCTGCGGACAGGGCACCTCCATCTCCAGCAACCCCTCGGAGCTGGTCCTCTGGTACTGGAACCGGTCCATCGCGCCGAGCCTGCTGCAGAAGGCGGCCCAGCAGATCCCCGGCACGTCCAAGCGCCTGCGCGCCGACGTCATCGGCGGCGCGTTCGACAGCAAGCTGCGGACGGGGTTCGCCGCCCAGGCCTACATCCCCGACATCACGGCCGTGAACTCCAACGCGGCGCTGTACTTCCCCAGCGAGGACCAGTTCGTGAACCTGGACGACTACGGCGCCCAGGACTTCAAGGACGACTACTACGAGTGGAAGTGGAACCTCGGCCGGACCCCGACCGGACGCTTCCTCTTCTTCCCGATGGACACCGGCCCGACCGGCTTCTTCTACCGCAGCGACCTCTTCGAGGCGGCGGGGATGCCCTCGCAGCCCGACGAGGTCTCGGCCGCGGTGCGCACCTGGGACGACTGGATCGCCTTCGGCAAGCAGCTGCGCGAGAGCAGCGACGTCGCCCTCGCAGGCAACGCCGTGATGGTCTTCAACCAGTTCGTCAACGCCTCGCCCCAGCGGTACTTCGACAAGGACGACAAACCGCTCTTCCACGAACCCGGGTCGGCGATCCGCGAGGCGTGGGACACGGCGGTCAAGGCCGTGCGGGCCAAGGTGACGCGGAACCTCCAGGTGGAGAACGAGCAGAACGCGGCCTGGAACTCCGGCAAGCTCGGCGCCAACATCGAGGGCGCGTGGTGGATGAAGGTCCTGTCCGACACGGCCCCCGACCTGTCCGGGAAGTGGCGGATCGCCCAGCAACCCGGGCTGCCCGGGAACTCCGGCGGGTCGTTCCTCGCCGTCCCCAAGACCTCCAAGGACCCGGCGGCGGCGCTGGCCTTCGCGCGCTGGCTCACGCTGCCGGAGAACCAGGCGCAGTCCTACAACGAGATCCAGCTCTTCCCCTCCGCGCCGAAGGCGTTCACCACCGGGCTCATGGCCGACTCGGGCGGGTTCTTCGGCGACCAGGACCCCCTGGCGTTCTTCAGCACCGCCGCCGAGAACGTCCCGACGACGTTCATCAGCACGTACGAGAACCAGACGACCGCCTTCACCGACCAGCTCCGCGTCGTCGAGTCCGCCGGCAAGGACCCCGACCAGGCGTGGGACGACGCCGTCGTGGCCGTCGACAAGCTGCTCAAGAAGCGAGGGGTGATCTGATGGCCGTCGCCGAACGCCCGACCACGACCCGGACCGGGACGGACGGGCTCAGCGTCCGCCGCCGGGGTCTGCGGTCCTTCTGGCCGCAGTACGCGGCGGTGTCCCCCTTCTACGTGCTGTTCCTCGTCTTCGGCGCGTTCCCGATCCTCTTCTCCGTCTACCTGTCCTTCACCGACTGGGACGGCATCGGTGACATCAAGTTCGTCGGCCTCCAGCAGTACGCCTTCCTGCTGCAGGACTCGCGGTTCTGGAACGCCGTCTCGAACACGCTCATCATCTGGGTCATCTCGACCGTGCCGATGCTCTTCCTGGCCCTGGTGATGGCGTTCCTGCTGCACCAGAACATCCGGATGAAGGGCTTCTACCGGGTCGCCTTCTTCATCCCCAACGTGACGAGCATGGTGGCGATGGCCATCGTCTTCGGCTCGGTCTTCTCCGACAGCTTCGGCATCGTCAACTCCGCCCTCACCTCCCTCGGGTTGCCCACCGTCGCGTGGTTGTCCACGGACTGGGGCATCAAGATCACCATCGCCGTCATGGTCGTCTGGCGGTGGACGGGGTACAACGCGATCCTCTACCTCGCGGCCCTGCAGGCCGTCCCGGACGAGCTGTACGACGCCGCCAAGGTGGACGGCGCAGGGTTCTGGCGGACGTTCTTCTCGGTGACGATCCCGATGCTGCGCCCGGTCATCCTCTTCACCGTCATCACCTCCACCATCGGCGGTCTCGGGCTCTTCACCGAACCGCAGATCCTCTTCGGGGCCGCCAACGGCAACGGCACGGTCGGCGGCGTCAACGAGGCCGGCATGACGATCGTGCTCTACCAGTACAACCAGGCGTTCTCCCAGCTCGACTTCGGGTACGGCTCGGCCATCGCGTGGGCGCTGTTCGCCCTGGCCGCCGTCTTCGCCATCATCAACTGGCGGCTGCTGCGCGACCGCGACGCGGTGCCCCGCGTGGGGTCCCGAGCGGCCCGCCGCCGCACGAAGGAGGTGGCCCGGTGAGCGCTCCGGAACTCACCCGTTCGTCCCGCGCCCAGCGCGACCGGTTGCACGTCGTGCGGCCGCGGCGCAGCCGCCAGTGGGTCCTCGGCCGGGTCGTCACGCACGGCTGCATCCTCGTCGGCGTCCTGCTGTCGCTGTTCCCGTTCTACTGGCTGCTCGTCATGTCGACGAGCACGACGGCGCAGATCTTCAGCTACCCGCCGAACCTGCTGCCCAGCACCCACCTGCTGCAGAACCTGCGCAACGTCGTCGCCAACATCGACCTGCTCGGCGCGATGCTCAACTCGTTCATCGTCGCCGGCTCCCTCGCCGTCCTCGTGGTCCTGCTGGACTCCCTCGCCGCGTTCGCCTTCGCGAAGTACAAGTTCCCCGGCCGAGACGTCCTGTTCGCCGTCCTGCTCGTGACGTTCCTCGTCCCGGGCAACCTCTCCCTCGTCCCGAGCTTCGTCCTCATGTCGGAACTGGGGTGGATGGGGCAGCTGCAGGCCCTCATCGTGCCGGGCGCCGCGAACGCCTTCGGCATCTTCCTGCTCCGGCAGTTCGCCCAGTCGTCCATCCCGGACGAACTCGTCGAGTCCGCCACCCTCGACGGCGCGGGGTTCTTCCGCACCTGGTGGTCCATCGCCATCCCGATGATGCGCGGCGGGCTGGCGTTCCTCGGCATCTTCACGTTCGTCACCGCCTGGAACGACTACATCTGGCCGCTGGTCGTGCTCGTCGACCCGGGCCGGCAGACGCTGCAGACCGCACTGGCGCAGCTGAACTCCGTCTACACGACGGACTACGGGATGATCATGGCGGGCGCCGTCGTCAGCGTCGTCCCGCTCATCGGGATCTTCCTCATCGGTTCCCGGCACTTCATCGCCAACATCGCCGCGGGGGCGCTCAAGGGCTGACCCGCCGCTTCCCCGCCCGTTCCCGCGCGGGGCCGGATCGTCGGACCCTCGCTCCCTCCACCCGGAGCGAGGGTCCGACGACGCGTCCCCCGAGCGGAGCGAGGAGCGCAGTAGGGTCGCGCGGGTGGACGTCCTGCGCTACGCCGCCTTCACCGACGACCCCGCCGGCGGGAACCCCGCGGGGGTCGTGCTCGACGCGTCGACGGCGAGCGCCGACGAGATGCTCGCCGTAGCCGCGGAGGTCGGGTACGCCGAGACGGCGTTCGTCGTGGGCCGCCCCGCGGAGCGCCGGGTGCGGATGCGGTACTTCTCCCCGCACGCCGAGGTCCCGTTCTGCGGGCACGCGACGGTCGCGACCGCGGTGGCGCTGGCGGAACGGCACGGGGGCGGGGAGTTCACGTTCGAGACGGCCGTGGGGCCCGTCGCGCTCGTCGCCGACGGGGGCCGGGCGTCGTTCACGAGCGTCGAACCCTCCGTCGCCGACCTCACCCCCGCGCAGCTGGCCGAACTCCTCGACCTGTTCGGGCTGGCGGCCGACGACCTCGACGAGCGGTACCCGCCCCGCGTCGCGGCGGCGGGCAACCCCCACCCCGTCCTGGTGCTGCACGACGCCGACCGCTTCGACGCCGTCACCTTCGACCCCGCCCGCGCGCGCCGCGTGCTCGACGCGAACGGCTGGCCCGCGACGATCACGCTGGCGCACGCCCGCGACGCCCACCTGTTCGAGGCGCGCAACGCCTTCCCCGTCGGCTCCGTCACCGAGGACCCGGCCACGGGATCGGCCGCGGCGGCCCTCGGCGGGTACCTGCGGGCCCTGGGGCACGTGGACCCACCGGCGCGGGTGCTCGTCCACCAGGGTCGGCACGTCGGGCGCCCCGGGCTCCTCACGGTCGACGTGCCCGCGCACGGCGGGATCGTCGTGTCCGGTCCCGCCGTCCGGATGGGCTGACCGCGCTCCACCACCCCCGGTGGGACCCGGTCCCGGATCAGGAGACCCCGCCCCGACCGGACGGTGCGCTGCCACAGTGACGACGTGCCCACCCTCACGCGGTCCCGCGTCCGCTCGCTCGTCGTGAGCAGCCTCGTCGTGCTGCTCGTCGTCGTTGGGGTCGTCTGGTTCCAGCGCACCACCCAGCGGTGCGGCGACGGGGACGGCGGGCCCGAGGACGCCGTGCGCGGCACCTTGAGCGCCGTCGTCGACCGCGACGACCGGGCACTGTGCCAACACCTCGGGGTCGACGCCGTGCTCCCGCCCGGGCAGGCGGACGTGCTGCGCGGTCGCGTCGCGCGGGCCGGCGGACTCGACGCCGTCACCGTGCGCGAGGTGGGCTACGAGCAGCTGGGGTCCTTGCACGTCGTCGAGGCCGTGGACCGCAGCGGTGGGCTCGTCGGACGCTTCCAGACCCAACCCGCAGCGGACGGCGCCGTCGTCGTCACGACGACCCTGGCGGCCGACCACTGGTGAGGTGGACCAGTCCCGCCTCGGTCGGGCGGAACCCGCACGCGTCGCGGTAGAACGACGTCAGCTCGGGCAGGAAGTCGACGTGGAGCCACTCGCACCCGGCCGCGGTCGCCTCCTGCACGGCCCGGCGCACCACCGCCGTCCCGACACCCCGCCGCTGGTGGGAGGGGCGGGTCTTCGTGTCGAGCAGGAACGCGTGGTCGCCGCCGTCCCACGCGACGTTGACGAACCCGACGAGCAGGCCGTCGTCGCGGGCCGTCACCCAGCCCAGCGAGTGCTCCCGCACGCGGGGCCACCACCCCGGGACGGGGCGGCCGCCGTGGGAGGCGACGAGGTCGAGGAGGTCGGGGTCGCCGAGGTCGGCGCGCCAGTCGACGGCGGGAACGGAAGGCACGGGCCCACCCTGCTCGCAGCCGGGCCCGGTCTCCACCGGTTTCCCGGCCACCGGGGTCAGCCGGCGCGCACCTGGTTCCGGCCGCCGGCCTTGGCCTCGTAGAGGCGGGCGTCGGCGGCCGAGAGCAGGGACGTCTTGTCGCCCCCCGGCGCGAGGACGGCGACGCCGGCGCTGACGGTGATGCCCCGGCCCGGAGTGGCGCCGGACCAGTCGAACCCCGCGACCGTGCGGCGCACGCGCTCGGCGAGTTCCGCGGCCGCACCGTCGCCGCCACCGGTGCAGACGACGAGGAACTCCTCGCCGCCGAGTCGGGCGGCGAACGCGGTCGGGTGGTCCGCGACGGCGCCTTCGAGGATGCCGGCCGTCAGGCGCAGCACCTCGTCGCCGGCCTCGTGCGAGAACGTGTCGTTCACCGACTTGAAGTGGTCGAGGTCGAAGAGGACCGCGCTCACGACCGGCCCGCCGCGGCGGGACTCCTCCACGAGGGCGGGCAGCCGCTCGTCCACGAACAGGCGGTTGCGCAACCCCGTCAACGGGTCCCGGCGCGCCTCCTCGCGGTAGCGCGCCGCCTCCGCCCGCGCGACGTCGGTCTCGAACATCGCCTGCCGCGCGCGGGCCTGGGCCTCCCGCTGTTCGGAGAGCAGTTCGCGGTCGGCGGCGTAGAACTCCTTGTGGGTCTCGAAGGCGGCGCGGTGGTCGCCCAGCGCCGCGTGCACCTCGGCCTGCTCGGCCAGCAGCTGCGCCCGGACGGTGCGGAACCCGACACCCGTGCAGATCGCACGGGCCTGGCACAGCACCGCCGCCGCGGCGGCGGCGTCACCGCGCGTGCGGAGGACCACGGCCAGGGTCAGCAGGTAGACGGGTTCGTCGTCCGCGTTCTTCGCGTCCATCGCCGCGCCCGTCGCCACGGCGGCCCGCGCCGACTGCTCGGCCGCGTCGAGCTCGCCGCACAGCAGCTGGACCCGGGCGACGGTGTCGAGCGTGTTCGCGTTGAGGGGCATCCCGTACTGCTCGCCGAGGCGGAGCAGGAGGTCGAGTTCGCGCCGCGCGCCGTCGGCGTCGCCGCGGTCGAGCTCGGCGTAGGCGCGGTTGTTGACCACCCGCAGGTGCAGCTGGCCGTCCCCGACGGCGAGCTCCTCGGCGCGGGCGTACCAGGTGCGGGCGTCCTCGACGCCGCCGAGCTCGTCGAGCAGGTCGGCGACCGTCAGCAGGACGCGGGCGCGCAACCGCTTCGACACGTCGTCGGTGAAGGCCGCGACGGCGTCGAGGGCGTGCTCGAGCGCGGTGGGCCGGTCCCCGAGGTCGGTGAAGACGCGGGACAGCACCCAGGAGGCCCGGGACGTGGCCTCCGCCCCGCGGACGTCGGCGTCGCACTCGGTGAGCAGGCGCGTGACCTTGTCGGCCGCCCCGGCGGGGTCGCCGGCGCGTTGCACCGCCTCGGCCTCACCCACCCGCGCGAGCGAGACGGCGACGACGTCACCGAGCTCGGCCGCCAGGACCGCGATCTCGCGGGCCCTCGTGGCGGCCCGCACGGGGTCACGGCCGATGAGGTCGTCGAGCGCCGTCAGGTCGGCGTGCACCGCGGCCACGGCCTCGGCGCGGGCCACGGGCCCTGCGGCGGCAGCGTGCAGCGTGAGCTCAGCCACCGGCCCCACCGCCTTCCGCTACTCGGCCCCGCAGGACGCCTCTCCCCAGTCTCGGACGGCGCACGACCGACCTTGAACGCCGGCGCGGGATCACGCCGACCGCACCTGGTGGCGCAGCGGACGTCCGGTCGAGCGCGGACGAGAGGGCCGTGGCGGGGTCGCTGCCGACGAGGCGCCGAGGACGGCGACGCCGGACGGTGGGCTCTGCGCCACCACCGACCACCACCTCCCGCTCGCGTGCCCGTGCTCGCAGCAACGATCGGCACGCCGGGCGGGCGGCTCAACCCGCCGGCGACGGGACCACCCGTCCGGCGGTCAGCCCGAGACGAGCTGCAGGCGCCGGGCCTGGTCGGAGGCGAACTTCCGCTCGGGGTCGACCGCGTCGCGCACCTTCCGCCAGGCCGGCAGCTCGGGGTACATGCGGGCGAAGCGGTCGGCCGTGGTGCGGGAGTCCTTGGCCAGGTACAGGCGACCGCCGGCGTCGAGCACCATCTCGTCGAGGAGGTCGCAGAGCTGGTCCAGGCCCTTCTTCACGGGCAGGTCGACCGCGAGCGTCCAGCCGCGCTGGGGGAAGGACAACGGCGCGTCGTTGCCGTCACCGAACCGCTTGAGCACGTTGAGCGCCGAGATGTGCCCGGAGTCGACGATGGCCTCCATGCTCGAGCGGAGGAGGTCGGTCCGGTCGAAGGGCACGACGAACTGGTACTGCAGGAAACCTCGCGGCCCGTAGGCCCGGTTCCAGTCCGCGAACAGGTCCAGCAGGTGGTAGAACTGCGTGATGTTCTGCACCACACCGGCTTTGGTCTTGGACTTGCGGTAGTAGACCTCGTTCAGGGCCCGCGCCGTGAGGGTGTTGAGCATTCCGGGCGGGAACACGTCGGGGAAGCGCGCGAGCTGCGGGGCGTCGAACTTCAACGGGTCCTTGCGCAGCTCCGGCGGCAGGTCGGACAGCTTGGCCGACGACCCGCGCAGCAGGAACCCGCGGCCCATGTGCTGGCCCTTGGTCACCGAGTCGAACCACGTCTTGGAGTACGTGTAGTTCTCGTCGTTCTGCTGCAGCCGCTCGAGCATGTCCTCGAAGTCGGTGGCCTGCTCGACGTCGGCGATGAAGTAGGACGTCTCGACCCGGTCCAGGCGGATCTTCGCCCGCAGGACGATGCCCGTCAGGCCCATCCCCGCGGTGGTGGCCAGGAACAGCTCGCGCTCAGGGCCGTCGGGCGTCAGGGTGCGGATCTGGCCGTCGGCCGTCAGCAGGTCCATCGAGAGCACGTGCCGCGTGAAGGTGCCCTGCGTGTGGTGGTTGCCGCCGTGGATGTCGGCGCCGATCGCCCCGCCGACCGTGACCTGGCGCGTGCCGGGCAGGACCGGCACCCAGAGCCCGTGCGGGACGACCGCGCGCAGCAGCTTGTCGAGGGAGCAGCCCGCGTCCACGTCGGCCACGGCTGCGTCGACGTCGATGTCGTGGATGCGGTCCAGCGCGGTCATGTCGACGACGAGACCGCCGGCGTTCTGCGCCGGGTCGCCGTAGGAGCGGCCGAGCCCGCGCGCGATGACACCGCGCGGCCCGGCGGTGCGGACCGCTTCGGCGATGACGTCGAGGTCGGCGGTGTGCAGCACCGTCGCCGTCGTCGGGGCGGTGCGCCCCCAGCCGGTGAGGCGCTCGGTCCGGCGCTCGGCACCACCGGCGGACGGCGAGGCGGAACGGGACGCGGACTTCAGACCGGGGATGCTCACCACGGGGGCGAGCCTAACCGTCGGGCCCGACACGGCCCGGGTGGCAGACTCGCCGCGTGAGCCCACGCACCCGTTCCGACGTCGCCCGTCTCGTCGACCACACGCTCCTGAAGCCGGAGGCGACCCCCGCGGACGCCGCGGCGCTCGTCGCCGACGCCCGCGAGCTCGGCGTCCTCGCCGTGTGCGTCTCCCCCACGATGCTGCCCCTGGCCGACACCGGTGACCTCGTCGTGGCGACCGTGTGCGGGTTCCCGTCGGGCAAGCACACGAGCGCGGTGAAGGCCGCCGAGGCGGCGGCCGCCGTGCAGGCCGGGGCGGACGAGGTCGACATGGTCATCGACGTCGGCGCGGCCCTGGCCGGGGACTTCGACGCCGTCCGCGACGACATCGCCGCCGTCCGCACGGCGGCCCCGGCGCCGACGGTGCTCAAGGTCATCCTGGAGTCCGCGGCCCTGCCGGACGACGTCCTCACGGCGGTGTGCCGGGCCGCGGAGGCGGCCGGCGCCGACTTCGTCAAGACGTCGACGGGCTTCCACCCCGCGGGCGGCGCGACGGTCCACGCCGTCGAGGTCATGCACGCCGCCGTCGGCGGTCGGCTGGGCATCAAGGCCAGCGGCGGGATCCGCTCGACCGAGCTCGCCCTCGCCCTGCTG
The DNA here is from genome assembly GCF_040702905.1 of Kineococcus sp. NPDC059986. Classification (NCBI taxonomy): domain Bacteria; kingdom Bacillati; phylum Actinomycetota; class Actinomycetes; order Kineosporiales; family Kineosporiaceae; genus Kineococcus; species Kineococcus sp. NPDC059986. Next base: position 15,917 of record NZ_JBFBND010000022.1, on the reverse strand, counting down.
GACGCGGGGGCCACCCGGCTGGGACTGTCGGGTTCGGCGGCGGTCCTGGCGGGACTGGCGGACTGACCTGACCGATCGGAACCGCGACGGGATCGAGGGTGGACGGGTGGAGGGCAACGAGATGAGCGACGCCAACGGCATCGAGTGCTGGCTGACCGACATGGACGGCGTCCTCGTGCACGAGGAGCACGCCCTCCCCGGGGCGGCCGAGTTCCTGCAGCGGCTGGCCGACGCCAGCCGCCGGTTCCTGGTCCTGACGAACAACTCGATCTTCACCCCGCGCGACCTCGCGGCCCGGTTGTCGCGCAGCGGCATCGAGGTCCCGGAGGAGAACATCTGGACGTCGGCGCTGGCGACGGCCGACTTCCTCGCGCGGCAGATGCCGGGCGGTTCGGCGTACGTCATCGGCGAGTCCGGACTCACCACCGCCCTCTACGAGGCGGGCTACACGACGACGGACACCGACCCCGACTACGTCGTCCTCGGCGAGACGCGCACCTACTCGTTCGAGGCCATCACCAAGGCGATCCGCCTCGTCGAGAAGGGCGCCCGGTTCATCGCCACGAACCCCGACGCCACCGGCCCCTCCAAGGAGGGGTCGCTGCCGGCGACGGGATCCGTGGCGGCGCTCATCACGCGGGCCACGGGCGCCGAACCGTACTTCGTCGGCAAACCCAACCCGATGATGTTCCGCTCGGCGATGAACCGGATCGAGGCGCACTCGGAGACCACCGCCATGATCGGCGACCGGATGGACACCGACGTCGTCGCGGGCATCGAGGCCGGGTTGCGCACGTTCCTCGTCCTCACCGGCTCGACCAAGCGCGAGCAGGTCCGCCGGTTCCCGTTCCAGCCCCACCAGGTCGTCGACGGCATCGGCGACCTGGTCGACCTGATCTGAGGACGTCTGCCTGGTCCGGGGAGGCCTCAGACCTCCGCGCCGAGGACGTGCGCCATCACGCGGTGGCCACGGGCCTCGTCGTGCCGGCTCTGCCGTTCCAGGGCGCGCGACAGCAGCAGGTGGGCGAACGCGTCGGACGGGCTGCGGCGCACCAGGTCCCGCGCCTGCTCCTCGGCCTTGCCGAGCATGGCGGCACCGAAGTAGCTGCGGGCGAGCAGTTCGCGCAGCGACCGGTCGTCGGGGTGGCGGCGGACCAGGGGTTCCAGCGACCGGACGGCGTCGGTGAACCGGCGCTCGTCGAAGGCGTCGCGGGCCATCTCGAAGCTCAGCAGGTCGATGTTCACGCGTTCCACAACCCCGGCGCCGGGCCCCTGATTCCGGGTAGCCTCGCGGCGTGGCCGACGCCGACCTGACCCCCTCCCAGCTCGTCGACGAACTGGTGGCGAAGCACCCCGACTGGCGCGGGGAGGTGCTGGCCGCCTGCCGTCGGACGGTCCTGGCCGTCGACCCGGAGATCGTCGAGGAGTGGAAGTACATGGGGGCGCCCGTGTGGTCCCGGCACGGGACGTTCCTCGTCGGCGGGGTGTTCAAGAGCAAGGTCAAGATGGGGTTCCTCTGGGGGGCCTCGCTGGCGGACCCGAAGGGGTTGTTCAACGGCGAGCTCGGCGGGAACCAGCGACGCTCGGTCGAGTTCGCCGAGGGCGACGTCCTGGACGAGGACGGGTTCGCCGACCTGGTGCGTGCCGCGATCGCGCACAACGCGGCGAAGGCGAGCGCCCGGAAGAAGTAGCCCTCAGGCCCAGCCCAGCTCGTGCAGCCGGGCGTCGTCGATCCCGAAGTGGTGGGCGATCTCGTGCACGACGGTGATCCCGACCTCGGCGACCACCTCGTCGCGGTCCCGGGCCACCGCCAGCGTGGGGCGGCGGAAGATCGTGATGCGGTCGGGCAGGGCCCCCGCGGCCCACCAGCCGTCGCGTTCGGTCAGCGGGGTGCCCTCGTAGAGGCCGAGCAGGTCCGGCTCGAAGCCCTCCGGCGGGTCGTCCTCGACGAGGACGACGACGTTGTCCATGGCCCGCGCCAGCTCGGGCGGGATGCGGTCGAGCGCGTCCGCGACGGCCTCCTCGAACTCCGCGCGGGACAGCTCGACCACGCGTCAGCTGCCGACGAGGGCGCGCCGGCTGTCGAGCTCGCGCACGGGGACGCGCCCCAGCCGCAGGCGCTCGACGAGGACCGCGTCCACGCCGAGCACGGCGTCAGCGAGCGCCGCGTCGGCGTGCAGGTGGACGAGGGCGATGTCCCGGGCCAGGGCGGGCGTCTCGGCGCGCACGACGACGGCGTGCACGAGACCGGACGGCAGGCCCGGAGCCGCGCCCGCGGCGAAGCGGCGGTGGGCCACGACGGTCACCCGGAACCGGGATTGCCTCACGGAACGTCGCACGGTGCTCACACCCCGATCCTGGCGGGCGGTCTTCCAGCTGTCGAGCACGGCGTCTCAGCTGCCTCTCAGGTCGGGATCAGCGGGGTCCTCACCGACTCAACGCACGAGCACGTCCTCCGGTTCACCGGACCCTCAGCAGCACCGGCCGCCGGGCACGGCGGCCTTGGCGTCGGCCCGCCGCCGCTCGAACTCCGCGCGGGACCCCGGGGGGTGTCCGTGCTCCGCGCACCGGCGCACGTGGGCCTCCCACCGGTCCTCCCCGTCGACCTGCCGCCGGGCCCAGCGCAGCCCGGCCCGCACCCGGGGCAGCACGCCCGTCACCGGTCCGCGCCGATCTCGGCGCGCAGGGCGTCGAGCTCCCGCCGCTCCCGGGCGGTCACCACGATCCCGGCCGGTTCGACCAGGGTGGACGGCACGGCCGGCTCCTCCGTCGTCGGCAGCTGCCCGGCGCGCAGGGCACGGGCGACGACGACGGCCGCGTTGAGGGCCACGACGACGACGAGCAGGGCGAAGACCGACTGCAGGACCCCGTTGACGGTCGAGTTGGTCACGACCTGCTGCATCTGCGCGGCGTCCTTGGCCGGGGCGATCACCTCCCCCGCGGCGAGGGCGTCGGCGTACTTGGCGCGCTGGGCGAAGTAGCCGATCGCCGGGTTGTCGGAGAAGACCTTCTGGTAGCTCGCGGTCATCGTCGTGACGAGGTCCCAGACGAGCGGGACCGCGGTGACCCACGCGTAGCGGACGCGGCCGTGCTTGACGAGCAGCGTCGTCACGAGCGTCAGCGCGATGGCGGCGAGGAGCTGGTTGGCGATCCCGAAGAGCGGGAACAGCTGGTTGATGCCGCCCAGGGGGTCGGTGACGCCGGTGTAGAGGAAGTAGCCCCAGGCGCCCACGACGACGGCGCTGGCCATGACGTTGCCGGGCCGCCAGGACAGGTCGCCGAACTTCTTCCAGACGTTGCCGAGGGTGTCCTGCAGCATGAACCGGCCCACGCGGGTCCCGGCGTCGACGGCCGTGAGGATGAACAAGGCCTCGAACATGATCGCGAAGTGGTACCAGAACGCCTGGAGCCCACCGCCGAACGCCTCGTGGAAGACCTGCGAGATGCCGAGGGCGAGCGCCGGCGCACCCCCCGTGCGGGAGACGACGCTCTCCTCACCGACGGCCTGGGCGGCGGCGGACAGCGTCTCCGGCGACGTCGTGAACCCGAGGCCGGAGACGAACCGTGCCGCCGTCTCGACGGTGCCGCCCGTCGCGCCGGCCGGGGAGTTCACCGCGTAGTAGAGGCCCTGGTCGATGACCGAGGCGGCGATGAGGGCGCTGATGGCGACGAAGCTCTCCATGAGCATCCCGCCGTACCCGATGAGCCGGACCTGCCGCTCCTTGGCGACCATCTTCGGCGTCGTGCCGGAGGAGATGAGCGCGTGGAAGCCCGACAGCGCCCCGCAGGCGATGGTGATGAAGACGAACGGGAAGAGCGAACCGGCGAACACCGGTCCGTTCCCCTCGCGGGCGAAGGACGTGACGGCATCGTTGGCCAGGACGGGGCGGGCGACGACGAGGCTGACGGCCAGGAGCGCGATGACCCCGACCTTCATGAAGGTGGACAGGTAGTCGCGCGGGGTCAGCAGCAGCCAGACGGGCAGGACGGAGGCGACGAACCCGTACCCGACGAGGGCCACGACGAGCGTCTCGGGCGTCAGGGTCAGCGACTGCGCCAGCCCCCACGTCTCGACGTAGCCACCGCCGACGATGGCCAGCAGGAGCAGCACGACGCCGAGGCCCGTGGCCTCGAGGACCCGACCCGGTCGCAGGAACCGCAGGTAGACGCCCATGAAGAGGGCGATCGGGATGGTGAGGGCGATGGAGAAGACGCCCCAGGGCGACTCGGCGAGCGCGTTGACGACGATGAGCGCCAGCACGGCCAGGATGATGATCATGATGGCGAAGACCGCGACGAGCGCAGCGATGCCGCCGACGAGGCCGATCTCCTCGCGGACCATCTGCCCCAGGCTCTTGCCGCCGCGGCGCATCGAGAAGAACAGCACCGTCAGGTCCTGGACGGCCCCGGCGAAGATGACGCCGACGACGATCCAGACCGTGCCGGGCAGGTAGCCCATCTGCGCGGCCAGCACGGGTCCGACCAGGGGCCCGGCGCCGGCGATGGCGGCGAAGTGGTGGCCGAACAGGACGCGACGGTCGGTGACCTCGAAGTCGACGCCGTTCTCGTACCGCTCCGCGGGCGTCGCGCGCCGGTCGTCGGCGCCCAGCACGCGGTAGGTGATGAACCGCGAGTAGAAGCGGTAGGCGATGGCGTAGGACGCGAGGGCCGCGAAGAGGACCCACAGGGCGTTGACGGACTCCCCGCGGGCCAGCGCCAGCACCGTCCAGCAGGTGGCGCCGACGACGGCGACGGCCGTCCAGACGACGACGGAACGGGCCGAGGGACGCCTGCGCGTCACCTCGAGGGCATCGGACTGCAACCGGCTCATCGCCGCCTCCTCGCGGTCGAGCGTCCTGTGGACCTGCTGAGCCTGGCACAGCCGTCGCGGCCGGGCGCGGACGCACGCCGGGCGCACGGAGGGGGGCCGCATCCGTGGCAGGATCCTCCGCGTGCGATTGGCTGAGCAGCTCGACGGCAAGCGGTTCCTCCTCACCGGAGTGACGGGCTTCATCGGTGAGGCGCTGCTGCAGCGCCTGCTCGTCGACCTGCCGACCACGACCGCCGTGGCGCTCGTGCGTCCCAAGCCCGGCCAGAGCGGTGAGGACCGGCTGCGGTCGGTGCTGCGCAAGCCGATCTTCCGCGCCGCGGGCGAGGCCGACGACCTGCTGAAGACGCGCGTCGAGGCGCTCGAGGGCGACCTGTCGAACGTTCCCGAACTGCCCTCCGACATCGACGTCGTCGTGCACTGCGCCGGCGACGTCTCGTTCGACCCGCTCATCCAGGACGCCTTCACCACGAACGTCACGGGCACCCGCGCCCTCGTCGAACGCACGCTCGAAGCCGGCGAGCGGGGCGGCCGCGCCGTCCACTACGTCCACGTCTCGACCGCCTACGTCGGCGGCCGGCGGCGCGGGACCGTGCCCGAGCGGGCCGTGGAGCACCAGGTCGACTGGCGCACCGAGACCGAGGCCGGCCTGCGGCTGGCCGCGCGCATCGAGGAGGACTCCCGCCTCGAGGGCCGGCTCAAGGGGTTCCTGCGCGCCGCCGAACGCGACCACGGTCGCGCAGGCCCGCTGAGCGTGGCCGCCGGCGCCGAGGAACGCCGCGTCGCGTGGGTCACCGCGCAGCAGAAGGCGGCCGGCAAGGAGCGCGCCCGGACGCTGGGCTGGACCGACTGCTACACGTTCACCAAGGCCATGGGTGAGCGGCTCGTCGAGGAGCTCGCAGCACCCGTGGTCCCCACGACGATCCTTCGCCCGAGCATCGTCGAGTCCGCGGTCAAGCACCCGCACCCGGGGTGGATCGAAGGCTTCAAGATGGCCGAGCCGATCATCCTGGCCTACGGCCGCGGGGAACTCACCGAGTTCCCGGCCGCCCCCGACTCCGTCATCGACGTCGTGCCGATCGACCACGTCGTCAACGCGATCGTCGTGGCCGCCGCGACGCCGCCGCCGCTGTCGCAGCCGGCGTACTACCACGTGAGCTCGGGCAGCCGGAACCCGCTGACGTTCCGGGACGTGTACGAGTTCATCCGCGAGTACTTCACGCAGCACCCCTTCGACTCCTCCCCCGCCGTCATGCCGACGTGGGACTTCCCGGGCGGCCGCGCCGTCGAGCGCAAGGTGCGCACCGGCGAGCTGCTGACGAGCGCGGGCAACCGCCTGCTGGCCCTGGCCCCGCGCTCGGCCAAGGTGCGCGAGGTCTCGCGCACGCTCGACAAGGCCCAGAGCCAGGTCGAGTTCGCCCGCCGGTACATGGACCTGTACAAGGCGTACACCGAGGCCGAACTGCGCTTCGTCGACGACCGGACCCTCGCCCTGCACCGGTCCCTGGACCCGGCCGACGTCGAGATGTGGGGCTTCGACACCTCCGAGGTCGACTGGGACCACTACTGGCTCGAGTCGCACTGCCCCAGCGTCACCGCGCAGATGCGCAAGTACGACGAGATCCGCCGTCGCCGCACGCAGGCCGCCGCGAGCGGGCCCCGCGAGCTGCGCCCCGTCACCGAGGGGGCCGCGCCGGTCCTGGCCGTCTTCGACCTCGCCGGGACGCTGCTGCCGGGCACGGTCGTCGACACCTACCTGACTCTGCGGCTGTCCTCCCTGGACGCCCGGGCCCGGATCGCCGAATTCGGCCGGATCATGCGGCACCTGCCGGGCTGGATCGCGGCGGAGCGCCGTGACCGCGGCAGCTTCCTGCGCTCGCTGTTCCGCGGGTACGCCGGTGTGGACCTCGACGCCCTCGAGGCGTACGTCGACGACGTCTTCGCCCCCTCGTTCCTGCAGCAGGTGTCCTCCGACGCCCTGCGGCGCATCCAGGCGCACCGCGACGCCGGCCACCGCACGATCCTCATGACGGGCGACGTCCGCCAGGTCACCCGCCCGCTCGCAGGCCTCTTCGACGAGGTCGTCTGCACCGAGCTCGACGAGGTCGTCCAGGACGGCCGCCGGGTCGCCAGCGGCTTCCTCACCTCCCCGCCGCTCGTCGGCGAGGCGCGGGCGGCCTGGGTGCGCCGGTACGCCGAGGTCGAGGGCGCCAACCTGGCCGCCAGCTACGCCTACGCCGACTCCCACGTCGACATCCCGCTGCTGAAGACCGTCGGCAACCCGAGCGCGGTCTCCCCCGACGTCCCGCTGTTCCGGGTGGCACGCGCCTCCCGCTGGCCGGTGGCCGACTGGGCGGCGTCTTCGCCGACGCGTCGGCTCCGGGTCCCGCAGCAGGTGCTCGCGGGCACGGACTGAGCGTCGAGGACTGACGGGCACGGGGTGGTGGACCGGCCCCCCGGCGGGGGGCGTGGCAGGATGCGGCCTGTGAACTCCACACCGCCAGTGACCGCCGGTGTGTCGAGGACCGAAGGATGGCGAGGCTGATGGGTATCCCGCGACCGACCAGGATCGTGCGCGCACTGCCGTTGCTGCGCAGGCACTCCGCCGGCCCGTCCGAACCGGCCGAGGGCGGCCGGTCCGTCCACCGCAACGACTGGGTGCGCTCGGGGCCCGCGACCGCGGTCCGCGCCACCCTGCAGCGGGGCCTCATGACGCCGCTCATGAAGTCGCAGGTCCGCCTCCACGTGCACAACGTCGAGACGCTCGACCGGCTGGGGACGGCCGCCGTGCTCGTGGCGAACCACTCCTCCCACCTCGACGCCCCCGTCATCCTGGAGGCGCTGGGAGCCCGCCGTCGCCGCCGCGTGGCCATCGCGGCCGCGGCCGACTACTTCTTCGACGTCTGGTGGCGCGCGGCCCCCTCGGGCCTCGTCATCGGCACGTACCCGCTCGAACGGCGGGGTGGTCGCGGCCCCAACCCGTCCTCGCAGCTCCTCGCCGACGGCTGGAGCCTGGTGATCTTCGCCGAGGGCGGGCGCAGCTACACGGGTGAGATGCGGCCCTTCAAGAAGGGTGCCGCCTACCTCGCGCTCGACGCGGGGGTCCCCGTCGTCCCGATCGCCCTGCGCGGCACCTTCGACGCCATGCCGCCGAAGAAGAACTGGCCCGTCAAGGGCCGTCCGCCGATCCACGTGACCTTCGGCGAGCCCCTGCACGGACGCGAGGGCGAGAAGGCCGGCGAGTTCACGACGCGCATCGAGGAAGCCGTCGCGAAGCTGCTCGCGAACAGCTGACGCCGCCCCCGCGGGGTCGCACCGCGTGATCTGCGTCACGCGAGGGCCCCGTGGGCCGCTCACCTGCGAGGACGCAGGTCACGGCGAGGTCGCGGGACGGTGTACGTCGGACCGCTGACTTGTTACCGTCGGGTCGTTCCCGGGGAACCCCGGGGACACGGCCGCGGAACGCCGAGTCCTGCCCACCGCGCCGGAAGCAGAGCCCGTGGGCAGGAGCGGGGGACCCACACGTTCCTCGGACGACCGCCCACGGCGGAAGTCCTCGGGGTGAAGTCGCGCCCGCGCGGCCGGGTCAAACCACCTTCGACCCGAACCCGACAGCTGACCTCGTAGGCGTTGGAGGTCACATGTCTGCGATCCGTCGCGCCCCCGCGCGCCACCGTGCGCCCAGCAACTCCAAGGCCCTCCGTCGCGGCCTGCTCGCGACCGCAGCCGCCGGTGCCGCCGGCGCCGCGCTGCTCGGCCCGGTCTCCAGCGCCTCCGCCGCCCCCGTGCAGGAGTGGGACCGCCTCGCGCAGTGCGAGTCCACCGGCAACTGGCACATCAACACCGGGAACGGCTACTACGGCGGCGTGCAGTTCAGCGCCCGCACCTGGACCGGCTTCGGTGGTGGGCAGTTCGCCCCCCGCGCCGACCTCGCCTCCCGCGAGCAGCAGATCGTCGTCGCCGAACGCGTGCTGGCCAAGCAGGGCTGGCGCGCCTGGCCGTCCTGCTCCCGCAAGCTCGGTCTGAGCGGTGCGGCCGACCCGGTCGGCATGGAGGCGGCGCTGCTGCACCCGGCGCCCGCCCCCGCGCCTGCCCCCGCGCCGGCTCCGGCGCCCGCCCCGGCGCCCGCGCCGGTCGTCGAGGCCGCTCCCGCCGGCCTGCGCACCCACGTCGTCGCCCCCGGCGAGACGCTGTACCGGATCGCCGTGAACAACGGCGTCCCCGGCGGCTACGTGGCCGTGTGGAACGCCAACCGCGCCGCCATCGGCGACAACCCCGCGCACATCCGCGTCGGCCAGGTCCTCGTCCTGCCCTGATGCACCCCCGGGCCTGACGGCCCGCAGACGTGACCCGCCCCGGGCCCGGCCCCCCGCCGGACCCGGGGCGTTCGTCGTCCCGGGCCCCCGTCCCCCGCGCGGAAAACACACCCTCCGCCCTCCCGAGCCCTCTCCGGGGGCGGAGGGAGTGTTTTCCGCCCCTGACCGGGGCTGGCGAGGGCGGAAAGAGTGTTTTCCGCGCGGGGGTCGAGGGCTCGGAGGGGGTCAGGGGCGCTGATCGAAGACGTGGCGGCGCACCCAGGCGTGCATCGCGACGGCGGCGGCGGCGCCCACGTTGATGGACCGGGTCGAGCCGAACTGCGCGATGGCCAGCACGTCGACGCAGTGGGCGACGGCCTCGTCGGTGAGGCCGGGCCCCTCCTGCCCGAAGAGCAGGACGCACTCGCGGGGCAGGTCGTAGGTCTCCAGCGGCACCGACCCCTCGACGTTGTCGATGCCGACGACGGGCAGGCTCCGCTCCGCCGCCCACGCGACGAGCGCCGCGACGTCCTCGTGGTGGTGCACCGTCAGGTACCGGTCGGTGACCATCGCGCCGCGGCGGTTCCAGCGGCGGTGGCCCACGACGTGGGCGCCCGCAGCGTTGACGGCGTTGGCCGTCCGCACGACCGAGCCGATGTTGGCGTCGTGCTGCCAGTTCTCCACGGCGACGTGCAGGGGGTTCCGGCGGGTGTCGAGGTCGGCGACGATCGCGGCGTTCGACCAGTAGCGGTACTCGTCGACGACGTTGCGGCGGTCGCCCTCGGCGAGCAGCTCCGGGTCGAACCGCGGGTCGTCGGGCCACTGCCCCTCCCAGGGCCCGACGCCGACGACCCGCTGCTCGAACTCGCTCACCACCCGATCCTGCCAGGTGTCAGGCGGCCTTCCGCCACGCGGACTTCAGCCCGAGCGACCGTCCCGTCTGCAGGAGGCTGTTCTCGTACAGCCGGCGCGCGACGCTGACGAACAGCACCGCGGTGAGGGCGATGATCCCGAGCGAGACGAGCGGTTCCCACAACGCCACGTCGCCCTGCACGACCCGCTTGGGCATGACCATCGGCGAGGTCAGGGGGACGTAGCTGAACACGGTCTGCAGGGTTCCGGGGTCGTTGGTGAAGAACGTCGCGAAGAACGGCAGCATGACGAACATCTGCACGGGCGTGGCCGTGGACTGCAGGTCCTCGAGCCGGCTGGCCATGGCGCCCGCGGCGGCCCACAGGCACGACAGCATCGCGAACCCGAAGACGAAGAAGACGAGGAACCAGACCGCTGCCGTGGGGATCCCGGGGATCGAGGACAGCAGGTCCGGCTGGGCCACCGACAGCGCCCCCACCCCGGCGCCCACGAGCAGGAGCACCTGCCCGAACGCGAGCAACCCGTTCCCGGCGATCTTGCCGATGAGCAGCTGCCGCACCGGGACGGTGGTGACGAGCAGTTCGATGACGCGGGTCTGCTTCTCCTGCACGACGCTCTGCGCGATGGAGTAGCCGAAGATGATGACGATCTGGAAGAAGATGATCGCGAACGCCAGGCCGAGCAGGTAGACGGTGATCGGGTCGACCGCGTTCGGGGCGAGCAGCCGGGTCGCCGGTGGCGGCAACGACAGGACGCGTTGCACGTCGCTGCCGCTGACGCCGAGGCTCTCGAACCCGGCGACCGTCTGGGCCGCGCTGATCCGCCCGCTCAGGACGGAGGAGAGGGTGTCGGACACGCTGCGGTCCCCCACGATCGCGGCGCGCCCGTCAGCACCCACGAGGACGGCGGCGTCGACGTCACCCGCACGCACGGCGGCTTCGGCTGTGGCCGCGTCGGACTCCTCGCGCAGGTGGACGCGGGTGCCGGAGTCCTCGGTGGGCAGGGCCGTCGCGACGAGCGGCCGGGAGTCCGCCGTGACGGCGACGTCGTAGTCGTCGGTGCCGCCGGAGAACACTCCCGGCAGCACCGCGGCGGCGGCGACGATGAGGAACAGGAACAGCGTCGAGACGATGAACCCCTTGTCGCGCAGGCGCTCCGTCATCTCCCGTTGGGCGACGATCCTCCACTGGCCCCTCACCGGGACACCTCCTGGAAAAGTTCGGACAGACTGGGCAGCAGCGGCGCGAACGAGCGCACCGGCCCGCGGCGGACGGCCTCGGCGAGGACGCGCTGGTCGAGGTCGGGTGCCCCGGACAGTTCGAGGACGAGCCCGTGGCGACGGTGCTCGAGGACCCGCACCCCGGGGAGCTCCACCAACCAGCCCAGGTCGCCCTCGGCGACGAGTTCGTACCGCGACCCGGCCCGCCCGCGGCGCAGCTCCTCGGGTTCACCGGAGGCGACGACGCGCCCCGCGTGGAGGATCACCAGCTCGTCGCAGAGGCGGTCGACGAGCTCGAGCTGGTGGCTGGAGAACAGGACGCCGACCCCCGCGGCGGTCTTCTCGCGCAGCAGGTCGGCCATGGCGTCCACGGCGAGGGGGTCGAGCCCGGAGAACGGTTCGTCGAGGACGAGGAGTTCGGGGTCGTGGACGAGGGAGGCCGCGACCTGGACGCGCTGCTGGTTCCCCAGCGACAGCGACTCGAGCTTGTCCTTGGCCCGGTCCCCGAGGCCGAGGCGGTCGAGCAGGTCCTGCCCGCGCCGCGTCGCGACCCCGCGGTCGACGCCGTGCAGGCGGGCGAGGAACACGAGCTGTTCGAGGAGGCGGCCCTTGGGGTAGAGGCCGCGTTCCTCCGGCATGTAGCCGAAACGGCGGCGGACGGCGAGGTCCGGATCCTTCCCCCGGAACGTGACCGTGCCGGAGTCGGCGGCCAGGACGCCGAGGGCGATGCGCATGGTGGTGGTCTTGCCGGCGCCGTTCGCGCCGACGAATCCGACCATGCGCCCGTCGGGGACGCTGAGGCTGACGTCGTCGAGGGCGAGACGCTCCCCGAAGTGGCGGGTGATGTTGTCGAGGACGAGCACCCCCCTGAACCTAGGGGGCGGCTCAGAACGCCCGCGTCCACCGAACGTCTACCGAACCGGCACCCGTTCCCCGTCGGACGGCGGTCCGGCGGTGGGGTGCAACCGGACGGCGGTGGCCTTGACGGCGAGGTGCACGGTCACGCCCGGCGCGAGGTCCAGTTCCGCGGCCGCCGCGACGGTGACGTCGGCGAGCACGTCGTTCCCGGGCAGCCGGTCCAACCGCGCGCGGACGCGCACCACCTCCCCGCGCGGGCTGACGTCGACGACGGTCGCGACCCAGCTGTTGCGGGGGCTGCCACCGGGGTCGGTGACGTGCACGGCCACGGCCGAGGGGCTGAAGACCGCGACCCCCGGGCGTCCCGGTACGCGTTCCCCGTTCCCTTCGCCGTCCCCCGCCAACCCCGTGACCAGGCCCCCGTCGGGGGTGCGCAACCCGTCCGCCGTGAACGTCCCCGGCAGGAGGTCCAGACCGGCGAGCTGGGCCGCGAACCGGCTGCGCGGCGCGGTGAGGACCTGCTGCACCGGACCGTCCTCGACGACCCGGCCGCCCTCCACGACGACGGCCCGGTCGGCGAGGGCGAGGGCGTCGAGGGGTTCGTGGGTGACGAGGACCGCGGACCGGTCGCCGCGGCCGAGGACGCGGCGCAGGACCTGCCGCACCTCGGGGGCGGCGCCGACGTCCAGCGCGGCGAGCGGTTCGTCGAGCAGCAGCAGGCGGGGGTCGGCGGCCAGCGCGCGGGCGATCGCGACGCGCTGGGCCTGGCCGCCGGACAACTGCCGCGGCCGCCGGTCCGCGAACGCCGCCATGCCCACCTCGGCGAGGACGTCGAGGGCACGGGAACGCGCCTGCGCCCGGGAGGCACCCGCGCTGCGCGGCCCGAAGGCCACGTTCCCCACGACGTCGAGGTGGGGGAACAGCAGCGCGTCCTGCGCCAGCAGGCCGACACCGCGACGGTGCGGGGGCAGGAACGTGCCCGGTCCGGCGGCCAGGACCGTCCCGTCCAGGACGACCTGCCCGGACGTGGGCCGCAGCAAGCCGGCGAGCAGGGCCAGCAGCGTCGACTTCCCGGCCCCGTTCGGGCCGAGGACGGCGACGACCTCCCCCGTCGCGACGTCGAGGGTCACGTCGAGGTCCCGGGGCGCGAACCGCACGTCGACGTGGAGGCTCACAGGACGTTCCGCCGGCCGCGCACCGCGACGACGACGACCACCGCGACGACGACGAGCAGCAGCGACAGGGCCGCCGCGGCGTCGGGATCGGTCTCGCGCAGCAGGTAGACCTCCAACGGCAACGTCCGGGTGACCCCCTGCAGGCTCCCGGCGAAGGTGAGCGTCGCCCCGAACTCCCCCAGCGCCCGCGCGAAGGCGAGCACGGCCCCCGACACCAGACCCGGCGCGACGAGCGGCACGGTGATGCGGACCAGGACGCGCCCCGGCCGGGCGCCGAGCGTCGCGGCGACCGACTCGTAGCGGTCGCCCGCCGTCAGCAACGCCCCCTCGAGGCTGAGGACGAGGAAGGGCAGCGAGACGAAGGTCTGCGCGATGACGACGGCCGCCGTCGTGAACCCGACCTGGATCCCGACGAGCGACAGCGCCGGGCCGAGCAACCCGCTGCGTCCCAGCGTCCACAACAGCGCCATCCCGCCCACGACGGGGGGCAGGACGAGGGGCAGCAGAACGATCGACCGCAGCACCCGCGTCCCGGGCACGTTCCCGCGGGCCAGGACCAGCGCCATCGGGACGCCCAGCAGCACGCACAGGACGGTGCTCGCGGTCGCGGTCCGCAGACTGAGTTCCAGCGCCGCCAGGGAGGAGTCGGACGTGACGAGCGGGACGAACTGCGTCCACGGCACCCGGGAGAGGATCCCGAGCAGGGGCAGCACGAAGAGCAGCAACCCCACCGCGGCCGGGACGAGGACCCACCGGGGCAGCGCGCTCCCCTCCACCGCGCCGCCCCGCCGGACCGTCACGGCGCGCCGAACCCCGCGTCCTGCAGCACCTTCCGACCCTGCTCGCCGGCGACGAACGTGACGAACTCCGAGGCCAGCGAGGCGTCGGAGGCGTCCTTCAAGGCTGCGACCGGGTAGGTGTTCACGGCGCGGGACGACTCGGGGAACGGCACACCCGTCACCGCGTTCCCGGCGCCGCGCACGTCCGTGACGTAGACGAGGCCGGCGTCGGCCTCGCCCGCGGTGACCTTGCCGAGGACGTCGGTGACGGAGTTCTCCTCGCTCACGGGCGCGAGCGTCACCCCGCTCGCCTTCTCCACCGTCTCCGTCGCCGCCCCGCACGGGACCTGCGCGGCGCACACGACGACCTTCACGCCGGGTTTGGCCAGGTCGGCGAAGCTCCCGATGCCCGCCGGGTTCCCGGGGGGTGTCGCGATCTCCAGGACGTTGGTCGCGAAGTCCACCGGGTCCCCCGCGGTGAGCGACTGCGCGGTGACCTTCGCCATGTTCTTCTCGTCCGCGGAGGCGAACACGTCGGCGGGGGCGCCCTGCCCGATCTGCGCCGCGAGGTCGGAGGAACCGGCGAAGGAGAACCGCACGTCGACCCCGGGGTGGGCGGCCTCGAACTCGGTCCCGATCGTCGTGAACGTCTTCTGCAGCGAGGCCGCCGCGAAGACGGTGAGGGTCCGCTCCGCCGGGGAACTGGCGGGGGGACTGCTCGTGGCGTCCGCGGCCGGCTGACCGCCTCCGCCGCAGGCCGTCAGCAGCGTCACCACGACGGCGAGACCGGTGGCGAGGCGCGTGCGGCCCCTCACGAGCGGCCGTCCGGGGTCTCGACGATGACGGTGGTGGCCTTGACGACGGCGGTCGCGCGACTGCCCGCTTCCAGGCCGAGTTCGGCGGCCGCCTCGGCGCTCATGAGCGAGACCACGCGGTGCGGTCCGCACTGCATCTCGACCTGGGCCATGACGCCGTCGGCGACGACGCGGGTCACGAGACCCGCGAACCGGTTGCGGGCGGACCGGGCCACCGACGTCGTGTCGGTCGCGGCGGCCGCGGCGTTCCCGACGGCGAACGCCGCCAGGGCCGCCCCGTCGACCACGGTCCGGCCGGTGGTGTCCTTGCTGCTGGGCAGCGCGCCGCTGTCGGTCCAGCGGCGGGCGGTGTCGTCGGAGACGCCGAGGAGGTCGGCGACGTCGCGGACGCGGTAGGCGGGCACACCGCCATGCTAGCCCGCAGCTGCGGCTCCATCCGGACCGGAAGCCCGCAACTGCGGATGCTTCGTCAGCAACTGCGTCATCTCCGGCAGGTCGAACACGTCGGCCACCGCGAGCCCGGACTGCCTGCCGAGGGTCGGGTCGGCGCCCGCGTCGAGGAGCAGCCCGACGATCTCGTGCGACTGCCGGAAGACCGCCGCCCCGAGCGCCGTCTGGCCCTTGTCGTTGACGCGGGCGTGGTCGGCCCCGCGCTCCAGCAGGGCCCGGACGGTGTCGGGGTGGCCGTGGTAGGCCGCCAGGACCAGCAGGGTGTCGCCCGCGGAGTTCGTGAGGTCCACCGGAACCCCGGCGTCGACCCGGGCGGCGAGGACGGCCGTCACCCCGTCGCGGGCCAGGTCGAAGGTCTCGTGCAGGAAACGCAGCTCGTCCTCGGTCAGCCCCTGGGTCACGGTCGGAGCGTACGAGCGGACGCGGGGGCTAGCGCGGTGACGACGGTCCGACGTACGGTTGCTGAACCGGTTCGGTTCGTGCTCGGACCGGGGACGAGGGCGTCCAGGTGGGCGTCCGTCACCTCTGGAAGGACGCGCTCCGCCCATGACCTCCCCCACCACCCCCGGACCCGTGCTGGACGTGTCGCAGATCTCGGTGCAGCTGTACACCGTGCGCGAGGCGT
>NZ_JBFBND010000021.1:0-88997 GCF_040702905.1 Kineococcus sp. NPDC059986 | reverse complement strand
CAGTTCCCCGGCCTGGTCGGGGTGCGGGTGGGCGGTGAGCTGCGCGACGAGGTCGGCCAGGGCGAGCAGTTCGCGGGCGTGGGCCTGGTCGGCGGTTCGGCGCAACTGCGCGAGGTGGGCGTCGAGGTCGACGTCGGTGAAACCGTCGGCGTCCAGGGGCAGGACGGTGCGCGCGGGGTGCCTCACCTGTTCCTGGACCGCTGTCGTCATACCCGGATCCTACCGCTCAGGAACCGTTCGATCAAGGTGAACACATTGTGCCACAACGACTTCGGTGAGTAGAAGTTGTGCCCGGAAAGTTCGCCGGCGCGGTCTCCGGGGCAGTCCGGCGCCGGGGGAGCTGGCGGTCAGGTGCAGTCTGGAGATGTGTTCTTCGTCGCAGTCGAGGATGTCGATGTCGAGCTCTTCGGGCTCTCCCGGCTCGACGTGGCCCCCGGGCGGGGCCCACACGGGATGGGCCCGACGTTTCGCGCTGCGCAGGGCCAGGAGTACGCGGTCGTCGTGGATGAGGATGCCGACGGCGACGGTGTGCACCAGAGGAGCCAAGCAGTCGCTGGCGGACGTCTGTGCCGCCACGCCAGGGCAGTCCACCGCGCTGTGCTGCCAAGCTGTGTCGATGGCGGATCGACTCCACGCGCCGGGCCCGGCGCACATCGAAGGCTCACGGCTTGAGGGTCTGCTGTGCGATCTCTCGACGACCGCGAGCATCTCGAGCACCCCGCTGACTACGACCACGCCGCGACCCGTGCCCGCTTCGACCAGCTGACCACGGATCTCGAGGCCGCCTTCTCGTGCCGGTGCGACGTGGATCGGGACGTGCAGGACGCGAGTCACCACGGCAGGGTCGCTGTCCCCGCCGCTGCCACTGCTACCGGGGAGCAGTTGGTCCTGGTCCTCAGCAACTTCGGTGGTCTCGTCGTGTGTGCGCTGGAGAACCCCGGCGCCTACAGCGACGAGGAGACGGATCTCCTCGTCGCAGCGGAGGATGCCCGACGGGTTCGTGAGGTCCTGGCCCGGCGAGGGCTGCTGCTGGTCGGGGAAGATCCCTTGTGGAAGGCCTACGACGGTGAGGGGCCCCTCGGGCTGCAGCTGGGCGGAGAGCGCACGTGGTTCGAGCACTACTTCGACTACCTCTGAGCTTGGGCCAGAGGAGGCAGGAGCGGCGGTCGGCTCGGGCCGGTGGTCCGACACTCCTCGCGAGCGGCTCCCTCGAAGAGGCTGCGTCCGTCCGCAGCTCTCAGAGCCTCAGGCAACTGTCAGACGCCGCTGAGAACGTCCCCAGCATCGAGGAGCACGGTGGTTGGTGAACCCGCTGGAGAGCGGGCCGTGGAAGATCGTCGACGGAGGACACGATGGCCAAGCAGCGCATCGGACGGGGCCCGCTCAACGTGGCCCTCGAGGACCAGGGCACCACCCACCCGCGGCTCTACGTCCGCGACGGCAGCGGACTCGTCATGGTGCTCCCCGTCCACGTCGACGCCCTGCCCGAGGTGCGCCGGCACGTCGAGGACGCCGCGACCGAGGGTCAGCTGTGCGACGTCGAGCTCTTCGACGAAGCCGGGAACGTGGCGAGCCGGTGGGGGAGCTTCGCCCACCGCGGCGAGGCCGCCGCCCTGGCGCTCGTGCTCCTGGGCTCGGACCGCACCCTCGTCGACGCCCGCGTCGTCGCCCGCGACGGGGAGCACCGCGGCGAGGAGCTCGAACGCGTGCGCTGCCACCACCTCCCCGTCGGCCTCTGGGCCTGACCTCAGCGCACCACCCAGCCGAACGCGTCGGCCTTCGACCGCGCACCCTGCGCGGCCTTCGAACTGCTGCGTTCCCCGAGGTCGGACACGACGTCCTCGGCCAGCCTGACGAGGCCCGCGAACCGCTCCGGTGTCAGCCAGGAGGGACGCAACCCGAACAGCAGGTCCTCGGTGGCGGTGTTCCCGCTCGCGCCCGGCGCGAACGGGCACCCGCCGAGGCCGCCGAGCGTCCCGTCGACGAACTGCGCACCGGCCTGCACCGCCGCCACGGCGTTCGCGACGCCCTGGCCCCACGTGTCGTGCCCGTGGAACCCGGTGCGGCGCGGGGGCGTCTCGGCGCGCACCCTGCGCACGAGGGACGCCACCTCACCCGGGGTCGCCTGGCCGAGGGTGTCGCACACGACGGCGTCGACGGTCCCCGCCGTGCGGGGGTCGGCCGCGATCCGCACGACGTCGTCGGGGTCGACCGGCCCGTCGAACGGGCAGGTGAAGCTCGTCGCGAGGGTCAGTTGCACCCGGCCGCCCCCGGCCGCCGCGACGCCGTCGGGCACCGTGTCGAGGCTGGCCTCGGTGCTGCGGCCCAAGTTCGCCCGGTTGTGCGCGTCGGACACCGACAGGCAGTACTGGAAGTTCACGACCCCGCGTTCCGCCGCCCGGCGCACGTGCCCGGGGGTGGCGACCCAGACCCAGCACCGGTCGAGTTCTGCCTGGGTGAGCGCGTCGACGACGTCGAGCGTGTCCGCGAGCGTGGGGACGAGGTCCGGGCGGGCCATCGACCCGATCTCCAGGGACGGCACCCCGAGAGCGAGCAGTTCCCGCACGACCTGCACCTTGCGTTCCGTGGACGGTGCCCGCCCCACGAGTTGCAGGCCGTCCCGCAGCGTCACGTCCCGCAGTTCCACGTCGACCATCAGCCCAGCGCCTCCAGGAACTCGTCGATGCGGGGTCCGTCCCACCCCAGGACGTCCCGGAGCACCTCGCGCGTGTGCTCGCTGAGGTCGGGCCCGAGGCTGCGCACGGGCAACGACGTCTCGCCCAGCACCGGCACGATCCCGGGGAACGCGACGTCCTGCGGTCCGTTCCCCGCGTCGACGGTGAGGTGCTGCACCATGCCGCGGGCGGCGAACTGCTCGTCGGCGACGATGTCGGCGGCCTCGTGGATGGGGCCGGCCGGAACTCCCGCGGCGTCCAGCACGGCCAGGGCCTCGGCGCGGGTGCGGACGCTCGTCCACGCCTCGATCGCGGCGTCGAGCTCGTCGCGACGCTCCCACCGGACCATGTTCGCCTGCAGCGCAGGGTCGGCCGCCAGGTCGGGCCGGCCGATCGCCGCCATGAACCGGCCGAAGATGGCGTCCCCGTTCCCCGCGATGACGACGTCCCCGTCGGCGCAGGCGTAGGCGTTCGTCGGGGCGATGCCCTCCATCCGGCCCCCGACCCGTTGCCGGGTGACGCCGTGCGCCGAGTGGTCGGGGACCAGGGACTCCATGACGGACAGGACGGCCTCGCTGAGGGCGACGTCGACGTGCTGGTCCACCGGTCCGAGCGGCGGACGGCCCGCGGCGGCCCGTCGGTCGCGCTGCAGCAGGGACACGACGATCCCGAACGCCGCGTAGAGCCCGGCGATGGAGTCGCCGATCGACACCCCGGTCCGCGACGGCGGCCGGTCCGGTTCCCCGACGAGGGCCCGCAGACCGCCGAACGCCTCGGCGACGGCGGCGAAACCCGGCCGGGGAGCCAGTGGGCCCGTCTGCCCGAACGCGGACACCCGCGCGACGACCAGGCCGGGGTTGGCGGCCTGCAGCCGGTCGGCCGACAACCCCCAGCGGTCCAGGGTTCCCGGCCGGAAGTTCTCCAGCAGCGCGTCGCTGTGCCCGACGAGGTCGAGCACGACGTCGCGGCCCGCCTCCGTGCGCAGGTCGAGCACGACCGACCGCTTGCCGCGGTTGAGGGTCCGGTACAGCAGGGAGGTCTCCCCGGCGTACAGGCGCCACCTGCGCAGCTCGTCGCCGGTGCGCGGGCGTTCGACCTTGACGACGTCCGCCCCGAAGTCGGCGAGCAGCCGCCCCGCGGTCGGGGCTGCGATGTAGTTGCCGAGCTCCAGGACGCGCAGGCCCGCGAGCGGGAGTTCCCTCCGGTCGTCGGTCACGTCCGCTCCCTCGCTCAGACCAGCAGCGCCAGCAGTGCCGCGCCCAGCAGGCTCCCCGCCGCCACGACGATCATCGTCCACGTCACGACGCGGCGGCCGAGCGCCCCCACGACCATGACGGCCGACGGCAGGCTCACCGCCGGGAGGGCGACGAGCAGCGCGCCCACGACGGCCGGCCCGAACCCGGCGGTCGCCAGCCCCTGCGCCAGCGGCACCTCACCGGCCGTGGGGACGACGAGCAGGAGCCCCAGCGCGACCGCGACGAGGACCCCCAGGACGCCCCACGACCTCGCCGACTCCCCGAGGGGGAAGAGCCACCCGGCGAACGTCCCCACGGCGAAGACGACGACGAGGTACTCGGGCACGAGGAAGGCGCTCGTCCGGGCCAGGACGGGCAGGAAGCGGCGAGGGCCCCCGTCGTGGGTGCGTGCGACCTCGTCCACGGCCGGCGCGGGCACGCGGTCCCCGGCGAGCCGGGCCACGAGGGCGCTGCCGCCGACGACGAGGAGGAGTCCGACGACGAGGCGCGTGGCGGCCCACTGCCACGGCGGGACGAGCGCGAGGAAGACGAGGACCGCGGGGTTCAGCAGCGGGTTGCCCAGCCAGTAGGCCACGACGCCGGCCGTCGGTGCGCCGCTGCGGCGCAGCGCCGTCGCCACGGGGGCGGTGCAGCACGTGCACATCATCGACGGCGTCGACAGGAGACCGCCGACGAGCGCGCTCGACGTGCCGGAACGGCGGCGGAGCACCGACGTCAGCCACCGGCGCGGGACGAGCGTCTGGACGGCGGCCGCGATGACGAGTCCCGCGACGAGGGCCTTCCAGACGGCGAGGGCGTAGACCTTCGTGAACGCCCAGCCCGCGGCGAGGCTCGGTGCGGAACCGGGGTCGACGCCGGCGCCCGCCAGCACCGACGAGCCGGACCAGACGTGCGACCCGGCCAGCTCCCCGACGCGCGCGGCGTACGGCAGCCACTTGGACCACAGCAGCAGGCCCGCGGCCAGCAGCAGGGCCAGGACGGCGAACGCCGCCGCCCCCCGAGGGGTGCGGCGGCGTCCGGGCCAGGCTGTGCTCACACGGGCACCTTACGAAGGGACGTAGTCCATCGTGTCGGGGTGCCCGCCGATGCGACCGTCGGCACCCTGGTCCAGGGCGGTGATGAGCGCGAGGTCCTCCTCGGTGAGCTCGATGTCGAAGAGGTCGAAGTTCTCCTCCACGCGGGAGCGCGTCACGGACTTCGGGAAGACGATGTCGCCGCGCTCGATGTGCCAGCGCAGCGTGATCTGGGCCGGGGACTTGCCGAGACGCTCGGCGACGGCGGTGATCGCCGGGTTGTCGAGCACCTTGCCCTGGGCGATGGGCGACCAGGCCTCGACGCCGATCTGGTGCTCGCCGCAGTAGGAGCGCACCTCCTCGTTGCCGAAGTAGGGGTGCACCTCGATCTGGTTGACGGCGGGCGTCACCGTCGTCTCCTGGGCCAGCCGGCGCAGGTGCGGGACCTGGAAGTTGGAGACGCCGATGGACTTCAGCCGGCCGTCGGCGCGGGCCTCCTCGAGCACCTTCCACGTCGAGACGAAGTCGCCGCCGTACAGGGTCGGCAGCGGCCAGTGGATGAGGTAGAGGTCGATCGGACCGCCGAGCTTGTCCACCGAGGAGTCCACCGCGGCCTTGGCGGCGTCGGGCTCGTGGGCGGCGTTGCTCAGCTTGCTGGTGATCCAGACCTCCTCGCGCGGGACGCCGGAGTCGAGGACGCCCTGCAGCGTCTCGGCCTCGTTGCCGTACATCTGCGCGGTGTCGAGGTGCCGGTAGCCGACCTCGAGGGCCGTGCGGACCGCCGCGGCGGTCTCCTCCGGCGGGATCTGGAAGACCCCGAAGCCGAGCTGGGGGATCTGGCGGCCGTCGTTCAGCATGATCGTGGGAACAGTCACGGGGCGATCCTGGTACGGGCGGGTCGGGCGCGCATGCGGAGCCGTCCCGGGGGTATGTTCCGGACGTGGGCCTGAAGACGTTCCTCGAAGGATGGCCGGTCTACCGGCAGCTGACGGGCGACGACCCGCTGGGACGCGGTGCCGCGACCCAGTCGGCGCGCTCGAAGTCGCTGACGCCCCGGACGGCCACGGCCGACCGCGTGGCCAAGTCGGTCTGCCCCTACTGCGCCGTCGGCTGCGGCCAGCGCGTCTACGTCAAGGACGAGAAGGTCGTCCAGATCGAGGGCGACCCGGACTCCCCGCACTCGCGTGGTCGGCTCTGTCCGAAGGGCTCGGCCAGCGAGCAGCTCGTCAACGGCGACTCGCGCGCCACGACCATCCGCTACCGCGCGCCCTACGCGACGGAGTGGAGCGACCTCGACCTCGACACCGCGATGGACATGATCACCGACCGGGTGATCGACGCCCGGCGGCGCGGCTGGCAGGACCACGACGACCAGGGCCGGCGCCTCAACCGCACGATGGGGATCGCCAGCCTCGGCGGCGCGACGCTGGACAACGAGGAGAACTACCTCATCAAGAAGCTGTTCACGGCCATGGGCGCGATCCAGGTCGAGAACCAAGCCCGCATTTGACACTCCGCCACGGTGCCCGGTCTGGGTGCCTCGTTCGGTCGCGGTGGAGCCACCGGTGACCTGCAGGACCTGAGCAACGCCGACGTCATCGTCATCCAGGGCTCGAACATGGCCGAGTGCCACCCGGTCGGGTTCCAGTGGGTGATGGAGGCCAAGGCGCGAGGCGCGAAGGTCTTCCACGTCGACCCCCGCTTCACGCGCACCAGCGCGCTGGCGGACACGTACGTCCCGATCCGCACGGGGACGGACATCGTCCTGCTCGGCGCGATCATCAACCGCGTCCTGACGCAGGAGCGCGACTTCCGCGAGTACGTCCTCGCGTACACCAACGCCTCGCACCTGGTCTCGGAGGACTTCCGCGACACCGAGGACCTCGACGGGCTGTTCTCCGGGTTCGACCACGAGACCCGGTCGTACGACACGGCGTCCTGGCAGTACGCCGGCGGGGAGCACCAGGGCGACGAGGAGGAGGAGACCGCCGAGTCCTCCGACAGCGAGTCCGGGCACTCCCTCGGGGCCGGCGGCGCGTCGGTGGAGCACGGGCACATCCAGCGGGACCCGACCCTGCAGGACCCGCGGTGCGTCTGGCAGGTCCTCAAGCGGCACTTCGCCCGGTACACCCCGGAGATGGTGGCCGACGTCTGCGGCATCCCCCTGGACCTGTTCGAGGAGCTCGCCGAGGCGTGGATCGCGAACTCGGGCCGTGAGAAGACGGGCGCGCTCGTCTACAGCGTCGGCTGGACCCAGCGCGGCACCGGGGTGCAGTACATCCGCACCGGCGCCATCCTCCAGCTGCTGCTGGGGAACATGGGTCGCCCGGGCGGCGGGATCATGGCGCTGCGCGGGCACGCGTCCATCCAGGGGTCGACGGACATCCCGACGCTCTACAACCTGCTGCCCGGCTACCTGCAGATGCCGCACGCCGAACGGCACGCCGACCTCGCGGGGTACGTCGACGCGATCAAGGGCCAGAACCAGAAGGGGTTCTGGGCCAACGCGGACGCCTACACGGTGAGCCTGCTCAAGGCCTACTTCGGCGACAACGCGACGGCGGAGAACGACTACCTCTTCGACGAACTCCCCAAGATCAGCGGTGACCACGGCACGTACAGCCAGGTCATGGACATGATCGAGGGCGGCAAGATCTTCGGGTACTTCCTGCTCGGGCAGAACCCCGCCGTCGGATCGGCCAACGGCCGGGCCCAGCGCCTGGGCATGGCGAACCTCGACTGGATGGTCGTCCGCGACCTCGTGATGATCGAGAGCGCCACGTTCTGGAAGGACGCCCCCGAGGTCGAGACGGGGGAGATCGTCACCGAGGAGTGCCGCACGGAGGTGTTCTTCCTGCCCGCCGCCTCCCACGTGGAGAAGGAGGGCACGTTCACCCAGACGCAGCGGATGCTGCAGTGGCGCGAGAAGGCGGTGAACCCGCCGGGCGACGCGACGAGCGAACTGTGGTTCTTCTACCACCTCGGCCGCCGCATGCGGGAGAAGCTGGCGGAGTCCACCGACCCGCGCGACCAGCTCCTGCTGAAGCTGGCCTGGGACTACCCGGTGCACGGTGAGGAGCAGGAACCGTCCTCGGAGGACGTGCTCAAGGAGATCAACGGCTACGGGCCGGACGGTCTGCTGCCCGGTTACACCGCGCTCAAGGCGGACGGGTCGACCTCGAGCGGGTGCTGGATCTACTCCGGCGTCTACGCCGACGGCGTCAACCAGTCCGCGCGCCGCAAACCCGGTCGCGAACAGTCCCTGCACGCCCCCGAGTGGGGCTGGGCGTGGCCCATGAACCGCCGCGTCCTCTACAACCGCGCCTCGGCCGACCCGGACGGGAAGCCCTGGAGCGAGCGCAAGGCGCTCGTGTGGTGGGACGAGGACCAGGGCCGGTGGGTCGGCGACGACACCGCCGACTTCGAGGCGACCAAACCTCCGTCGTACCGGCCGCCGGCCGGGGCGACGGGTGTCGAGGCCATCGCCGGTGACGACCCGTTCATCATGCAGAGCGACGGCAAGGCCTGGCTCTACGCGCCCAAGGGTGTCGTCGACGGGCCGCTGCCGGCGCACTACGAACCGGCGGAGTCGCCGTTCCGCAACGCCGTCTACACCCAGCAGGCGAACCCGGCGCGGGAGATCTACACCAACCACCTCAACGAGGTGCACCCGTCGCCGCCCGAA
The DNA here is from genome assembly GCF_040702905.1 of Kineococcus sp. NPDC059986. Lineage (NCBI taxonomy): Bacteria > Bacillati > Actinomycetota > Actinomycetes > Kineosporiales > Kineosporiaceae > Kineococcus > Kineococcus sp. NPDC059986. The sequence goes on along the minus strand of NZ_JBFBND010000021.1, from coordinate 80,368 downwards.
CCGGGCAGCGGGGTGTTCCCCTTCGTGTGGTTCACGTCCCGCATGACCGAGCACCACACCGCGGGCGGGATGAGCCGGTACCTGCCGTACCTCGCCGAACTGCAGCCGGCCCTCTTCATGGAGGTGTCGCCGGAACTCGCGCAGCTGCGCGGTCTGGAGCACCTGGGGTGGGCGCACGTCGTCACGGCGCGGGCCGTCGTGGAGGCGCGCGTCATGGTGACCGACCGGCTGGCCCCGCTGAAGGTGCAGAACGAGCTCGTGCACCAGGTGTGGCTGCCGTACCACTGGGGCCAGGGCGGGTTGACGACCGGCGACGTCGTCAACGACCTCACCCACCTGACGCTCGACCCGAACGTCCACATCCAGGAGTTCAAGGCCGGGACGTGCGACGTGGTGCCGGGACGCCGGCCGCGGGGCCGGGCCGTCCTCGACCTCATCGACGAGTACCGCGTGCGCGGCGGGGTGACGATGTCCTCCGGTGCCGTGGCCGTGACGTCGGACCTGCTGGAACGTCAGGACGCCGAGCGCGCCGACCTGGCCCAGGCCGGGGCCGTCAACGTCGGGACGGGCCACGCCGAGGAGCTCGTCGACCAGGTGGTCGGCGTCCGGCACGACATCCGGTCCCGCCCCGGTGACCCTCAGCAGCACGGCGTGGACCCCGAGGTCCTCGACCCGAACCCCGACCTGGACCTGGAGGGCCGGTAGTGGCTTCCGCCAACAGCCTGTACGGGCGGCTCGACGACCCGGCGCGCGACGCCGGGTACGTCGACCCGCCGCCGCGCAAGGGGTTCTTCACCGACACCTCCGTCTGCATCGGCTGCAAGGCCTGCGAGGTGGCCTGCAAGGAGTGGAACGCCGTCCCCGAGGACGGGATCGACCTGCTCGGGTTGTCCTACGACAACACCGGCGGCCTCGGTGCTGACTCCTGGCGTGCGGTGGCGTTCATCGAGCAGTCCCGGCCGGCCGTGGACCGGCTCCAGCAGGAGACCGCGGCCGCCGGGTTCGACGCCTTCGCCGAGGCGGCCCGGCTCGGCACCGGGGTGCCGGGTGGGCACCCCGTGGCCGAACGGGCCTACGAGAACTCCTCGCACGGCGGGTGCGGGGGTTCGTGCGGGAGTTCCCCGGCACCCGCGGCGCCCGCGGCGAAGGACACGACGGGGCAGTTCCTCGGGATGCCCGGGATGCTCGCCCCCGCACCGCTGCCGGACCGGGACGGCCGGCAGGACGTCCGCTGGCTGATGATGTCCAACGTCTGCAAGCACTGCACCCACGCGGCCTGCCTCGACGTCTGCCCCACGGGTGCGCTGTTCCGCACCGAGTTCGGCACCGTCGTCGTCCAGCAGGACGTCTGCAACGGCTGCGGCTACTGCGTCTCGGCCTGCCCCTACGGCGTCATCGACAAGCGCGAGGACGACGGCCGGGCCTGGAAGTGCACCCTGTGCTACGACCGCCTCGGCGAGGACGAGACGCCGGCGTGCGCCAAGGCGTGCCCGACGGAGTCCATCCAGTTCGGTGACCTCGACGAACTGCGCGTGCGCGCCGAACGGCGACGTCAGCAGCTGCACGACGTCGGGGTCACCGAGGCCCGCCTCTACGGCGAGGACCCCGACGACGGCGTCGGCGGGGACGGTGCGTTCTTCCTGCTCCTCGACGAGCCGGAGGTCTACGGCCTGCCGCCGGACCCCGTCGTCACCACCCGGGACCTGCCGTCGATGTACAAGCACATGGCGGCGGCCGCCGGGTTCATGCTGCTCGGGACGGTGGCGGCCGCGCTGGGACGGCGGTCGTGAGCCCGAAGCCGTCCCAGGAGACGCCGCACCAGCCCGGCCAGCCCGGGTTCGAGCACGTGCCCGGTACCGACCCGATCGGTGGGCAGGCCGCCCGGATGTGGGACGCCGCCATGGGGTCCCGCAACCGTCGTTCCGACAAGAAGCGGGGGGACGCGAACGCCGTCGTCCCCGACGCGGAGTTCCGGTCCTACTACGGTCGCGCCGTCCTCAAACCCCCGGTGTGGACGCACGAGATCGCCTACTACCTGTTCTCCGGGGGGCTGGCGGCCGGCTGCTCGATGCTGGCCGTCGTCGCCGACGCCCGCGGGGACGTGCTGGCGCGCAGGGCGTTGCGCGCGACGTCGCTGACGGCGGTCGGGGCGAGTGCCTACTTCCTCATCGCCGACCTCGGCCGGCCCGAGCGGTTCTACAACATGCTGCGCGTCGCCAAGGTGACCTCGCCCATGTCGGTGGGGACGTACATCCTCTCGGTCTTCGGACCGCTGTCCGGGGCGGCCGCCGTCTTCGAGCTCGGGGAACTCCTCCCCGAGCGCGGAGTCCTCGGGTTCGTCCGCCGGGTGGCGCGGCCCGCGGGGTCGGCCGCCGGGGTCGGGGCGGCCCTCACGGGCCCGCTGCTCGCGACCTACACCGCCGTCCTGTTCGCGGACACGGCCGTGCCGAGCTGGCACGAGCCCTACCGGGAACTGCCGTTCGTCTTCGGTGGCAGCGCCCTGGCCGCCGGGTCCGGTGCGGCGATGCTCTTCGCCCCCGTGGAGCAGAGCGGTCCCGCCGCGCGCCTCGCGGCCATCGGTGCCACCGTGGAACTCGCTGCCGCGCACCGCATGGAGACCGCGCACGGGCTCGTCAGCGAACCCTTCCACCTCGGACGGCCGGGAACGTTCCTCCGCACCGCCCGCACGCTCACCGCGGCCGGGGCCGCGGGCGGGATCGCCGCCCGGTTCCTGCCGCGGCGCGCGGCCCGGGTGGTCGCGGCCGCCGCGGGCGCGAGCCTGCTCGCCGGGTCGTTCCTGACCCGCATGGCGGTCTTCGAGGCCGGGGTGGTCTCGACCAAGGACCCGAAGTACGTCGTCGTCCCGCAACGGGAACGGTTGGAGGCACGCCAGCGCGCCTCCTGAGCACGAGGAGGACCCCATGGCGTTCAAGACGCCGGAGGAGATCGCCGTGGCCGCCGTGGCCAGTGGTGAGAAGAAGGCACACCTGCCGGTCAGCAAGATGCTCGTCGGGGGTTTCCTCGCGGGCGCCTACATCGCCTTCGCGGGGTTGCTCGCGGTGGACGTGACCGCGGGGCTGAAACCGGAGCTGTGGGGCGGGGTGACCACCCTGCTGACGGGGGCCGTGTTCAGCCTCGGGCTGGTGCTCGTCATCATCGCCGGGTCCGAACTGCTCACGGGCAACATGGCGCTCATCCCGATCGCCCTGCTGAGCCGCAAGGTGACGGTCGGGAGGATGGCCCTGAGCTGGGGGGTCGTCCTCGTGGCGAACCTGCTGGGCGCGCTGTTCGTCGCCTACGTGCTCGCCGTCCGGACGGGCGTCATCGGGGCCGAGGGAACCGCCTCCTACGTGCGGATCGCGGCCATCGCCACGGGCAAGGCCGTGGCCGAGGACGACCTGACCATCTTCCTGCGCGCCGTCGGCTGCAACTGGCTGGTGTGCCTCGGGGTCTGGATGGCGCTGGCCGCCGAGGACGTCGCGGGCAAGGTGCTCGCCATCTTCTTCCCCATCACGGCGTTCGTGGCCCTCGGGTTCGACCACGTCGTGGCGAACATGTTCTTCCTGCCCGCCGCCCACTGGGCCGGGGTCCCCGGCATCGGGTGGGGGGACATCCTGCGCAACTGGGTGTTCGCCGGTCTCGGCAACGTCGTGGGTGGCGGGTTCTTCGTCGGCGTCCTGTACTGGTTCCTCTACCTGCGGGGGCGGACGACCGACTGAGGGGTCACCGGACGACGAGCGTCAGGTCCCCGCGCCGCGGGACGACCTCGCCCACGACGGGGTACCCCGGCACCTCGCCGACGACGAGCAGACCGCCGGAGGTCTGCGCGTCGGCGAGCAGGACGAGTTCGTCCTCGTCCACTGCGCCGGCGTCCAGGTGCGGACGGACCCAGTCCAGGTTGCGGCGGCTGCCGCCGGGGACGAACCCGTCGGCCAGCGACCGCCGCGCCCCGTCGACGTAGGGGACGGCGGCCGCGTCGACGACGGCCGTGACCCCGCTGGCGCGGGCGACCTCGTGCAGGTGCCCGAGCAGCCCGAACCCCGTGACGTCGGTCGCGCACCGCGCCCCGCCGGCCAGCGCGGCGTGCGAGGCGTCCCGGTTGAGGGTCGTCATGACGGCGATCGCCTCCTCGAAGACCTCGCCCGTTGCCTTGTGCCGGTTGTTGAGCACTCCGAGGCCCAGGGGTTTGGTCAGCGTCAGCGGCAGTCCCGCCTGCGCCGCGTCCCCGCGCAGGAGCGCGTCGGGGTCGCCGAGCCCGGTGACGGCCATCCCGTACTTGGGTTCGGGGTCGTCGATGCTGTGCCCGCCGCCGAGGTGGCAGCCGGCGGCCGCGGCCGCGTCGGCCCCGCCGCGCAGGACCTCCCGGGCCAGCTCGGCGGGCAGGACGTCGCGCGGCCAGCCGAGCAGGTTCACGGCCACGAGCGGCGTCCCGCCCATGGCGTACACGTCGGACAGCGCGTTCGTCGCGGCGATCCGGCCGAAGGTGTAGGCGTCGTCGACCACCGGGGTGAAGAAGTCGGCGGTGGCGATGACGGCGCGCCCGCCCTCGATCCGCACGACGGCCGCGTCGTCGCCGACGCCGACCACGAGGTCGTCCGCGGGGGCGGCCACGAGCCCGGCCACCATCTCCTCCAGCTCCCCCGGGGGGATCTTGCAGGCGCACCCTCCGCCGTGGGCGAACTGGGTCAGGCGCGTCGGCGAGCTCATGGGCCCACCGTAGGCTGGGGCCGCGTGCGTGGAGGCGTACGGGTGCCTGGTGGCCCCCGCGGTCTTCAACACCGGCGTGACCGAGCACCTCGGTCAGGTGGGTTCGATTCCCATCCGCCTCCGCCACGCGCGCAGCCCCACCGGAGGTGTCGCGTAAGTTGCGCGTGTGCACCCCGCGCCGCCACCGGACCCTCGCCGCAGCGTGCCGCGCACCGACGCGGTGCTGGCCGACCCCCGGGTCGCGGAAGCGGTCACCGACCGGGGCCGTGAGGCCGTCAAGGACGTCGTCCGCGCGGTCCAGCAGCGGGTGCGGGCCGGCGACGTTGCCCCGGACGAGGTCGTGGCGGCGGTCCTCGCCGTGCTGCCCCCGGCGGGCACCACGTTGCGGCGGGTCCTCAACGCCACCGGCGCCGTGCTGCACACGAACCTGGGGCGCGCGCAGCTGTCGCCGGCCGCGGTGGAGGCCGTGGTCACGGCCGCCGGTGCGACGGACGTCGAGATGGACCTCGTGACGGGGCGGCGCGCCCGCCGCGGGCGCGGGACGGTGGCGGCGCTGCAGGCGGCCGTACCCGCCGCGGGCGACGTGCACGTCGTCAACAACGGCGCCGCGGCCCTCGTCCTCGTCGCGACCGCCCTGGCCGCGGGCCGGGAGATCGTCGTCAGCCGCGGCGAACTCGTCGAGATCGGTGACGGGTTCCGGCTGCCGGACCTGCTGGAGTCCACCGGCGCCCGGCTGCGGGAGGTCGGGACGACGAACCGCACGTCGCTCGCGGACTACCGGGCGGCGCTGTCCGAGCGGACCGGGTTCGTCCTGAAGGTCCACCCCTCGAACTTCGTCGTCACCGGGTTCACCGCCGGGGTGGAAGCCGGGGAACTCGCGACCCTCGGGGTTCCCGTCGTCGTCGACATCGGGTCGGGGTTGCTCGCCCCGGACCCCGCGCTGCCCGACGAACCCGACGCCGCGACCGTCCTGGCCGCGGGTGCGGACCTCGTCACCGCGTCGGGGGACAAGCTGCTCGGCGGCCCGCAGGCGGGGTTGCTGCTGGGGGAGGCCGGGCTCGTGGAACGCCTGCGCCGGCACCCGCTGGCCCGCGCCCTGCGCGTCGACAAACTCACCCTCGCCGCCCTCGAGGCGACGCTGCGCGCGGCGCCGAACCCCACGCGGGACGCCGTCCACGCCGACCCGGACGTCCTCCGCGCGCGGTGTTCCGTGGTGGTGGAAGCGCTGCAGCACAGCGGGATCGATGCCAGGCTGGAACCCTCGAACGCCGTCGTGGGTGGCGGCGGGGCACCGGGGGTGGACCTGCCGTCGTGGGTGGTGTCGCTGCCCCCGGACCTGGCGGTCCCGCTGCGGACGGGGAACCCCTCGGTCGCCGGTCGCGTCGAGGGGGGCCGGCTGCTGCTGGACCTCCGGACCGTTCCCACCGACGCCGACGACCTCGTCGTGGCCGCGGTCCGCGGGGCGGTCGGGTGACGCGCGCGACGAGCGTCGTGGCGACCGCGGGCCACGTCGACCACGGCAAGTCCTCCCTCGTGCGCGCGTTGACGGGCCGCGACCCGGACCGGTACGCCGAGGAGAAGCGCCGCGGGCTGACGATCGACCTCGGCTACGCGTGGACCGACGTCCCCGGCGCGGGAACGGTCGCGTTCGTCGACGTGCCCGGCCACGAACGGTTCGTCCCGACGATGCTGGCCGGCGTCGGGCCGGTGCCGGTCGTGCTGTTCGTCGTCGCCGCCGACGGGGGCTGGATGCCGCAGTCCGCCGAGCACCTCGCCGCGCTCGACGCCCTCGACGTCCGGCACGGCCTGCTCGTCGTGACGCGGTCCGACCTCGCCGACCCGGCCCCGGCGCGGGAGGCGGCACTGGCCGAACTGCGACGCACGTCCCTCGGGGAGGTCCCCGCCGCCGCGTGCAGCGTCGTCACGGGCGCCGGGCTGGACGACGTCCGTGCCGCCCTGGCCCGCGTGCTGGCGACCGTCCCGGTGCCGGACCCTGCGGCCCCCGTGCGGTTCTGGGTCGACCGCAGCTTCTCGGTCACCGGCGCCGGAACCGTCGTGACGGGCACCCTGCCGGCCGGGTCCGTCGGGGTCGGCGACGACCTCGTCGTCGGCGAGCGCACGGTCCACGTCCGGGGCCTGCAGTCGCTCGAACGTCCCGTCGACCGGGTCGCCGGGGTCGCGCGGGTCGCCCTCAACCTGCGCGGCGTCGACCGCCGGCACGTGCAGCGCGGGGACGCGCTCCTCACCCCGGGAACCCACGTGCGCACGGACGTCGTCGACGTCCGGACCGCGACCGGCGACCTGCCGGCGGAACTCGTGGCCCACCTCGGCTCGGCGGCCGTGCCCGCTCGCGTCCGGCCGCTGGGGGACGGGCTCGCCCGCCTGCAGCTGCGGACGCCGCTGCCGCTGGTCGTGGGGGACCGGCTCCTGCTGCGCGACCCCGCACGGCACGAGGTGCTCGGGTCCGCGGCCGTGCTGGACGTCCTCCCGCCGGCCCTGCGCCGGCGCGGGGCCGCCGCCGCACGGGCCGCCGACCTGGCCGACGTCGCGGGGCCCGACACCGCCTCGGAGCTGCGCCGGCGCCACCTCGTGCGCGGCCGGACCCTGCGGGCGATGGGTGTTCCCGTCGTGGGGGAGCCCGTCGTCGGCGACTGGTACGCGGACCCGGTGTGGTGGTCGGCGCAGCGCGCCCGGGTGCCCGAGGTCGTCCGGGCCTACCGGGCCGCGAAGCCGTTGCACCCCGGCCCGACGCTGGAGCACGTCCGCCGCACCCTCGCCCTCCCGGAGCTGGAGGTCGCCACCGCCCTCGTCGTCGAACCGCTGCGCGTGCGCGAGGGCCGGGTCGTGGAACGCACCGACGACCTCCCGCCGGCGGTCGAGCGCGCGGTCGCCGCGGTCCTCGCCGACCTCGCCGCGGCCCCGTTCGCGGCGCCCGACGTCGAACGGTTGCGGGACCTGCGGCTGGGCCGGTCCGAACTCGCCGCCGCGGTGCGGGCCGGCCGGCTGGAACGCGTGGCCGAGGGGCTGGTCCTGGCCCCGGGGTACCGGGAGCGGGCGGTCGCGGCGCTGCGTTCCGTCCCGCAGCCGTTCTCGCTCAGCGAGGCGCGCAAGGCCCTCGGGACGTCCCGGCGGGTCGCGGTGCCGCTGCTCGAGGCCCTGGACGCGACGGGTGCCACCGTGCGGGAACCGGACGACCGCCGGCGGCTGCGGTGAAGGTGCTGGGGATGCTGTCGGGCACCTCGCACGACGGCATCGACCTCGCCGTCGTGGAGTTCTCCGAGGAGCCCGGGGTGCTGCGGGCGCGGCTGGGGGAGCACGGGTCGGTGCCGTACTCACCGGGGTTGCGGGCCGACCTCGCGGCCGCCCTGCCTCCCGGCCGGCCGGGGTTCGCGGAGGTCTGCGCGCTCGACGTGCGCATCGGGCAGGAGTTCGCGGCCGTGGCCGCCGGGGTGGGCGAGGAGGTCGACCTCGTCTGCTCGCACGGGCAGACGGTCTTCCACTGGGTCGAGGACGGCGTCGTGCGCGGGACCCTGCAACTCGGTCAGCCCGCCTGGACCGCCGAGGCCACCGGGACCCCCGTCGTCTCCGACCTGCGGACGGCCGACGTCGCCGCCGGTGGCCAGGGGGCTCCGCTCGTGCCGTTGCTGGACCGGATGCTGCTGCAGCCCTTCGTGGACCGGGGACGGACGGCGGCGGCATTGAACCTCGGTGGCATCGCCAACGTGACGGTCTGCGACCCCGACGGATCCGTGCGCGCCTGGGACACCGGACCGGCCAACGCCCTGCTCGACGCGGCCGCCGGGGGGATGGACCGGGACGGCCGGCTGGCGGCCGCCGGCACCGTCGACGAGGGGTTGCTCGAGGACCTGCTGGCCGAACCGTTCTACGCGCAACCGCCGCCGAAGACGACGGGCAAGGAACTGTTCCACCCCGGTTACGTGGCGGGTCGCCTGCACGGCCGGGTCCTCGCGCAGGCCGACCTCGTCGCCACCCTCACCGAACTCACGGTACGGACCGTGGCCGCCGCCCTCGCCGGGGTCGAGGTCGTCGTGGCCTCCGGCGGCGGGGTCCGCAACCCCGTGCTGCTCGCGGGGTTGCGGCGGGAACTGTCGGGCCGGGTGCTGCTGTCCGACGACCTCGGCTGCCCCGCGGGGGAGAAGGAGGCGATCGCCTTCGCGCTGCTCGGCTACGCCTTCGCCACCGGCCGGCCGGGGAACGTCCCGAGCTGCACCGGGGCCCGCGGGCCCCGGGTGCTGGGCCGGCTCACCCCGGGACGCCGCGAGCTCCCCGGCCCAGGGTCGGCGACGCCGTGGCCCTCCGTCCTCCACCTCGGCGCCTGACCCGGGGAGGTCAGGACCGGACGGTGACCACCGGGCACTCCGCCTCGCCGATGACGCGCTGGGCGATGCTGCCCATGAGGTACTTCATCGTGGCCGAGCGCTTGCGCACCGGCAGGACGACGACGTCTGCTCCGGCCCCGCTGAGCCTGATGAGCTGCTCGGCGACGTCGGGGTCGGGGGCGTGCAGGCGCGCGGTGACCCCGGCGCGCCGGGCACCCTCCTCGACGGTGCGCCGGACCTCGGCGGAGACGTGGACGGGGCTGGAGGGGGCGTCGGAGGTCAGCGGGACCGCCTGCACCCCGACCCCCAGGGTGCGGGCCCGGTCCAGGGCCCAGGCCAGGGCCGCGGCCCCCTCGGGGCGGTCGGTGACGGCGACGACGACGGCGCCGGTGCTCGTGGGTTCCTCGGTCACGGGTTCTCCGGTCATGGGTTCCTCCGGGGTGCGGGTTCGCGGGTTCGTCACGGTCTGGTGGTTCCTCAGCCCAGGGGGACGACGCCGGTGGCCACGGCGGCGACCAGCATCACCAGGGACAGGACGACCGAACGCCAGATGACCTTCTTGTGGTGGTCGGCGAGGTCGACCTTGGCCAGCGAGATGAGGAGCAGCATCGCGGGGACCAGCGGCGAGGTGAAGTGGACCGGCTGCCCGACGATCGAGGCGCGGGCCATCTCGACGCCCGAGATGCCGTAGTGCGAGGCCGCCTCCGACAGGATCGGCAGCACGCCGAAGTAGAAACCGTCGTTCGACAGGAAGAACGTCAGCGGCATGCTGAGGACCCCGGTGATGACGGCCAGGTGCGGACCCCACGCGTCCGGGACGATGTCGACGAGCCAGCGGGCCATCGAGGTGTCCATGCCCGTCTCGGACAGGACCGCGGTGAGGACGGCCGCCGCGAACACCATCGCGACGACGGAGACGATGCTGGAGGAGTGCTCCTTGATGCGCTCGACCTGCTCGGACGGCTTGGGGAAGTTCACCAGCAGCGCCAGGGCCGAGGCCACCATGAAGAGGAACGGCAGCGGCATGACGTCCATGCCGAGCAGGACGAGCAGCGCAACGGTGAGGGCGCCGTTGAACCAGATGAGCTTGGGGCGCAGCGTGACGCGGTCGGGGTCGAGGGCGCCGCGGGTCATCCCGTCGTCGTCGCCGCCCGTGGCGGTTCCGCCGGCCGACCCCGTGCCGCGACGGGTCGTGCCCGATCCCGTGCCGCCGCCGGCCAGGGCGAGTTCGCGCGCCGGGACGAGCTCGACGGTCTCGATGCCCATCTCGCGGCCCGCCTTCTCCAGGCGGCGCTTCTCGGCCAACCCCAGCGTCCACGCCATGACGACGACGGCCGCGAGCCCGGCGAGCATGCTCGGGACCATCGGGTTGAACAGTTCCGAGGGGGAGACGCCGAGCGCGGTCGCGGCCCGGACCGTCGGCCCGCCCCAGGGGATGATGTTCATGACGCCGGCGGCGAGGTTCGCCACGACGGTCAGCACGACGGGCGACAGGCCGAGTCGCAGGTAGAGCGGCAGCATCGCCGAGACCGTGATGATGAAGGTCGTGGACCCGTCCCCGTCGAGGGAGACGAGCGAGGTCAGCACCGCGGTGCCGATGACGACGCGGACGGGGGAGTTCCCGCAGATCCGCAGGATCAGCTTGATGAGCGGGTCGAACAACCCCACGTCGATCATCAGGCCGAAGTAGACGATCGCGAAGAACAGCAGCGCGGCCGTGGGGGCGAACTTCCCGACCTGGTCCATCACCGCGTCCCCGACGCCGACACCAGCGCCGGCCATGACGGCGAACACGAGGGGGACGAGGATGAGGGCGACGACCGGCGTGAGCCGTTTCGTCATGATGAGGACCATGAACAGGGCGACCATGGTGAAACCGAGGATGACCAGCATCGTTGCTCCGAGTTCTCCGTCGAACGGGACTGACGGGAACCGTAGGGAACTCCCGGTCGTCGGGAGGGGTTGCGCGCACTGAACGGCGCACTGAGCGTTCCGCCTGTTGTGCGCGTTGTGCTCATGCGGGGCCCGGGACTACCGTGCGCTGCGTGGACCCCCGACGATGGACGTTCAGCCGGCAGGTGCTGGCCGTGCTGCTCCTGCTCGTCGCCGTCGTCCTCGCCGTCGGCTGCGGCGGGTCGGTCTACCTCCTGCACCAGCAGGCCGTCGTGGAGTCGCGCAACCGCAGCCTCGACGTCGCCCGCACCCTCGCCGAGGACGACGCCGTCCGGTCGGCCGTGACGGCGGCCAGCGACGGCCCGCCCGCCGACGCCGCGACCCTGCGCGACGGGCTCGTCCAGCGCGAGGCCGAGGCGGTCCGCGCCCGCACGGGCGCCCTCTTCGTCGTCGTCACCGACGACCGCGGCCTGCGGCTGGCCCACCCCAACCCGGCCGTCCTCGGGGAGCGCGTCAGCACCGACCCGACCCGCGCGCTGGCGGGCGAGGAGGTCGTGACCGACGAGACCGGCACGCTCGGGGCCTCCGCCCGGGCCAAGGTGCCCGTCCGCGCGCTGGGCTCGGACCGCGTCGTCGGTGAGGTGAGCGTCGGGGTGGGGTCGGCGGCGATCGCCGACCGCGCCCGCGACGCCCTGTGGCCGGCGCTGGCGGTCGCCGTGGGCGCCCTCGCCGTCGGCCTGGCCGGGGCGGGCGCCCTCGCCGGCCGGCTGCGCCGCCTCACCCTCGGGCTGCAGCCCGAGGAGCTCGGCGGGATCCTGCAGGCCCACGACGCCGTCCTGCACGGCATCGCCGAGGGGGTCGTGTCCCTCGGGCCGGACGGGCGGGTCGTCCTGGCCAACGGGGAGGCCGCCCGGCTGCTCGGCCGGCCGGTCCCGGCCGGGGCCGAGCTCGACGACCTGCCCCCCGCGGTGCGCGACGTCGTCGGCAGCCCGCCGGCCGCCCCCGTGCTCGCCGTCGTGGGCGACCGGGCCCTGCTCCTGTCGGCCCGGCGCGTCGACCGCGACGGCCGGCTCCTCGGTCACGTCGTCACCGTCGCCGACCGCACCGACGTCGAGCTGCTCACCCGCCAGCTCGACGCCGTGCAGGCCGTGGGCGAGGTGCTGCGTGCCCAGCGGCACGAGTTCGCCAACCGGTTGCACCTCGTCGCGGGCCTGCTGGAGACGGGACGGCCGGAGGAGGCCGGGGCCTACGTCCGCACGCTGCTGGCGACCGGTCCGCTCGGCAGTCGCGTGGAGGGCCTCGACGCCGTCGCCGACCCCTACCTGCAGGCCTTCGTCGCGGCCAAGGCCGCCCACGCCCGGGAGCGGCAGGTCGTCCTCGCGCTCGGGGAGGTCTCGGTCGCGGGCCGGGTCGCCGACCCCGTCGACGTCACGACCGTGCTCGGGAACCTCGTCGACAACGCCGTCAACGCGGCCGCCGGCAGCGCCGACGCCCGCGTGGAGGTCGATCTCGTGCAGGAGGGTGCCGACCTCGTCGTGGCCGTCGCCGACTCGGGGCCGGGGGTGCCGGAGGCGTTGCGCGACAGCGTGTTCGAAACCGGGGTGACGACCCGCGACGAGGAGGGCCACGGGATCGGGCTGGGGCTGGTCCGGCAGGTGGCGCGCGCCCGTGGCGGGGACGCGTGGCTGGCGCCCGCCGGTCCGGCCGGTGGTGCCGTGTTCGTCGTGCGGCTGCCCGGGGCGCTGACGCCCGTCCACCAGTTGGAGGTGACGTGATGAGCGGAGGGTTGCGGGTGCTCGTCGTGGACGACGACTTCCGGGTCGCGTCGCTGCACGCCGGGTACGTCGACGCGGTCGCCGGGTTCGAAGTGGCCGGGACCGCCGGTTCCGTCGCGCAGGCGCGGGCGGTCCTGGCGCGGCAGCAGGCCGCGGGGACCCCCGTCGACCTCGCGCTCCTCGACGTCTACCTGCCCGACGGTTCGGGTCTGGACCTGCTCGGGGTGTGCGACGCGTTCGTGCTGAGCGCCGCGGGGGAACCGGGGACCTTCCGTCGCGCCGTGCGCTGCGGCGCGCTGGGCTACCTCGTCAAACCGTTCGGCGAGGCCGTGCTGCACACCCGGTTGCGCGCCTACGCCCGCTACCGCCGCGTCCTGGCCACCGCCGAGGAGCACGGCCAGCCCCTCGACCAGGACGTCGCGGACGCGGCCTTCCGCGCCCTGCACGCCGACGCCGCCGCCACCCGCGGGGGCAGCACCGCGACGAGCGCCACCCGCGACCTCGTCCTGCGCGCCCTGGCCGAGGCCGCCGAACCGCTGTCGGCCGCCGACGTCGCGGCCGCCACCGGCATCTCGCGCGCGACTGCCCAGCGCCACCTCGCGGCGCTGGACGGTGAGGGCAAGCTCGCGCTGCGGTTGCGCTACGGCGCCACCGGGCGTCCCGAGCAGCGGTACGCGCCGCTCTCGTGAGGCAGGCGGGGGCCGATCGGGTGACTTCAGGGCCGATCGGGGTGGTCCGTGGTGACGCGGCCGACCGGGTGAAGTAGACAGAACGTGTTGGTTCAATCACGATGAGCATTCAGTGAGCTGCTCAGTGACGCACGCGTCACGAGTGACTCACGAGACGAGGGAGGGGACCCGGGATGAGCCGCTGGCCCTGGTCGGCGCGGCACGCGGCGGGCGACGACGTCCGCACCCGGGTCGTGCCCTGGGCGGTCGTCTCCCCGCTCGTGGTCGTCGGTGTCGTCGCCCTCACCGAGGTGCTGGCCAACGGCGGCCCCTCGCTGCACGTCCTGCTGGCCGCGCTGGCCGGCGGACTGGTCGCCGCCCTCCTCCTGCTCGTCCTGGCCCTGCAGTCCGCCGTCCGCCTCGACACCGAGGGTCGGCAGCAGCAGGAGGCCCTCGACGCCGCACTGCGGCAGGCGCTGCACGACCCGATGACCGACCTCGGCAACCGGCAGCTGTTCACCGACCGCCTCCAGCACGCCCTGGCCCGGCGCAGTTCGGGCGCCTGCGCCGTGCTCTACCTCGACCTCGACGGGTTCAAGACCGTCAACGACACCCACGGGCACGCCGTCGGCGACATCGTCCTCATCGAGGTCGCCAACCGGCTGCGCGCCGCCGTCCGTCCCGAGGACACCGTCGCCCGCTTCGGCGGCGACGAGTTCGCCGTGCTGTGCGAGGACCTCGCCGACGAGCTGAACGCCTCACGCATCGCCGAGCGCGTCGTGAACTCCATCGCCGACCGCCCCATCGAGTTCGGGCAGGGTCGCCGCCTGGTCATCACCCCCAGCGTCGGCATCGCCCTGGCCCGGGACGAGGCGGACGCCTCCAAGCTCCTGCGCCGTGCGGACGCCGCGCTGTACCGGGCGAAGGAAGGCGGCAAGGCGCGCTCGGAACTGTTCGACGAACGGATGCAGGCGCAGGCCGTCGACACGTTGCAGACCGAGGACGACCTCGCCCTGGCCGTGGCCGAGGGGCAGTTGCGCCTGCACTACCAGCCGATCGTCGACCTGCGGGACGGGCACGTGCAGGGCGTCGAGGCGCTGCTGCGCTGGCAGCACCCGCGCCGCGGCCTGCTGCAGCCGGCCGAGTTCGTGCCCCTGGCCGAACGCAGCGGGCTCATCGTCGAGATCGGCAAGTGGGTCATCGACGAGGCGTGGAAGACGTTGGAGCACTGGTACTCCACCATCGAGGACTGCCAGCTCACGGTCGCCGTCAACGTGTCGCGCCGGCAGTTGGCTAACGCCGAACTCCTCGACGCCGTGGCGTCGTCCCAGCCGACGGGTCCCGCCGGCAACGCCCTGCTCGTCGAGGTCAGCGAGGAGTTCCTCGTCGCCGACGCGAACGCCGGTTTCTCCACGCTGCACGCGCTGCGGATGATGGGGGTCCGCGTGGCGGTCGACGACTTCGGGGCCGGCATCTCCTCCCTCGCGCACCTGCAGACCATGCCCATCGACCACGTCAAGGTCGACCGGCACTTCGTCGCGGGTCTCGGCCGGCACCGCCAGGACGAGGCGGTCGTCGCCGGGATCATCGGCATGGCCAAGAACATGGGGGTCGGTGTCGTCGCCGAGGGCGTGGAGTCCTCCGACCAGCTCGAGGCCCTCAAGCGCCTCGGGTGCGACTCGGCCCAGGGTTTCCTGCTGGGTCGCCCGAGCCCCGACGTGCGGGACGTCGTGGACCTGCCGGCGCTGGAAGCACGGCGCACCGGGACGCCGCGCGTCCTGCGGGAGCCCGTCCTGTAGGTTCACCGCGTGCCGCGGATCGACCTCGAGGACCTCGACGACCCCCGGTACACGGGGTTCCTCCGCGACTTCACCGCGCTGCGCGACGTGCAGCTGCGGACGCGGCGCGAGCCGGCCGAGGGGCTGTTCCTCGCCGAGAGCGTCGAGGTGGTCCGGCGGGCCCTCGAGAGCGGGTACGTCCCGCGCTCGTTCCTCCTGTCCCCGCACCGCTTCGCCGAACTCGAGGGCGACCTGCCGGACGACGTACCGGTGTTCGTCGCGCCGCCCGAGGCGGTCGAGGCCCTCACCGGGGTCGACCTGCACCGCGGCGCGCTGGGGTCCTTCGCTCGACCCGCGCCACGCTCGGTCGCGGACGTGCTCGCGGCGCTGCCGCCCGGTCCGGCGCGGCTCGTCGTGCTGGAGGACATCGCCGACGCCACGAACGTCGGCGCGATCGTCCGCTCGGTCGCGGCCTTCGGCGTGGACGCGTTCGTCGTGAGCCCACGGTGCGCGGACCCGCTGTACCGGCGCAGCGTCCGGGTCTCCATGGGAACGGTGCTGCACCTGCCGTGGGCGCGGGCGACGTCCTGGCCGGGGGACCTGGACCTGCTGCGCGCGGCGGGGTTCACCGTCGCCGCCCTCGCCTTGTCGGACGACTCCGTGGCCCTCGGGGAGTTCGAGGTACCCGAGCGGTTGGCGTTCCTGCTGGGCGCCGAGGGGGACGGGTTGAGCCGGCGGGCTCTGGCCGCCGCGGACGTCGTGGTGCGGATCCCGATGGACCCCCGCGTCGACAGCCTGAACGTCGCGGCCGCCAGCGCGGTCGCCCTCTGGGAGACGCGGCGGGCGTAGCGTGGGCACCGTGCGCGTCGCCGTCCTGGGGGCCGGAGCGTGGGGGACGACGGTGGCCGCCGTCCTCACGCACCACGCCGACGTCGGGTTGTGGTGCCGCCGGCCCGAACTGGCCGAGGAGATCGCGACGACGGGTGAGAACTCGCGGTACCTGCCGGGGATCCCGCTGTCCCCGCGCATCACCCCCAGCCCCGACGTCCGCACCGTGCTGCGGGGGGTTTCCCTCGTCGTGCTCGCGGTCCCGTTGCAGCAGTTGCGGTCCCACCTCGCGCAGTGGTCGCCGGTCGTGCCCGACGTTCCCGTGGTGAACCTCGCCAAGGGGGTCGAGACGGCGACGGGGCAGTTCGGGACCGAGGTCGTGCAGGACGTCCTGCGCGACCGGCTGGTCCTGGCCCTGTCGGGTCCGAACCTCGCCGCCGAGATCGCCCGGGGACAACCCGCGGCCACCGTCGTGGCCGGGGAGGACGAGGGCGTGACCCGCCGGGTGGCCGCCGCGTTCACCACGCCGCAGTTCCACGCGCACGCGGTCACCGACGTGGTCGGCGTCGACGTCGCCGGGGCGTTCAAGAACGTCGTGGCCCTGGCCGTCGGGATGGTCGAGGGGGCCGGACTCGGTGCGAACGCCCGCGCCGCCGTGCTGACGCTGGGGCTCAGCGAGATGGCCGCCCTCGGGGGTCGGCTCGGGGCGCGGCCGGAGACGTTCCTGGGTCTGGCCGGTGCCGGCGACCTCGTCGCGACGAGCACCTCGACCCTGTCCCGCAACCACCGGGTCGGCGTGGCCCTGGGGGAGGGGCTGGCCCTGGCGGACGCCGTGGGCCGGGCCGGCGGGACCGCCGAGGGCGTCGCGACGGCCCCGGCCCTGCTGCGGCGCGACGCGGACCTGCCGTTCGTGCGCGACGTCGTCGCGGTGCTGGCGGGGGAGCGCTCACCCGTGGACGCGGTGTCCCGCCTGCTGTCCTCCACGTGACACCAGGCGGCGCAGGGCGATCCAGGCGACGGGGAGGTACGGGGCGGGCCCGTCGAAGGTCGTGACGCAGCCGCCGGGGACGGCGCGGACGGTGTGGTGCAGATCGATCCCCAGCACCCGCCAGGACCACGTCATGGCGTCCTCGTCGACGGCGGTCACCGTGAACGGCAGGGCCACCGGGCCGCCGCGGACACGGCCCGTGACGCCCTCGGCGATCCGCGCCGCCTCCGTCACCACGGCCGTCAGGTGCGGGGCCCAGGTCGGCCAGCGGGCGGTCTCGGCGTAGTCCGCCCAGACGTCCGCCGCCGGCCGGGAGCCCCGCACCGTGAGGCGCACGTCAGCCCTGCGCGATGTCCATGCCGATGTCCACGACCTCGGCGCCCGGGAGGGCGGCGAGGTCGCTGCCGCGCACGACGAGCTTGGAGCGGCGCAGCCCCGACCCGATGAGCAGCCAGTCCGTGGCGGCCACCCGCTGGTCCACGAGGACGCGCCACCCGTCGGGCAGGCCGACGGGGGTGATGCCGCCGTGCTCCATGCCGGACTCCTCGACGGCGCGCTCCATCGGCAGGAACGACGCCTTGCGGACCTCCAGCAGGCGCTTCACGGCTCCGTTGACGTCCGCGCGGGTGCTGGCGAGCACGACGCAGGCGGCGACGCGTTCCTGCCCCTCGCGCTTGCCGGCGACGACGACGCAGTTCGCCGACCCGTCCAGCGGGACCGCCGCGGCCTCGACCAGTGCTGCGGTGTCGGCGAGGTCGGGGTCGATGTCGGCGACCCACGCACCGTCGGGCAACGCCGCGCGGACCGCTTCCGGGAGGAGTTCGGGGTGGTCGGCCGCCGGCCGCAGCGTGAGCGACCCCGCCGCGCGCTGCGGCCCGCTCACCGCGAGTAGACGGGGCTGATCGTCGCGCGGGCCAGCACGTGGCCGAGGGACGTGAACGCCGCCACCGTCGGCGTCGCGCCGTCGGGCAGGCCGAGCGACTCGACGTCGAGGGCGTGCACGGCGAAGACGTAGCGGTGCGCCCGGTCTCCGGGCGGCGGGGCAGCACCGGTGAAGTCCGCGGTGCCCATGTCGTTGAGCAGCACCGTGGCGCCCGTGGGGGCGTCGGCGCCCTGCTCCAGGCTCGTGACGCCGACGGGGACGTCCACGACCGTCCAGTGCCAGAACCCCGCCGGCGTGGGGGCGTCGGGGTCGAAGCAGTTGACGAGGAAGCTCTTCGTGCCCTCGGGGAAACCGTCCCAGCTCAGCTGCGGAGAGACGTTCCCGCTCGCGTGCTCCTCCGCCATCTGCTCACCCGACGTGACGTCGGTCGAGTGGAGGGAGAAGCTCGGCACCGAGGGGAGCAGCGAGTAGGGGTCCGGGGCGACAGGTCGTTCGAGGTCCATGCCTCGACGCTAACGGGCGCGGGCCGGACCGGCCCCTCGACCGGTCCGGACCGCGTGCGCTGGGTCAGTCCTTGCGGACGAGGGGGGCGTCCAGCGGCTGGTCCTTGCCGTAGAGGACGGCCTGGGTGGCGCGGTGGGCCTTGGGGTTCAGGACGATGGGGGCGAGGAGGTTCATGGTCGCCTTCTCGGCTCCCCCCGCCATGTTGACGACGGCCAGGACGGCCCCGTCCGCTTCGTCGACGATCTCGAGGGAACGCGCGGTGTCCCCGTCGATCATCGGCTCGTAGTCCGGGTAGAACGGCATCGGGTCGGCCACCACCAGCTGGAGGCTGGGGTCGGACGTCGACCGCATCGTGAAGAACAGGCCGTCCTCGTCGAGGGGTTCGAGCTCGAAGCTGCGGTGCTCCTCGAGACCCACGAGGGGTGAGATGAACTCGATCTTGGGGGTGGTTTCGGAAGCGATGCTCACAACGACGATCCCTTCGTCTGCAAGCCCCGGGGAAGTCGGTCCCGGAGCGTTTCGCTGGCTGCTCGGCCACTACAGACAGTAGCGAACAATCAGCGATCCGTCGCGCCACTCGTGTCCCTCCCCGGAACGCACGGACGCCCCGCCGAGACCTCGGCGGGGCGTCCGGTGCAGCGGGTCGTCAGCGGGCCAGGAGCGGTGCCCGGAGGGGGAGGTCGGTGCCCACGAGGACGGCCTGCGCGGCCTTCAGGGTCCGGTGGTTGATGACGATCGGGGCCAGCAGGTTGACGGTCGCCGTGGCCGGGTCGTCGCCGATGTTCACGACGTTCAGGACAGCCGCCTCGCTCGCGTCACGCAGGTCGAGCGCAGCCGCGGTGTCGTCGTCGATCTCCGGGGCGTACCCCGGGAAGAACCGTCCCGGCGCGACCACGACGAGGCGGGTCTGGGTACCGCCCGCCTCGCGCAGCGACCAGAGGTTCCCCTCGTCGTCCAGCGGGTGGAGGTGGAACGCCGTGTGGTGCGGCAGGCCCATGATGGGCGAGACGAACTCGATGACGGGGGCGGACACGGGCGCGTCGGTCATGAGGGTCACTCTAGGAACTCCGGAGGTGGGGACGGGTCAGCGGAGGAAGTCGAGGAGGGAGACCTGCACGGTCTTCGCGGTCGCCTGCAGGGCGGCCTGGTAGGCGATGTTCTGCTGGTTGAACTCCAGGTACGCCTTCATGGGGTCCACGCCCTGCACGTCGTCGAGCTGCGAGGTGAGGTACTGCAGCTGCGTCGTGTTCACGTCGTCGGCGTGGTCGAGCTGGTTCGTCTTCGCACCGATCACCGCGCGGGCGTTCGTCGCCAGGTTGATGCGGCTGTCGATCGTGCTGAGCGACACGGTGCTGGTGCTGAGGTTCCCGGCCTCGATGTCGTCGGCGAGGGTGTCCAGCTCCTGGAAGACCGTCGTCGTCCCGGGGGTCTGGGCCCCGTAGACGCTGTTGCCGGAGATGTTCACCGAGGTCGTCACACCGGGGGAGATCGTGCGCGTCACCGAGCCGCCGTCGTCGTTCGACGTGTACGGGGTCGTCACGGCGAAGGCGGTCGTCGTGGCCGACGTGCCGGCGAACACGGCCCGGCCCTGGTACTGGGTGTTCGCGTCTCCCAGGACGGTGTTCTTGATCTCCCGGATCTGCTTGGCGATCGCGGCCCGGCCGTTCGCGTCCAGGGCGCTGTTGCCGGCCTGGACCGTGAGGTCGCGGACCTTCTGCAGGGCGGACGTGGTGCTGTCCAGCGCCGGCTCCTGCGTCGTCATCCACCCGCGGGCCTCGTCGAGGTTGCGCGAGTTCTCGGTGTTGACGGCGATCTGGTCGTTCAGGCGCAGTGCGGCGGCGGCGCGGACGGAGTCCTCCGAGCCCTTGGGCAGGGAGGTTCCGCTGGTGATCTGCTCCTGGAACTTCGCCGCGCGTGCCTGCGTGCTCTGCAGGTTCGTGAGCGCGTTCATCGCGAGGCTGCGCTGGGTGATGCGGCCGAGCATGGTGTCTCCTCCGGTCAGGTCAGTCGTCAGCGGCCGACGAGGCCGGTGCGGTTGATGAGGGTGTCCAGCGCCTCGTCGATGCTGGTCAGGACGCGGGCGGCCGCGGAGTAGGCGTGCTGGTAGGCCACCAGGTTCGTCATCTCCTCGTCGAGGTTGACGCCGGACACGCCGTCGCGGACGGCGCCGGACTTCAGCGACACCTGCGCGGAGAGGTCGGCACGGTTCGAGGCCGACTGCGCGAGGGCGGCGAGGTTGGTGACGTTGCTGCGCCAGTCGCTCTTGACGTCGGCGAACGCGTTCTTGACGGCTGTGGCGTACACGCGGTCGGCGGAGCCGGGACCGGTGCCGGACGTCGTGCTGTCCCGGAACGTCGAGGAGGTGACGGCGACCTGCAGCTGCGAGGCCTTGACCGGGTCACCGGCGTTCCAGCCGGGTGCGACGCTGCTGAAGAACGTCGAGCCGTAGGCCGTGTTGACGGTCGACGCGAGCTTGGTCGCGAAGTCGTCGAGGCCCTTCTGCTGGTCGGCCAGGGTCTTGTTGGCCCCGTCGAGCGTCGCCTTGAGGGACCCCGTGACCGGGCCGGCGTCCTGGCCGCCGATGCGGGCGACGATCTGGTTGCCGATCTTCTCGGCCCCCGCGGCGACGTCCGTCTTGTCGGTCGTGCTCGTCTGGGTGCGCAGGCTCAGCTGGTACGAGAAGTCGCCCGAGACGATGGCGGCGTTGCCGACGAAGACGTCGACCGTGCCGTTCTGCTGGTTCACGACGCGGGACCCGGTGAGGTCGGCCAGCTGGTTGAGGTACTGGTCCCGCTGGTCCATCAGCTCGTTGGCCGAGGCCCCGTTGCCGAGGGTCTCGCGGATGGACGTGTTGAGCTTGGCCACGTTCGTCGCGATGGTGTTGGCCTGCGAGGCCAGCGTCTGGGCCTGGAGACCGAGCTGGTCGTACTGGGCCTCGAGCTGGTCGTTCATCCCCGAGACCTGCGTGGCGACGGTCTGGCTGCGGGTGATGACGAGCGCCTGTGCGCCGGCCAGCCCGTCGTTGCCGCTCTTGGCCGCGAGGTCGCTCCACGACGCCGACAGGTCGGCGAGGTTCTTGCTGAGTCCGGTGGCTCCGGTGTCGCCGATGGCGTTCTCGATGCTGGACCACACGGTGCTGGCCGCCGCCTGTTCCTGTGCGGCGGCCGAGTCCTGGCGGGCCGTCGCGGTCGCGAGGGCGTCCGACACGCGGGTCAGGCCCGTGACGACGACGCCGTCACCGGGGACGAACTTCTGCGTGAACTGGCCCGTCTGGTTCAGGACGCTCGCGGACTGCTCGACGCGCTGCCGGGAGTACCCCTCGGTGCCGACGTTCGCGATGTTCTGGCCCGTGACCTCCATGCCGCGCTGGGCGGCGGTCAGGGCGCGGGAGGCGTTGTTGATGCCGGAGAAGGTGCTCATCGTCTCGGGGTCCTTTCAGCGGGCCGGTCAGAGTGCTTCGTCGACGAAGTGGGCGCGGGACCCACCGGTGGACGCGGCCGTGTTCTTGCCCTTGGCGGTGTAGGTGTCGAGGGGCTTGTCCAGCCCGAGGAGGGTCTCGCGCAGTGCGCGGGACCCTGCGTTGAGGAGGTCGCGGTTGGCGTCGGCCAGGTCCTGGATCTCCGCGGTGAGGGTCAGGAAGGCGTCGCGGTGGCCGCGGAAGATCTCGCCCCACGGGTCCGGTGCGGCGTCGGCGACGGCGTTGAGGCTCGGGCCGGGCTCGAGGTCGAGCTCGGCGGCCACGGCGTCCACTTCGGTCGCACGCAGGAGCTCGGTCGTCCGGATCTGCTCCATGACGAACTCGACCTCGCGGGTCGCGTGCGCCAGCCAACGCGTGCGGCCGCTGGCCAGCACGAGCTGTTCCTCCTCGAGCTTGAACAGGAGCAGCTCCAGCAGCTCCCGCTCCTTCCAGAGGATGCCGGAGACCTCGGCGAGTCCCATGCGTGTCCTTCCCCGTTGCCTGTCGTCGGTGGTGCTCGAGCGTCCATCGGCGGGCCGTACCACGAGCTGAGGTGGCGGAGGGGTGGATCGGGGAGGTCGCTGGCTGTGATCCGGTCAGGACGAAGGACCCGCCCACCGG
The DNA here is from genome assembly GCF_040702905.1 of Kineococcus sp. NPDC059986. Lineage (NCBI taxonomy): Bacteria > Bacillati > Actinomycetota > Actinomycetes > Kineosporiales > Kineosporiaceae > Kineococcus > Kineococcus sp. NPDC059986. The sequence continues at coordinate 57,926 of NZ_JBFBND010000021.1, read as the reverse complement.
CACGTCGCCGGCGCCTTGCGCAGGACCGGCTGGTGTCCCTGACGTCCTGGTCGAGGTGGAGTCACCCACCTCGACGTCGACGGACTGCTTGCTCGAGCGCGACATCCACACGCTGCAGCGCTACGAGTCCGGTGCCCCCGACGGGAGCCGGCCCTCGTCCGTCGACGTCCCGCAGTGTGGCCGCGCTTGCTCAGCTTCCCGTCTTGCGGACGAACTGCGCGTTCTTCGAGGGCTTGCGGAGCGCGTAGGGCCGGCCGTCCTCACGGGCCCGGCGCATCTCCTGGTTGAGCACGCGGGCCTCCTCCTCCATGGCGCGGTTGACCGCGCCCTGGTCCAGCCCGCGCGAGCGTTCCCTGGCGATGTGGTCGTTGCGCCCGATCTCGTGCTCGACCTCGAGGAAGTTCCTCGCGCACAGGGCGTAGAGGGCACTGACGCGCTCACCGTGCTTGACGGCGTAGTTGTCCAGGTAGGTGGGCGTGAGCCACCCCTTCTTGAAGGCGAACTCCAAGTCCTGCACGACCTGCCACAGTTGCTTCACGAGCGTCCTCCCGCCTCACTGGTCCCACACGTCCCAGGGTTCTGGTGACGGGTGCTCCCGAACAACTCTCGGCGCGCGGACGGGGTCGGCTGAACTCCCGTGGGCCGAACGGGTCGGACGTCACCCCCACTGGCGACTCCCGCACCCAGCGTCGTGCCGACGGTCCCGTTCGGAGCAGCGCGCCGGGGTGAGGCCTCACCCGTTCGGCGCTCAAGTCACGAGGGGGATCGTGCCGAGAAGGGGTGTGTGACCGCAGACGTTGCCATCGCCACCCGGGAGCTCCCCATGGTCGAGCTGAGCGCATCCGAGCGCAGTGCGCTCGTCGAGCAGCACCTGCCGCTCGTCGGCTACATCACCAGTGAGTTCATCGGCCGCCTGCCGTCGCACGTGAGTCGCGACGATCTGACCTCGGCCGGTCTCATGGCCCTGTTCCAGGCGTCGCGGGCCTACGACCCGAACACCGGCGTCCCGTTCAACCGCTACGCCAACACCCGCATCCGCGGTGCCATCCTCGACGACCTGCGCGGCCAGGACTGGGCCTCGCGCGGCGTCCGCAGCCGGCAGCGCAAGCTGTCGCAGACCGAGGACCAGCTCACCACTCAGCTCGGCCGCACCCCCACCTCGACCGAGCTCGCCGCGTCCCTGGGCGTCTCGGAGAAGGAGCTGGCCGAGACGCGCGACGAGGCGCAGCGCTCCATGGTGCTGTCCATGCAGGGCTTCACCGCCGAGGGCGCCTCCCTCGACGACCACCTGCCGACCCACACGCCCGGCCCGGAGCAGGAGATCCTGCACCGCGAGCGGCTCGGCTACCTCCGCTCCGCGGTCACCGTCCTGCCGGAGCGCCTGCGCCACGTGGTCGAGGGCTACTTCCTCCAGGAGCGGCCCATGGCCGAGCTGGCCGAGGAGCTCGGTGTCTCCGAGTCGCGCATCTCGCAGATGCGCGCCGAGGCCCTCGTCCTCCTGCGCGACGGGATGAACACCCACCTGTCCCCGGAGATGGTGCTCAAGACCGCCGGGTCCGGCGCTGCCGTGAAGCGCAAGGAGGCGTACTACGCCGCCGTCGGGACGCAGAGCGACTTCCGCAGCCGGCTGGCGCTGTCCAGCTTCGCGCAGTTCTCGGTACCGGTGGCGCGGACGGCCTGACGCGTCAGCCCCTCGCCCGGACCGTTGCGACCAGTTCGTCGCAGGCGCGGTCGACCTCGTCCCGGGTGATGCCCGGGAACATGGGCAGGCTCAGCAGTCTGGGGCTCGACCGTTCGGTCTCCTCCACACAGGTGCGGGGCAGCATCGTGTAGTCCTTCTGCTGGTGGCAGGGGACGGGGTAGTGGACGGCGGTGCCGATGCCGGCGGCCGTGAGGTCCGCCTGCACACGGTCGCGGTCCTCGACCCGCACCACCATCAGGTGGTGGACCGATGTGCTCGACGGGTCCTGCTTCACGAGCTCGACAGCTTCGTCGCCCGCGAGCCGGGAGCGGTACTGCTCCGCCGCCGCTCGCCGCTGGAAGTTCCAGTCCTCCAGGTGCGGCAGTTTGACCAGGAGGACGGCTGCCTGCAGCGCGTCCAGCCGACTGTTCCTGCCGACGACCGGGTGCTCGTACTTGAAGACCTCCGACCGGCCGTGGTCCCCGTAACGGCGGACCGCTCGCGCGAGCGACGCGTCCCGGGTGATCACCGCCCCACCGTCGCCGAAGGCGCCGAGGTTCTTGCCGGGGTAGAAGCTCGTGCAGCCGGCGACGCCCATGGTTCCCACGGGTCGTCCGTCCCACCGAGCCCCTTGCGCCTGGGCACAGTCCTCGACGACCACGGCACCCGTGCGGGCGGCAAGCGCGGCGATGCCGGGGACGTCCGCGGCCTGCCCGTACAGGTGGACCACGATCACGGCGGCCGTCCGGTCCGTGATCCCCTCAGCCACCGTCTCCGGGGTCACCAGCAACGTCTCCGGGTCGACGTCGACGAAGTGCGGAACGGCTCCCACTGCAAGGACGGCTTCCGCCGTGGCGATGAAGGTGTTCGCGGGGACGACGACCTCGTCCCCCGGGCCGACGCCGAGGCCCCTGAGGACCAGCTCGAGTGCGTCGGTCCCGTTCGCCACGCCGACCGCGTGCTCGATCCCGTGCTCGACCGCCCAGGCCTCTTCGAAGGCCTCCACGAACGGGCCGCCGACGAAGCGGGCACTGCGGGTCACCGAGCGCCAGGCCTCGTCGAGCCCAGCGTGCAGCTCCCGCTGGGCGCGGCCCAGGTCCAGGAAGGGGATCGGGTCCACGCTCACCGCAGCACCAGCACCGGCGGGTGGGCGCGGTGCGCGTCGGCCAGGTTGATCTCGTCGAGCCGGACCTCGGTCCCGGTCTGCAGGGAGACGGAAGCGGCTTCGAGCGTGCGCACCACGTCGAGACCGGCCTCGCCGCCGGTCAACGGGGGGTTCCCCGTCCTGATGCACTCCACGAAGTGCTGGTCCTCCAGCAGGAGCGGTTCCTGGAAGGGGATGTAGGGGGCGTGGATGTCGCCGTAGCGGTAGGTCATGGGCTGGTCGTGCGCCTGGGTCACCTCGGCGGGTGTGACGCCCTTGTCGAAGACCCGTAGCCGCTCGTCGTTCGCCAGGTCGTCGAAGACCGCCATGCGCTGCGACCCCACGACGGTGAGTCGTCGCACGCGGTGCGGACTCAGCCAGCTCACGTGGACCACGGCCTGGGTCCCCGTCTCCTCGTAGTCCAGCATCAGGTACGCGTTGTCCGTCACCGACCGGTCGATGTGACCGCGACCCCAGCACCGGACCGAGGTCGGTGACGTCCCGGTGATCGAGTTCACGATGCTGATGTCGTGCGGCGCCAGGTCCCACAGGACGTCGCAGTCCGACTGGTAGAGGCCCAGGTTGAGCCGCTCGCTGTCGACGTGGAGGACGTCGCCGAGCTCACCTCGTCGAATCAGGTCGCGCAGGGCGCGAACCGCCGGGTTGTAGGCGAAGGTGTGACCGACCATGAGTGTCGTGCGCGCCGCGGCTGCCATGGCGACCAGTTGCCGGGCGTCGTCCGAGGCGAGCGCCAAGGGCTTCTCGACGAGGACGTGGACACCTCGAGCCAGGGCCTCCCGGGCGATCGTGGCGTGGCTGGACGGCTGGGTGGCGATGACGAGGCCGTCCACCGAGGCGAGGAGGGCTTCCAGCGACGGCGCCTGGCGGACGCTGGGGAACGCCGCCGCGATGACCTCCATGCGGCTGGCGTTCGCGTCGTGCACGACGACGTCGTCGACGTCGCTCAAGGTGCTGAGGACCCTGACGTGCTTGGACCCCCAGTAGCCGAGCCCCACGATGCCGATGCGCATCTCTTCCTCCTGCTCCGAGTCTGTGACTCGAGTGACCGCAGTGGCAGCGGAGGTCACATCTCATCACGTAAAGTGCGCTCCCGTGACTGGGAGTGGACAAACGGTAGCGACAAACGGGGTGTCCGTGTGTCGTGGGCGCGTGTCCGCCGATCCACCTGAGGCCCCTTCCCCCGCGTCCCTCGCGGCGTCCTCCACCGCCGAACCGGGGCGCGAGGGACTGCGTGAAGGCAGGCCGGTCACCACGTGGCCGCAGGACCTGTTCCACCGTTACGACTTCTTCTCCCTGCACGCCGGAGCCGGTCCGGCCGTCCACTTCCGGTGGGGCTCCGACGGGTGGGACACCGGCACCCTCCACTTCGGTCAGGTCGCGCCCGGGACGTGGCGCAGTCCCGCACGAGGGACCTTCGCCGGAATGGCCTGGCGCACGGACCGGCCGCTGGTCGACGCGGCGCCGTTCCTCGAGGCGGTGGAAGCCGAATTGCGTGGACGGGGCGCTCGCCGACTGGAGGTGGTCCTTCCGCCTCTGGGGCACGATCTGCAGCGGGTGAGCGACCAGGTGGAGGTCTTCTGCCGGCAGGGGTGGTCCCTGGCGCGCGCAGAGGTCGACGAGGTCATCCCCGTCGACGAGGCGCCGTTGGAGGCGCGGATGGACCGGGGAAACGCCAAACGCCTGCGCAAGTGCCACCGCGACGGCCTCACGGGTCGACTTCTCGCGCCCGACCTCCTGCCGAGCGTCCACAAGAACCTCGTGGCGAGCCGTGCAGCTCGCGGGTGGCGGTTGTCGATGGACCTGCGCCAGATGCAGGACATGCAGGACCTCTACCCCGACCGTGTGGTCCTCGTGGGCGTGGAGTCGGGAGGTGGGCTCGCGGCCACGGCCTTCTGCCTCCGGCTCAGTCCAGACGTCCTCTACGTCTTCGCCTGGGGTCACCTGCCGGAGTACAACTCCTGGAGTCCGGTCGTGGCCCTCGCGGACGCCCTGCACGTGCACTGCCGGTCCCTCGGTGTGCGGCAGCTGGACCTGGGCACGTGCCCCCCCGACCAACCCGGTCTGGTGCGTTTCAAACGTGGTCTCGGCGCCTGCGGGTCGCTCAAGGTCACCCTGTCGAAGGAGCTGCAGTGAGCTCTGTCCCTGCTGACCGGGCAGTCACCGCCCCGCACGTGGAGCGCGACCTGGGGGACTACGTCGAGCAGTACGAACGCCTGCCGTTCGAACCGTTGCAAGCGGGTCTGCGTCGCCGGCGCGTCCTGCAGCAGGTCCGCGCCGCGGCGCCCGTTCGACTGCTCGAGATCGGTTGCGGTGTCAGTCCTCTGCTCACCGATCTGCCCGAAGTCGCGGAGATCGTCGTCCTCGAACCCGCCCGGGCCTTCGCCGAGACCGCACGCGCTGCCGCGCTCGGCCGAGCGGGTGTCCGGGTGGTCGAAGCTCTCGCCGAGGACGCGGACCCGGCCGATCTGGGCGGAGCCTTCGACGTCGTCGTGCTGAGCAGCCTTCTGCACGAGGTTCCAGATCCCCAGACGCTCCTGCAGGCGGTCCGGACGTTCTGCGGTCCGACGAGCGTCCTGCACGTCAACGTCCCGAACGCCAGATCCCTGCACCGCCAGCTCGCTGTGGCCATGGGGCTGGTCGAGGACGTCTTCGCCCTGTCGTCGATCCAGCAGCAGATGCAGCAGCGGGCCACCTACGACCTCGAGCGTCTTCGTGGCGAGCTGGCAACCGCGGGTTTCTCCGTCGCGCGCTGGGGGACGGTCCTCGTGAAACCCTTCCCGCACGCGGGAATGCAACGCCTCGTCGACACGGGGTTCCTGACCCCCGAACTGCTCGACGGGCTGGACGCGCTGGCCGCCCTGCTCCCGGAGATCGGGTCGGAACTCTGGGTCGACGCCGTGCTCGCCGATGGATGAGCGTCTGCTCGTCGGGAGCAACCTCGCGGTCCTGGTGGCCGCGAGCGAACTGGTCGCCCGCGGGCTGCGCGTGCGCGTGATCACCGACGGCGCAGCGCTCGGCGGTCACTTCAGAGGTTCTGTCGTCGACGACCACGCCTTCGACAACGGCATGGTGCTGCTCGAGCGTCGGGCCGGCGAGAGCTCGCCGCTGTCGGTGGGACCCGGCCCCTCGGGGCACCCGGTGCGGCAGGACTGGACGAGGTTCGGCCAACAGGTGGACGACTGGTTCACGAAGCGGTTCACGCTCGCGAGGGTCCCCCCTCTGGAGGTCTCCGTGGCGGGCCGCCGGTGGCCCGACCACCTCTTGAGCAACCGCCTCGACGTCTTCCGTGACGCCGGCGTCGACGAACCAGGTCCGCTGGAACCGGACGACCCCCGCCACCCCGCCGTCAAGGCGACGTCGGCTCGCTTCGAGGACATCACCTACGGCGAACTCGCTCCCGTGGTCCACGGCCCCTCCAACCACGCCACGTTGGTCGCGCCCTTCGCCGAGAAGGTGCTCGGACCGGCGCACGGCGAGGTGCTGGCGCGTCACCACCGGAGCGGCTGGCTCCCGTTGTACTGGCCCGAGACGGTGGCACGGGCGAGGGCCGGACAACAGACGGGTCTGCCCGAGTACCCGTTCTGGTCCGTGGCCGGTGGGTACGCACACCACGTCGTCACACGCCTCGTCCGGGAGTTGGACGGCGCGGGAACGTGCTGTGTCGACACGTCCCCGGTCCAGGCGCTGGCGCGGGACGGCCACGGGTGGCACGTGAGCACGGTGGCGTCGGGTTCGGTGACCTCGACTCGCGTGGGCCTGGGGCTCGCGCCGCAGCGCCTGCAGTCGCTGTCGGGAGACGAGTCGTGCGCTGCCGTCGGGACCGGCCCGGCCAACGCGGTCGACCTCCTGTTCTGCCTCGTCCGCGGCGAGTTCGCGGGTGCTCCGGTCAGCAGCCTCCTGGTCACCGAGGACCACCTGGACACCTACCGCATCACCGACCAGGACGTGGTGTCCGGTCAGGACCGGCGGTGGCACCACGTCGTGGTCGAGGCGCGTTCCCGGGGCGCCTCGGTCGAGGAGCGCACCGACGCCCTGGTCGCGGAGGCGTGTGGCTTGCTGGACGTCGACGTCGGGCACGTGCGGGTGCTCGGTGCGCGGCGGGCCGGACGGGCCATTCCGCTGCTGACCGCCTCCGTGGTTCGGGCAGACGTCGAACGGTCTGCAGCGCAGGCGGACTGGGCTCGGGGTGGACTGCTCAGCGGGGCACTGCTCGGCCTGCACCAGACCTCGATGAACGACCAGATCGTCCAAGGACTAGACATCGCCAGGGAGCTGACGTGAACACCCGTGTGCAGGAGCTGGAGCGCATCGCCGCTCAGTACCACCTCAACGACGACGTCGTCGACAAGTTCATCGAGGACCTCTGCCAGGAGTACTGCTGCGACTGGCTCGCCACGCTGGTCCAGCCGGCGCACGACGTCGTGGAACTCGGGTACGGGGAGGGGGTGACGGTCTCGCGGCTGGGACACCTCGCTCGCCGGTACACGGTGGTCGAAGGTGCTCCGACGCTCGCGGAGCGGTTGCGTACCGAGCACCCGGACCTGGTGGTCGCCGAGGCGTTGTTCGAGGACTGGCTGCCGCCGCAGCCGTGCGACGTCCTCCTCGCGCTCCACGTCTTCGAGCACGTGGACGACCCGGTGGCCCTCGCTCGCCACCTCAGGTCCTGGGTCGCGCCCGACGGGGAGATGGTCGTCATCGTCCCCAACCGCGATTCGCTGCACCGCCGCCTCGGAGTGGCGATGGGCCTGCAGCCGGAGCTCGACACCCTCAGCCCCCGCGACCTGCTCGTCGGTCACCAGCGGGTCTACGACCTCGACGGCCTGGAGGCCGACCTCGCAGCCGGGGGGTTCGAGACCGTCGAGCGACGCGGGTTCTTCGCCAAGGCACTGCCGAACGCCCTCATGCTCGGGCTCGGCCCGGAGCACATCCGGGGGCTGAACGTCCTGGCAGAGGGGTTGCCGGCGTCGCTCTGCGCCAACATCGCGGTCCGCGTGCGGCCGATCGGGTGAGGCCGGACGGTTCAGTCGTGACGGCGACCCGCCGATGTTCCTCCCGTCGAGTCGTCGGACGCAGGAGGAACCCGTGACGGGTGCAGACTTTCGCCCAGGAGCCACGGTGCTCGTCGTCGGCGCCGGCGCCGAGGGCGTCCACCACCGGCTGGGGCGCGCCCTCACGGGTGCGCGGGCTGCCGGGTGGAACCTGCTCGGCGTGGACCATGTGGTCGCGGCGGCGTCGAGGTTGAAGGGGGAACCGGGGGACATCGTCGCCTGGACCCTGGAGACCTTCGCGCCCGTCCTGGTGCTGGTCACCGACGAAGTGGATCCCGGGCAGGAACTCCCCTCGGGGACCGAGACCCGGTCGGTGGACGCGGACGTCCTGGTGCGAGCTTTGGCAGAGCTCCGCGAGCCCACGGGGCTCCTGCAGGCCGGGGACGATGGCGACGTGGACGGGGACCCCGGCGATCTCGCGGTCGCCGCGCTCCAGGCGGTTCTGGCCCCCCTGCGACCGAAGGGTCTGCAGGTGCACGAGTACCGACCGCGGGCCAGCATCGTCATCGCCTGCCACAACCTCGACGGCTACACCCACGAGGTCGTCCGGTCTTCGCTGGAGCAGACCTTCGACGACTTCGAGGTCGTCGTCGTGGACGACGGGTCGACGGACCGCACGGCGGAGCTCCTCGAGACCTACGCGTCGAACCCCAAGGTCCGGGTGGTGACGCAGCCGAACGTCGGGGGCACCGGCCGGATGGACCTGGTGCAGAACCGGTTGATCCGTGAGTCCAGGGGCGAGTTGATCGCCTGGATCGGTGGGGACGACGTGAACGCCCCCCGCCGCCTCGAGGTGCAGGTGCAGGCCTTCGACGACGACCCGGGCCTCGACGTGTGCCACGGTGCGGCGTACTTCATCGACGAGCAGAGCCACCTGACCGGACGTGGCTTCCGGCCCCCCTTCCCGTACGACGACATGAGCATGCTGCGGCAGATCATCCACACGAACCTCGTGGGGGCGCCGTCCGTCATGGTCCGCAGGTCAGCGATGGAACAGCACGGCCTGTTCGAGCAGGGACTGGCGTCCGACTACCACTTCTGGTTGAAGACGGCCGGCATCCTCCGCTACCGGTACCTGCCCCAGGTGCTGGTGCACTACCGTCGGCACGCGGCCAGCCTGTCGACCAGCACGGCCGGAGCCGAACGGACCATCCGCGATTCCATGCGTCTGCGGTCCCTGGTGCTGGCGTCCAGGCCGCTGGAGGACTTCTTCCCCGAACTCCGGCATGCGCCGGGTCGAGCGGCGGAGACGGAGGCGTCCGTCGCCCTGGGCAACGCCCTGCTCCAGATCGACGCCCACCTGGCGCTGCAGGCCTACGAGGTCGCCCTCGGGCACGGGTCGGCCGACGCCTTCCACAACGCGGCCATCGCGCACGTGCTCGCGGGTGAGGCGGACGCGGCCCGGGCGAGTGTCCGGACTGCGATCCAACTGGACCCCCTGTGCTCGGTGCTCGAGGACGCGCTGTCGGGCCGGGGAGACGTGCAGGTGGGGCTGCGGAGGCCGCGCGGACACCTGGGTGGTGTCGTCGAGGCCGCCCGGAACGCCTGGGGAGGAACCGTCCGCCGTTGGGACGGGACGACGTTGCAGACCCAACGCGCCTACCTCGGCTTCGTGCCCGGTCGTGACGACCTCGCACGCGGTGCCCTGGAGATGTGGGCGTCACGCACACACAGCAGCCACTGCCTGCGCTGGGTGGTCCCCAGCGTGCCGGGCCGTGCGCAGGAGACCTTCGACCGACTCGTGGCCGCAGCCGGAGGGCTGGATCTCGCCGACGCGGCCGACATCGCGATCGAGGAGGTCGACGACCTGGGGCTGCTCCCACCGCAGGAGGACCCGTGGAGCGTGCTCCCCGGGGAAGGGGAGCAGAGGCTCACCGGACTCCTCGCCTCCGAGGAAGCGCTCGAGGTCTTCACACGATGGGTCTCGCAGGCGCAGTGGAGCTCCCTGCAGAGCGGCGGCGAGGCCTGGCTGCCCGCCTGAGGGACCCGGCCCGCACGCCGTCCCCAGGTGGTTCCGCCACTGGAGGACGGCGGCGCGGGGACGGCGGCGGGAGCGCGGAGTCCGAGGCCTCAGGCGTGGACGAGCGAAGCGGTGAGCGTCGGGGCGTAAGGCCGGAGGCTCGTCAGCACCGTGTCCACCTGCGCGTCGGGCACGACTGCCAGCATGGCTTCCAAGACCGGCGTGAACTGCTGTTCCCCAATCTCGTGCAGGATCCCCGCGCAGACGATGCGGGTGAGGGTGTCCCGTCGGCCGACCGCCGTGGCGATCCTGCGCAGGGGGCACAGGTCCTCGAGACCGGCCTCGCGCAGACGCAGGGACCACTTGAGCGCGTCCTCCACGGTGAGCGACGGCCACTGCTTGGCCACCGCCGCCAGCAGTGCCGGCCGGTGCCCGTCACGGCCCCAGAGCGCCTCGCAGAACTCCCCGGTCACCTCGGCGCGGACTGTCTGCAGCTGTGCGAGGAACGGTTTGACCAGGGCGTCCGGCAACGCCGCCGCCAGTCGTCGAGCGCCGTCCGGCGTCTCGCCGACCAAGAGGACTGCACTCACGGGTGATATGCCCGAACGGCCTGAGGCGACGTGGGACAACAGGAGGTCCGCCGCCTCAGCGCCTCGCCCTTGCCGGGCGATGCAGGTGATGAGCTGGTCGGTGTAGGCGTCCGCCCTGAACTGTGCGGACGTCCGCTGGACGTCGTCCTCGAGCCCGCGCAGGAGCGTCTCGGCTCCTTCCCAGTCCTTCTCGGCCATCAGCACCTGCGCCCGCATGGCCGCGCAGACGTGCTTGCTCTCGCCCCACGACTCCATGCGGTCGATCCACCGTCGTGCTGTGACGAGGTCGTCTGTTGCCAGGGCGCTGACCAGGACGGTGGGGCCGGCGATGAGGCCGGACCCCTCGGGAAGGCGGTCCAGGTCCAGACTCGCGAACGTGGCCATGGCCTTGGCGTGGTCGCCAGCCAGGGTCGCGGAGCGGGCGACGTTGATGACGAGGTCCGGGGCCACGTCACGACTGCGGCTGCGGGCCTTCGCAAGGGCGGCCTCGGCCAGGGCCAGGTTCCGCGCGCCCTTGTTGCGCTCCTTCATGTAGACGTCGGTGTAGCCGTAGTGGCGCAGGAAGATCGTCGAGTTCTGGGCCTGCGACAGCTGCCCCCACCTCCCGACGATCATCTCGTGGAGCATCCCCTCGAAGCGGCAGTGCGACCTCCGCAGGACACGGGCCACCATGGCGCGGTGTTCGGCGCCGCCGTCCGCGTAGGAGCTGGACACCACTTCGAGCGCGAAGCTGTCCGTCGTGGCCAGGTGGAGCGAGCGTCGGAAGGCGCGCGGGTCGCCGTGGACGACCTCGTCGGCGTCGACGCTGAGCACCCACTCTCCGGTGCAGTGCTCCAGGGCTCGGTTGCGGGCCGCCCCGAAGTCGTCGTCCCAGTAGCCCTCGACGACCCGGGCGCCGTGCTCCCTGGCGATCGTCGTGGTCGCATCGGTGCTGCCGGTGTCGTACACGACGATCTCGTCGACGAAGGGGGTCACCGCTGCCAGCGAGGCCCCCAGGAGCTCCTCCTCGTCCTTGACGATGTAGCTCGCGGTGACGAAGGCGTGGGCCTCGGCCATGTGGGTCCCCATCTCGACGACGTGCTGTGCGGAGGGTGCCGCCGGCGGCCCGGCGACCCCTCTCGTGGTGCTCCGAGGTTAGCCCGGAGGGGGAGATGTCGTCACCGGTAGTCATCAACCGGCTACGTAGGGCACTATCAAGAGGTCAGTTGCGCACCGGTGTGGGCCAGGAAGTCCACTCGATCGTCGAGCCTGCGGCGGGAGACGGGTGCGCGCACCGGGGCAGCACGAGCGACGGCGGCGGAGCACCACCCGAACGGACCAGCGCGGAACGTTCAGGTCCCAGGAGCTCCGACCGATGAAGTGAGTGTCCGGCCCGCTCAGGCGGGCTGAGGACGACCGGACCACGGACGGGCCGGTACCCCCCACATCGACCCCACTCACGGAGGAATGAACATCATGGGTCTTCGCGTCAACAACAACATCGCGGCTCTGAACAGCTACCGGAACCTGCAGGCCACGGACAAGCAGCTCAACTCCTCGCTGGAGAAGCTGTCCTCCGGCCTGCGGATCAACAAGGCTGCTGACGACGCTGCCGGCCTGGTGATCTCCGAGGGTCTGCGTTCGCAGATCGGCGGCCTCACCGTTGCGGCCCGCAACGCCCAGGACGGCGTCAACGTCGCCCAGACCGCGGACGGCGCGCTGAGCACCTCCACGACCATCCTGCAGCGCATGCGCGACCTGGCCGTCCAGTCGTCCAACGACACCAACGACACCACGTCCCGCTCCGCGATCCAGAAGGAGATCACCTCCCTCTCGGCCGAGCTCGACCGCATCTCGGACAAGTCCTCCTTCAACGGTGTCAACCTGCTCGACGGCACCTTCGCGGGCAAGGTCTTCCAGGTCGGCGCGTTCAACGGCGACACGATCAACTTCGACGTCAAGTCGGGTGCGGCCGCCGCCTCCGCCGTCGCCGCCGCGACGGAGAGCTACGTCTCCACCGCCGCCTTCGACAACGCCGCCGTCAGCGCCGTCAGCTCGGTCACGGTCAACGGCACCACCGTCTCGTTCGCGACCGGTGGCACCGCGGCGTCGGCGCTCGCCCTGATCAACGCCGACCCCACCATCTCGGCGAACTGGACCGCTTCGATCTCCGGCAGCTCCCTCGTCCTGGTCTCCAAGGCGGCCGGCAACGTGACCGACGCCGCCGTCTCGCTCGGTGGTACCGCGTTCGGCGGCACCCTGACCCAGGGCGCGGTGGCCACCGCCGCCGTCAAGGCCAACTCCTTCGGCTCCGGTGGCCTCGGCCTCGGCTCGCTCGACCTGTCCACCCAGACGGGCGCGTCGGCGGCGATCTCCACGATCGACGCGGCCCTGAAGACGGTCTCCTCGGCTCGCGCCTCGATCGGTGCGCTCCAGAACCGCTTCGAGCACGTCATCAACTCCGTCAACATCGCGGTCGAGAACCTGACCGCGTCGGAGTCGGCCATCCGCGACACCGACATGGCGGCCGAGATGACGAAGTTCACCCGTAGCCAGATCCTCTCGCAGGCTGGTACGAGCATGCTGGCGCAGGCGAACTCCGCCTCGCAGAACGTCCTCACGCTGCTCCGCGGCTGAGTCCGACTCGAGGTGGTCCGACCTCGGTCGATCCACCTCCTGAGGCGGGGGTGCCGGCACTGCCGGCACCCTCGCCTGCCTCCACATCAACCTCGACCAGACAGGAAGGGAGATCGGAATGGCTTCCGTCTCATCGTCCACTGTCGACGGATTGATCAGCGGGCTCGACACCAGTTCGATCATCAGCAAGCTGCTTGCTGCGGACGCCGCGCCGCAGACGCAGCTGAAGACGAACGTCAGTTCAGCCCAGCTGAAGGTGACGGCGTACCAGTCCGTCAACTCCAAGATGTCGGCACTCCAGACCGCCGCGGACAACTTGTCCAAGGTGGCGACCTGGGCCTCCGCCAAGGCGACGTCCACGAGCGATTCGCTCGTGGCCACCGCTGCCAGCACGGCCCAGCCGGGCAGCATCACGCTGAACGTCCGCAACCTCGCGAGTGGTCGCAGCGTCATCAGCAACGACACGTACAGCGCCACCGACACGAACGCGGCTGCCGACATGGGCTACCCGCTCGACGTCGTCGCCAACGGCCAGATCGTCGGGACGGTGAGCCCGAGCAAGGGAACGCTGTCGGACGTGGTGTCCGCCATCAACAAGGCGACGACCCTGGGCATCACCGCGGTCGCCGTACGCGTCGGCGACAACCAGTACCGCCTGCAGATCACCAGCACCAAGACCGGCACGCAGGACGGCGACTTCAAGCTCGTCCCGCGCAACTCCGACGGCACGTCGGCGGGGGTCGGGGGAGCCCAGAGCACGGACTTCCAGAACATCACCGTCGCGGCGGACGCGCAGGCGTACATCGTCAGCGACGTCAGCAGCAACAGCACGGCCGTCAGTGTCACGTCGCCGACGAACACGTTCCAGGACGTGCTCAGCGGCGTCAACGTGACCGCTACGCGGCCGGGTGCTGCCACGGTCTCCGTGGCCAGCGACCCGAACGCGGTCGCCGACGCCGTCGGGGCTCTCATCTCGGCCGCGAACGACGCGGTCGGCGAGATCACCGTGCAGTCTCGAGCCGGTGTCGTCGGGTCGGACGGCACGTTGAGCGGTGGTGGAACCCTCAAGGGTGACGCCATCCTGCGCCAGCTGAAGACCTCGATCCTCAGCGCGGTCACGAGCGCCATCGGCACCAACGTGTCGCCGGCGCAGTACGGGATCCAGTCCACCAAGGACGGAGAACTCACCTTCGACAAGGGGAAGTTCCTCGACACCTACGGCAAGGACCCGGTGGCCGCGCAGCGGCTGCTGGCCCCGCAGAGCCTCGACTCCTCGTCCACGGCCACCGGCCTGGTGGAGCGGTTGAGTTCGCTGGCCAAGGGGGCGACCGACCAGTACACCGGTCAGCTCACGACGGCCATCACAGGGCAGAACAGCACGATCAGCGACCTCACCAAGAGGATCGCCGACTGGGACGACCGTCTGGCCGACCGCAAGGTCCGGTACCAGAAGTACTACAGCTCGCTCGAGGTCTCCCTCGGCAAGTTGCAGAACCAGTCCACCTGGTTGTCCGGGCAGTTGTCCAAGCTCGGCTGACCGCGGTCGGAGGAGTTCGGCGGGAGCCGGGTGCGCGTCTGCGCACCCGGCTCCTGTGCGTTCCGGGCCGGTTTCAGGAATCGACCCCCGCTGCCGATGGACTGCACGACAATCCGTTCACCCCACGGAGGACCACCGCATGACCTCGATGACGTACGGCCGATCCAAGAACCGCTACCTCGGGGACGCGCTCGCCACGGCCACGCCGGCGACGCTGCTCGTGATGCTCTACGACCGCCTCCTGCTGGACCTGCAACGAGCCGAGAGTGCTCAGCGCGAGCAGGACCGCGAGACGGCGCACACCAACCTCATCCACGCCCAGGCCATCGTCCAGGAACTGCAGAGCAGCCTCGACCTCGACGCGTGGGAAGGGGCGGCCGGACTCATGTCGCTCTACACCTGGCTCCTGAAGGAGTTGGCGACCGCGAACGTCGACTGCGACCCCGAGCGCACCGCACGCTGCCGTGTTGACACCGTGGAGCCGCTCGCCGAGGCGTGGCGCGAGGCGGCCCTCAAGGGCATGGCGGGCACGACGGGCAGCGCATGAGCGAGGCGGGCGCCGCCGCAGCCCAGACTGCCGACTGGGTCGCGGCCTGGTCGGAGGCGCTGCGGACCGTCGAGGTCGACGTCCTGCACGCCGAGGACCTGCTGCGCCGACTGCACCGCGACCCCGAGTACGTGCCGGAGGTCCCCGCGGGGGACACCTGGACGTCCCCGGACGTCGTGGGGCCGGTTCCCGCGCAGTTCGCCGAGCGCGCCCGCCGGTTGCTCGCCCGGCAGGAGGAGGTGGGTGCGGCGCTAGAGGAGGCCATGCACCACGTCCGCCACCAGACTCGTGCCCTGGCCAAGCTGGACCGCGCCGAGTCCAGGCCGGTGTTCCTCGACACCGCGGTGTGAGGTGCGCGAACGGGTGACTTTCTAGATAGTCCAGAAAGTTCTAGATGGATCGGGTCGATGAGTGGGTGAGCCCCGGCGACGTGCCGGGGCCCGTCTGCTGCGAGGTGCCCGATGTCCCCGTTCCGCCGTCCGCGTCGACAGGCCGCCGTCGTCGGCACCCTGGCCCTCGCCCTGGTGCTCGCCCCGCTGCCGGCGACCTGGGGGATCGGTCCTCAGTCCGCCGCGGCCGCCACTGCGAGCAACCAGTCCGCTCCCACGGGCGTGCAGGCCGACGCGACCTCCAGCGGCGTCTACGTGCAGTGGACGGCCAAGACGGACGGGCCGTCGGGTTACCAGGTGCAGTACGACACGAGCGTGATCGGGCTCGGGGTCGGATCGACGATCAAGGACGTCGCCGGCGGCAGCACGACGTCCACCTTCATCAGCGGGAGCTTCCTCAACTCGTTCGCGGTGCGCGTGCGGGCCGTCTACGGCACGGGTGTGCTGAAGACGTACTCGGACTGGTCCGGCACGGTGACGGCGAGCCCGAACCTCAACGGCACCACCCCTGCCCGTCCCGCCGGACTGGTCGCGACCCCGGGTCAGGACAGCGTCGTCCTGACCTGGAACCCGCCGCCGGGCGACTCCCGCACGGCCGTCAAGGTCTACCGGGACGGTGCCCAGGTGGCGACGGTGGCCGTCCCCGCAACAACCTGGACGGACACCACGGGTGTGCTCGGGACGCAGTACACCTACTACCTCGTCGCGGTCGGGACGCAGCCGACGTACGTCTCCACGGCGTCCGACAGCGTCGTGGCCGGCCCGTACGACCGGATCCCGCCCGCCGCCCCGGCAGGGCTCACGGCCGTCGCCGGCGACACGACGGCGACGCTGTCCTGGACGACGGGGTCCGAGCCCGACCTCGACCACTACGAGGTCACCCGGGCCGGCGTGGTGACGGTCGTCCCGCGCACCGCCCCGACGCGGACGTTCACGGTCCTGCCCAACGGATCCCCCCTCACGTGGGCGGTCACTGCCGTCGACCGGTGGGGCAACGTCTCGGCCGCGTCCTCGGTCTCGGCGACTCCGCGGGACACGACGCCGCCGGACGTTCCGACGGGGTTGCAGGTGGGCGCGGGGGACGCGTCGTTGTCGGTGACGTGGAACGCTTCGACGGCTGCTGACACGGCTGGGTACCGCGTGTACGTCGACGGTGTCGCGCGACCGGTCACGACGTCGCGGGCGGTGCAGTTGACGGGTCTGGTCAACGGGCGTTCGTACGCGGTGTCGGTCTCGGCGGTCGATGCGGTGGGCAACGAGTCCGCGGCCAGTGCCGTGGTCTCGGCGACTCCGCGGGACACGACGCCGCCGGACGTTCCGACGGGGTTGCAGGTGGGCGCGGGGGACGCGTCGTTGTCGGTGACGTGGAACGCTTCGACGGCTGCTGACACGGCTGGGTACCGCGTGTACGTCGACGGTGTCGCGCGACCGGTCACGACGTCGCGGGCGGTGCAGTTGACGGGTCTGGTCAACGGGCGTTCGTACGCGGTGTCGGTCTCGGCGGTCGATGCGGTGGGCAACGAGTCCGCGGCCAGTGCCGTGGTCTCGGCGACTCCGCGGGACACGACGCCGCCGGCGGCACCCACGGGCCTGGCCGCTGTCGCCGGGGACGGTCAGGTCGCCCTGTCGTGGACGGCGAACACCGAACCCGACCTGGCGAGCTACCGCGTCGTGGACGCCGGCGGGACGGTCCTGGCCACCGTGACCGCTCCGGGCCGGACGGCCGTCGTGACCGGGCTGGCGAACGGGACGGCGACGTCGTTCCGTCTCCTCGCGGTCGACACCGCCGGGAACGTCTCGGCCGCCAGCGCACCCGTGAGCGCCACACCGCGAGACCTGACCCCGCCCGGAGCTCCCACGGGCCTGACGGCGGTCCCCGGGGACGGTGCGGCCGCCTTCAGCTGGACCGCCAACCCCGAGGCCGACCTCGCCCGCTACGACGTGCTCGACACCGCGGGGAACGTCGTCGCCTCAGTGGCCGCCCCCGCCACTGCGGCGATGGTCGCCGGCCTTCCCAACGATGCGGCACAGACGTTCCGCCTGGTCGCCGTGGACCGCGCCGGCAACGTCTCCGCGGCGTCCACGCCGGTCACCGTGACCCCCCGTGACACCACCCCGCCCTCCGCTCCCTCGACCGTCACGGCCGTCGCCGGCGACGCGTCGGCGACCGTGACCTGGACGTCGTCGGGCAGCCCCGACGTCGTCCGGTACGAGGTCCTGGACCAGTCGGGCACCGTGCGCGCCACGGCTCCGACCGGCGCCACGAGCGCCACCGTGACCGGTCTCGTCAACGGGACCACCTACACGTTCTCCGTCGTCGCCGTCGACGCGGCGGGCAACCGGAGCCCCGCGGGTTCGGCGACCCCCGTGACCCCGGCGGCCCCGCAACTCCCGGCGCCCGCGGGGGTCTCGGTCGCGGCCCAGGACGCGTCCGGGACCGTCACGTGGAACCCGGTCCCGGGGGCCGCCACGTACCAGGTGCTGCTGGACGGGACGGTGTCGGCGACCGTGACGAGCACGTCGGCGGCCCTGACCGGCCTCGTCAACGGCAGGACGTACGCCGTGACGGTGCGGGCGGTGGCCGGTTCGGGTCAGTCCGGTTCCCTCTCCGCGCCGGTCGCGCTCACCCCCCGGGCCCCGAGCGCCCCCGCGGCGCCCCCGGTCAGCGGTTCGGGGTCCACCGGGATCTCCACGACGCGCGACGGCCGGTTCAGCCTCATCGGCACGGCCGCCCCGCTGGAGGCCTCGGACACGAACACCCAGCTCGAGCTCTACCTGCGCGACGCCGACACGGGCACGGTCAGCCGGCTCGACCCCACGGCCGCCGGTTCCGACCTCGGGACCAGTCAGTCGGCCCTGAGCGCCGACGGGCGCTACGTCGTGGTCGTGACCTCGCTGGCCAAGGTTCCCGCCGACACCAACAAGCTCCCCGACGTCTACCGGCTCGACCGGCAGACGTCGACCTGGGAACTCGTCTCGGTGCCGACCTCGGGCAAGGTCGCCACCGTCGCCGGGACGGAACTGCAGGGGCAACCGCGCGTGTACAGCCAGGGGCCGGCGGTGGCCGTGAGCGCCGACGGCCGCTTCGTCTTCTTCTTCTCCGGTCGCACGGACCTCGTCCCGGACGACACGAACAAGGTGCTGGACCTGTTCCGCAAGGACATGACCACCGGCGCCGTCACGCGCGTGTCCACGACCTCCACCGGGGCTCAGATCGGCGCCGGGGCAACGGGGCCGGCGTTGGCCGTCACGCCCGACGGACGGTTCGTGCTGTTCCCCTCGTCGGTGCAGAACATGGCGGTCCTGTGGCGCAAGGACCTGGCCACCGGGGCCCTGGACGTGGTCTCGGGTCGGGGTGACGCCGGGAACCTCAGCGCCGCCTACCCCGTGAGCAACGACGCGCGGGACGTCTCGATCAGCGACGACGGCCGGTTCGTGGCCTTCAGCTCCAGCTCCTCGGCGCTCACGTCCAGCGCAGCGGAGTTCCTCGTCTACCGCCGGGACATGGCCGCGGCCGGTCAGTTCACGCGTGTGGGGATCCAGACCACCACGTCCCGTTGGGAGCACGGTGCCCAACTCGACCCGTCGGGTCGCTACGTGTTCTTCGCGACGACGGCGAAGGTGGGCGCCGACACCGACAACCGCACCGACTGGTACCGGACGGACGCGCAGAACCCCACGGCCCCGGCGGTCATGGTGACCTCCCAGGCCGACGGGACGCCCACGGCGCGACGCCTGACCTCGCAGGAGACGACGGCGGAGTTCGGCGTCCTGCACGTCCTGACCGTCGACTCCGTCCTCGTGACCACGATGCAGTCCCTCGTCCCCGCCGACGCCAACGGGGTCGTGGACACCTACGCCAAGAACCTCACGACCGGTTCGGTCGCGTCCCGGATGTGACGGCTCGCGTGCCGTAGGTTCGCAGCGTGCTCCTGAGCGCCTGCCTCGTCGTCCGCGACGCCGCCACCACTCTGGGCCCCTGCCTGGACTCGGTGGCCGGCGTCGCGGACGAGGTGGTCGTCCTCGACACGGGATCGGTGGACGGGACCTGGGCGCTCCTGCGGGAACGGCCGGGGATCCGGTCCCTGCAGGCGCCGTGGACCGACGACTTCGCCGCCGCCCGCAACGCCGTCCTGGCGGAGGCACGGGGGGAGTGGGTGTTCAGCGTCGACGCCGACGAGGTCGTCTTCGCCGACCGGGATGCGCTGCGCCGCAGCATCTCGGGGACGACCGCACGCACCCTGGCGGTGTGCGTCCGCAACGTCGGGGTGGACGGGGGGCGCGACTACGAGTTGGCGGCGGTGCGGTTGTTCCGCCGCGAGGGTGCCCGGTGGTCGGGGCGCGTCCACGAACAGGTGGACCACCCGTCGGACCGCCCCGCGGTCCCGGTGGAACTGCCGGGTGACGTGGTGCGCCTGGACCACCACGGCTACGCCGACGAGGGAACACGTCGCCGCAAGGGCGAGCGCAACCTCCTGCTGGCCGCCCGGGAGCTCGAAGACCTCCGCACCCGCCCTGGGACGCCCCCGGACCGTCTTGCGGCCGCGGTCCTGGACGTCGGCAGGTCGGCGTTGAGCGCGGGGGACCCGCAGCGCGCCGTCGACGCCTTCGAGGCGGTCCGCGACCTCGTGCCGTCGGGACCGGTCTGGTCCCAGGCGACGGACTACCTCGCGCGGGTCCTGCTGGGCGCGGGGGAGGGTGGGCTCGGTGTCCTCTTGGCGGACCAGCTGTCCGCGGCGGGTGTCGACGACCAGTACTGCCGGTGGTTGCGGGCCCAGGGGCTCGCCCAGAGCGGACGTCCGCACGACGCCCTCGCGCAGCTCGACGACCTCACCCGCATCGTCGACACGGCGGGACGCCGGCACGACCCGGCAGCGCTGGAGGTCCTGCGGGGATTGTGCCGTGAGGCCGTCGAAGGGTGAGCTCAGGCCGCGACGACCCGCAACGGCGCCGGCCGGGCGAGGTGGTACCCCTGCCCCAACCCCACCCCGAGGTCGCGCAGCACCGCCAGTTCGGAGGCCGTCTCGATCCCCTCGGCCACGATCCGCGCGCCCGTCGCCTGTGCGAACGTCACGAGGCCGGCGGTCAACGCCCGGCGGGAGGTGTCGGCGTCGATGCCCCGCACGAGGGAGATGTCGAGCTTGATGAAGTCCGGCAGCACCGTCAGCACGTGCGACAGCGACGCGTAGCCCGCTCCGGTGTCGTCGACGGCGATCCGTAGTCCGTTGCGGCGCAAGGGTTCCAGAGTTCCCAGGAGTGCGGCGTAGTTCGAGACGGCGGAGTGCTCGGTGATCTCGACGACGACCCGGTCCAGCGGCAACGCCTCGAGGCGGCGCAGGAACGCGGGGGTCGTGATCGTGGAGGGGGAGACGTTGAGGGCGAGGAAACCCGGGAGGAAGGGCAACCCCTGCACGGCGTTGTCGAGGGCGGACAGTTCCAGGTCCTGCCCGGCGCCCACCTCGGCGGCCTCGGCGAACCAGCGGTCGGGGGTGGGGGTTCCGCTCGGGAACCTGCTGAGCGCCTCCACCCCCACCGTCGCGCCGGACACGAGGTCGACGACCGGCTGGTAGACGACGTCCGGGCCGCCGGTGGCGTCGAGGTCGGCGAGGCGGGCCAGCCGGGTGCGACGCAGCCGGCGGGCCCCGTCCTCCTCCTCCACGAGCTCCATGACCGCGTCGGCGACGGCGCTCAGCACGTCGGCGTCGCGGGCCCGCAGCAGCGGGTCGGGTTGCCGGGACAGGGCGCACAACGTCCCGTAGAGCGATCCGTCGCGCCGGCGCAGCGGGATCCCGACGTAGGTGCCCATGCCGTGGGCGTGGGCCGAGGACGCCGCGTGCCCGACCCCGAGGTCGGCCACGACGTAGGGACGTCCGGTGGCGACCACCTCGTCGCACAGCCCGTCGCCCGGGGCGGCCGGGGTACCGGGGACGAACGGCACGACCTTCGGGCACGCGACGTTGCGGATGAGGCGCCGGTCGCCCTCGATCGTCGTGATGAACGCGATGTCGGCCCCGAGCTGGCGGCGGGCGAGGTCGAGCAGGGCGTCGAGCGCGCTCCCGCCGGAGGTGCGGGGCGCGGGGACGGGCGTCCGGTCCGGCACGGTCGGCCGGTCGGCGCCGAGCCGCTCCTCGGCCAGGGCCCACGTGGCGAACGACGTCGTGGCGTGCGTGCGGGTCGCGTGCCCGGTCCGGACGGCGACGCCCTCGGCGGCCAGTGCGGTGCGCAACCGGCCGGACAGCGCCGACGCGCCGTCGACGGGGGTCCCGGGCAGCAGGACACCGAACCGGTCCGGGGCGAGGCGGGCGACGAGGTCACCGTCGCGCAGGCGCGCCGACACGGCGCCCGCGACCCGGTGCAGCAGAGCGTCGCCGGCCGGCAGCCCGAGCTCGGCGTTGACGCTGACCAGCCCCGTGACCTCCACGAGCACGACCGAGACGGGCACGGCGTGCCGCGCCGCGTGCGCCTCCTCGGCCACGAGGGTCTCCTGCCACGTCGACAGGGTGGCCACCCCGGAGACCTCGTCCACGCGGGCGGTCGCCGCGGCGCGCCGCTCCGAGCGCGAGCGCGCCGCGAGCTCCAGCTCGGCGGCGAGGAGCGCGCCGAGCAGGTCTGCCTGCAGCCGGATGCTGTCGAGCAGGCCCGGCAGCTGGCCACCGTCGCCCTCGCCGATGCCGCACAGCGAGGCCAGGACCCGTCCGTCGGGGGCGGTCAGCGGCACGCTGACGACGGAGACGTGGGCGCCGGCCACGACGCCCGGCCGGCACAGCAGGGAGTCCGGCCAGCGCGGCAGGTCCAGGGCCAGGGGGTCGGCGCCCAGCTCGACGACGGTGCGGCAGTGGGTGTCCGCCCACGGCAGGGCGTCCCCGGCGGTCAACCCGAAGACGGGGTCCAGGGCGGCGACGAGCACCTGGTCGGGACCTTCGGTGCGCCCGATCCACCAGCTGCTGAGCCCCGCGCGGTGGGCGAGGTCGCGCAGCGCGCGGTGGGCCACGGCGACGAAGTCGACGGCTGGCCCCGGGGCGGGGGAGGTCACGTGCACGGGGATCGGATCCCCCTTCCTGCGGCTTGAGCATCGGTCCACCTCGTGGACGAACGCTTCCGGAATGTCAACGCTGCGTAAAAGGATTGTGACTGACGAAACGCTCTGGGCGCGACGACCGATGGTGGTGGAGAGCGACGGACGCTCGCACGAGACCGCTGAGAACTCCAGGAGACGTCATGGCCACGACCCGCACCACGCTCGCCGCGTGCCTCGTGCTGCAGGGCACCACCGACACGGCAGCCCTCGCGCCCGCCCTGGAGCAGGACCTCCGCGGGCTCGTGGACGTCGCCGACGAGGTCGTCGTCTACGACACGGCCGACCACATCGCCCCCGGCAGCGCCGCGTTCGAGGCGACGCTGCACCCGGCCGTCACCGTCGTCTCCGGCTTCTGGGCCGACGACCGCGAACGAGCCCAGGAGGCTGCGCTGGCCCACGTCGGTGCCGACTGGGCACTGTGCGTCCTCGCCGGTGAGCGCGTGACCATGGCGACCGAGGAGCTGCGCGACCTCCTGCATCGCGCCACCGACGTCCCCGCCATGTCGGTGCGCGTCGACGACGTCGTGCGCGGCACGCACCGCTCGGCGCGGCTGCTGCACAAGGCCGGCGTGGGTCGCCTCTCCGGGGACGTCCTCGAGGTGCCGAGCGCGCTGCTGACCGTCTGCCAGCCGGTCGCGACGACCGCGAGCCTGCCCCGGCAGCGGGGGGTCTTCGACCGGGTCTGACTCGGTGCAGTGGCATGGGTGGGCAGCTAGGCTGACTCCGACCAGGAGGAGGTGTCCCGTGACCGAGCAGTCGAGCTTGTTGTCCACCGTGGGACGGTCCCTCACCTGGGAGGAGTACCAGAGCCTTCCGGAGGGCCCGCGTGCGGAGTACATCGACGGGCACCTCGTCGTGAGTCCGAGTCCCAGTGAGCAGCACCAGTTCATCGCGCTGGAGCTGGCGTGGCTGATCAGAGCCGTCCTGCCGGTGACGCACCGGGTGAACACGGCGTGGGCGTGGAAGCCTGGTCGGGACGAGTTCATCCCCGACGTCATGGTCTACGACGCCGCCACCGCGAGCGCCGGGACGGGCGCTCGCTTCACCGGCACCCCCGAGCTCGTGGTGGAGGTCTTGTCCTCCAATCGCGGCGACGACCTCGTCTGGAAGAGCGCGAAGTACGCCGCGGCAGGGTTGAAGCGGTACTGGATCGTGGACCCGCGCGACGAACTGGTCACTGCGTACGCGCTCGTCGAGGGCATCCTCACCCCGATGGCTGCCCTAGGACGCGGCGACGTCGCCGACCTGGACTTGGGGATCGCGACCGTCCGCGTCGACGTGGCGGAACTGCTCGGCTGATCAGTCCCCGGAGACGGAGAAGTGCTGGTAGTCCTTCAGGGACGACCAGTCCCCGCCCCAGGAGAACCCGTGGTCGGCGAACGTCCGCACGACCGGATCCCCGGCCAGCACGACTCCGCGCCCGGGCCGGCGGTCGACGAACGCGCGGCCCGCGGCGGGCAGGACGGTCGACCCCTTGACGTAGGGGTTCTCGACGGGGTTGAGGTCGATCGCCGTGCCGTAGGAGTGCTCGGAGAAACCCGACCCGCCGGTCGTCGCGCGGCAGTTGAAGGCCGAGGTGTTGTCGGCGGCCATCGAGGCGTCGTCCGAACCCCCGAACGCCTCGACGGGTTCCATCCGCGCGATCGGGAACCGCTGGGCGTACAACTGCGCGAACACCGCGACGACGGCGTCCGCGACGTCGGCGTGCACGACGAGCCGCCCCGTCGAGGGGGCGCCGGCGAAGTCGACGAAGGAGACCGTCACCGTCCGCAGCTTCGCGGGCGCGACGGGGCAGCCCGGTCGCCAGGACGCGGACAGTTCCGCGGCGCTCACCGCGGCGACCGAGGAGGTGAACGCGGGGACGACGGGCGTGCGCAGCGGACGCGGGTTCTGGCTGACGCGCGGGGCGTCGGCACCCACGGTCGCGGGGGGCGCCGCGCAGGCCCCCAGCAGGAGGAGCAGCGGCAGGACGACGGTGCGCAGGCGACCCATCACCGCACGTTACCTCCTCAGGCGGTGCGCACCGGGGACGCCACGGACGTGGTCACGTCGACCTCGCGGTCCCGCTGCGCCACCCCGGCCACGACCGCGAGGAACAGGGCCGGCCCGACCATCTCGCACGCCTCCTCCACCGCCTGCAACGTGCCCAGGGCCAGGCCCTGTTCGCTGAAACCGATGTCGGACAACGCGTTGGCCACCATCTCCAACCCCACCGAACCCCCGACGTAGAGCACGCCGGCGAGCAGGGCGAGCGCCGCGGTCCGCCGCGGCAGCGCCAGCAGGAACCGCGCGTAGAACAGGGCGACGAGCACGACGGCGGGCAGGGCCGCGGCGACCCAGGCGTACTTGAACACCCCGGCGTCGCCGACGACCGCCGTCATCGGGTCGACGAGCTTCTCGTGCAGACCCACGAGTTCGTCGAGGGACAGGTAGCAGAACCCCGCGCCCAGGACCATCCAGTGCCACCGCCAGCGGCGGCCTTCGACGAAGGCGCGGCGACCGACCTCGAAGGTCACGAGCCCGGTGACGGTCAGCAGGACCGCGGAGAACCACGACGGCAGGTTCGTCTCGGCGTTGACGTCGACGAACTTGCGAGCCGCGACGACGGCGCCGGAGTCCACGCCGAAACCCACCGTCAGGAGCAAGAAGGCGTAGCTGGCGGCCGACAGGACGACGATCACGCCCAGCAGGACGAAGAACAGGTGGCGCGGTCGGACGGTGACCTCGAGCATCGGCGGGAACCCCCGGTCGTGCCCGGTGCCGGAAGGTCAGGCGGTGGGCGGGGTCACAGGTTAACCACGGATGAACCCGTGGTGAACCCGGAACGGTGGGCCGAACGGGTGACTTCCGGCCCCGGGCTCAGTTTTCCGGCCTCCAGGTCCAGGACCCGGTCGGCGCGGTCCAGACCCTCCTCCCGGTGGGCCAGCAGCAGGACGGTCCGTCCCGCCCGCACGTCCAGCAGGTCGGCGACGAGACGACGTCCCGTGGCTTCGTCCAGCCCCTCGGAGGGCTCGTCGAGGACCAGGACCCGCACGTCGGCCAGCAGGGCGCGGGCCATCGCGAGCCGCCGGCGCTCCCCACCGGACAGCGGCGCGCCGCCGTCGCCGACGTGGGAGTCCAGACCGCGGGGCAGGGCGCGCAGCCA
Organism: Kineococcus sp. NPDC059986; assembly: GCF_040702905.1. NCBI lineage: Bacteria > Bacillati > Actinomycetota > Actinomycetes > Kineosporiales > Kineosporiaceae > Kineococcus > Kineococcus sp. NPDC059986. The sequence goes on along the minus strand of NZ_JBFBND010000021.1, from coordinate 32,170 downwards.
GTCGCCCAGGCGCACCCGCTCCAGGACCGCGACGAGGTCCTCGTCGCCCGCCCCGGGCGCCGCGAGCAGCAGGTTCTGCCGCACCGACGTGGCGAACACGTGCTCGTCGTCGCCGACCCGTCCCACCACTGACCGGACGTCGTCACCGGCGAGAGCGCGCACGTCGACGCCGTCGAGGAGCACCTCCCCACCGACCGGGTCGAGGAAGCGCTGCAGGACAGCGGCCAGCGTCGACTTGCCCGACCCCGACGGCCCGCGCACGGCGACGACCTCCCCCGCCCGCAGGTCCAGGTCCACCCCGTCCAGGCAGGGGGTGGCGCTCGTGCGGTCCCAGTCCGCCCGCAGGCCCCGCACCCGCAGGACCGTGGGCGACGGGGCGGGCAACGGCGACGGCTGCGCCGGCTCCGCGGCGGGGACCGGGGTGGCGAGCAGGGCCGCCTCCCGTTCCCGGGCCCGGCGGGCGCGCACGGCGGCGCGGGCGGCGTCCGGCAGACCCCGGGTGGCGTCGGCGAGGACGACCCCCGCCAGCACCGCCGCGGCCGTCCACGCGACCGGTGCGCCGCCGACCTCGAACCGACCGGCGGCAGCCGCGAGGCCCAGGGCCACCAGCCCGGCCACGGCGGCGGTCAGCCCGGCCGTCGCGGCCGCGGCGCGCGCCCGCCGCCGTTCCCGCCCGGCCAGCACGGACTGGCGCTGCCGCACCGTGTCCAGCGCGGTGTCGGCCGGGAGCGTCTGCAGGTCCTCGACGGTGTCGAGGACCTCGACCGTCGCGGCGCTCAACGCGCCCGCCGCCGCGCGGTGCGAGCCGGTGGAGGCCCCCTCCCGACGTTCCGCGGCCGCCGCGACGACGGGCGCCGCGACGACCGCCACGAGCAGGCCCGGGACCGCGGCCAGGGCCAGCAGCGGGTGCACGACGGCGAGCGCCGTCACGCCCAGCAGGAGCGCCACGACCGTCACGGTCGCCGGGTGGCGGGCGCGCAGCACACCGTCGACGCGGGCGTCCACGTCGTCGGCGAGCTGCACCAGCAGTTCCCCGGATCGACCGGACTGCTTGCGCGACAACGGTCCCGGCAGCCGCGGCACGAGCGTCGCCACGACGTCGGACCGCCACCGCGCGAGCCGGGCGAACGCCGCGTCGTGGCTCAGCAGCCGCTCGACGTACGCGAGCAGCGGTCGGGCGGTCGCGCTGGCGCGCACGACGACGGCGGCCACCGACAGGGTCAGCACGGGGGGCCGGTCGGCCGCCGACACGAGCAGCCACGTCGCCGCGGCCGTCAACGTCAGCCCCGCCAGCACGGCGACGACACCCGCCGCGACCGCCCCGGGCCCGGCCCAGCGTCCCCGGGCGGTCGGCTCCCCAACGGCGGAGAGCACGTCTCCCGCCCCCGAAGACCGCCTTCCGAGGTTGGAAAGAGTGTTGTCCGCCCCCGAGGGGGCCGGGTGGGGTTCGGGGTGGGGTTCGGGGCGGGTGAGGGAGGTGGTGCGGTCGGCCGCGGCGAGGAGGGCGGGGCGGTGGGCGACCACGAGCACGGCGAGGCCGTCGGCGTGGGCCAGGGACCGCAGCGTCGCCACGACGGCGTCCTCGGACACCGGGTCCAGGTGCGCGGTCGGCTCGTCGAGGACGAGGACCCGGGCTCCCAGCCGGGCCGACAGCACCGTGCGGGCCAGCGCGACGCGCTGGCGCTGACCGGCCGACAATCCCGCGGCGTGCTCCCCGAGGGGGGTCGAGGGGTCCAGGTCGGCCGCGGCGGCAGCGGCCAGCGCTGCCCGGACCTGCTCGTCGGTGGCCTCCCGGCCGGCGCGGACGGCGTCCGCCACGGTGACCGCGTGCCCGAACTCGGGGCGCTGCGGCAGGTGCGCCAGCGCGGGGTCGTGCTCGACGGTGCCCCCGTCGGGGACGAGCACCCCCGCCGCCACCCGGGCCAGCGTCGTCTTGCCCGCCCCGCTGGGGCCCGCGAGGGCGTGCAGCTCGCCCGGGACGACGTCGAGGTCGACGCCGTCCACCACGGGGGTGCCGTCGTCGCGGCGCACCACGACGCCCCGCAACCGGATCCCCGGCACGGGGGCGGAGACGCTGGGGCACAGGGGTAGCGGCGCCGACAGCACGGCGTCCACGTCGTCGACCACGGCCGCCGCGTCCGCGGTGTCGTGGAAGCGGGCGCCCACCTCCCGCAACGGCCGGTACGCCTCCGGGGCCAGCAGGATGACGAGGACGGCGGTGTGCAGGTCCAGCGACCCGCCGGCCAGCCGCATCCCCGCTGTCACCGCGACGAGCCCCACCGACAGCGTCCCGACGAGGTCCAGCGCCGTCGAGGACAGGAAGGCCACCCGCAGCACGGACATCGTCGCGCAGCGGTGCGCGTCCGTCGTGGCCGCCACGGCCGCGACCTGCCGCTGCGCGCGGCGGTGGGCGCGCAACGTCGGCAGCCCCCGGACGGTGTCGAGGAAGTGCGCGGCCAGGGTCCGCTGCGTGCGCCACTGCCGGTCAGCGCGCGCCTGCGTCGCCTTGCCCAGCAGCACGGCGAACACCGGCACCAGCGGCAGCGTCACGAGCACGGTCACGGCGGACTCGACGTCGGTGAGCGCCAGCAGGAGCAGCACCACCGGCGGTAGCAGGACCCCCGGCACGAGCGCGGGCACGTACCGCGTGAACCACCCGTCGAGCGAGGGCAACCCCTGCGTCAGCAACGCCGTGAGCCGGCCGCGACCGAACCGCTCGACCCACGCCGGCCCCAGCCGCAGCGTCCGCTCCAGCACCCGGACCCGCAGGTCGTCGCGCACGGCGCTCGCGGTCCGCTGCGCCAGGCGGGTGGCGGCCCAGGAGGTGAGGACCCGGCCGGCGACGGCCACGAGCAGCAGCCACAGGCCGTGCCCGGGGTCGTCGCGGTGCCACAGGGCGACGACGACGTCGGCGAGGGCGACGGCCTGGACGACGAGCGCCCCGGCGCCGACGGCCTCGACCGCGCCGATCGCGGCGATGCCCGCGCGGGCCGGTCGGGCGTGCCGCAGCAGCCGGGGGTCGACGGGGCCGCGCGGGCCGCGCACCGCGCTCACCGGGCGGCTCGGCCCACCGCGGCGGGGTGGGCGGTGCGCCGCCCGGGACCGCTGGCCACGCGGCGGCGGAACACCCAGTAGGACCAGGCCTGGTAGGCGATGACGCCGGGCAGGACCACGACCCCGGCCACGGTGATGAGGTGCAGGGCTGCGGGGGAGGCCGCGGCCGCGCCGAGGGTCACGTCGCCGGCCGGGCCGAGCGTGCTGCGCAGCAGGACCCACGCGCCGGTGCCCGCGCCGGTCTGCAGGTGGGCGGTGAACACCGCCACGACGCTACCGGCGACGGCCAGGGTCGTCGCCGCGAACGCGAGCGCCTCGGCGCGGCGCCAGGCGGCGACGGCGGCCACGGCCAGCAGGGCGGCCGCGGCGGCGACGACGGCGTGACCGGCGGCGATGAACAGTGCCAGGGCTACGACCAGGAGGGCGGGGGCGGTGGCGACCGTCAGGCGCCGGGCCCGCTGCCGCAGCACCCCGGTCGTGCGCAGTGCGAGGAAGGTCGCGCCGTGGACGGTCGTCAGCAGGACGCCGGCGAACCCGCCCAGGACGGCCCAGGGCCCGAACAGCGGGTCGAGCGAGCGGCCCAGCCCGCCGAGCCAGCCGGCGGTGTGGACCTCACCGCCGGGGGACAGCGCGAGCCCGGAGACGAGGACGCCGAGGACGGCGCCCCAGGTGCCGGCCAGGAGCAGCGAACTGGCGGCCAGCGCCGTGTCGCAGCGGTTCCGCCAGCGGGCGGTGTCGTGCTTGCCGCGGAACTCGATGGCCACACCCCGGACCGCGAGCAGCAGCAGGAGCGCGATCATCGGCAGGTACAGGCCGGACAGCAGGGCCGCGTACCAGTCGGGGAAGGCGGCGAACGTCACGCCGATCGCGGCGACGAGCCACACCTCGTTGCCGTCCCAGACCGGGCCGACGGTGCGGACGGCCGCGCCGCGTTCGGCTTCGGTCCGGCCCAGCAGCGGGCCGAGGAAGCCGACGCCGAAGTCGAAGCCCTCCAGGACGAAGAACAGCACCCAGGCCAGGACGGCGATCCCGAACCACAGGACGGACAGCTCCACGACGGATCCTTCCCGAACTCAGTAGGTGGTGACGAACTCGTCGTCGTCCGCGGCCGGTTCGGCCGGGGCGGGGGCGGGCATCTCCGGCAACCCCTTGCGCACCAGCCGGAACGCGAGCTTCACCCAGACGACGGCCAGGGTTCCGTAGACGACGGTGAAGGCGGCCAGGCTGGTCGCGACCTCGGCGAACGTCAGACCGGGGGAGACCCCGTCGGCGGTCTTGAACAAGCCGAACACGAGCCACGGCTGCCGGGCGGTCTCGGTGAAGATCCAGCCGAAGGAGTTCGCGGCCAGCGGCAGCAGGGGCAGCAGGCCGACCGACCACAGCAGGCCCTGGGCCAGGCGACGGTCCGGGCGCAGGACGCGGGACTTCCGGCTGACCCACAGGTGGGCCGCGGCGACGAGCACGGCGAACATCCCGACGCCGATCATGAGCCGGAAGCTCCAGAACGCCACGGGGATGAAGGGCACGTAGTCGCCGGGGCCGAACTGCGCCGCGTAGGCGTCCTGCAGGTCCTTGATCCCGAGCACCTGGGCCGAGAACGACCCCTTGGCCAGGAAGGACAGGAACCCCGGGACCTCGAGGGAGAACGTCGGCTTGTCGCTGCCGAGCGGGGCGTAGGAGAAGATCGAGAACGGGGCGCCCGTGGTCGTCCGGTACAGCGCCTCGGCGGCGGCCATCTTCATGGGCTGCACCTGGGTGATGACCTTGCCGAGGACGTCGCCGCTGACCGCGACGAGGCCGCCTCCGGTCAGCGTCGCCCAGGCCCCGAACCGCGACAGCGTCCGGAAGGCCGCGAACTCGCGGGTGTCCTCGGCGTAGTCCCCGCGCAGCAGGTGCCACACGCCGACGGCCATGACGAGCGCCCCGCCGGCCATGACGGCGCCGGCGTAGGTGTGCGGGAAGGCGGCGAGGTTCACCTCGTTGAAGAGCAGCTCCGAGAAGCTGCCGAGCCGGGCGCGGCCGGTCTGGGCGTCGATCGTGTAGGCGACGGGGTTCTGCATGAAGGAGTTCGCCGCGAGGATGACGAAGGCGCTGATCGTGGTGCCGACCGCGACGATCCAGATGGTCGCGAGGTGCACGAGGGCCGGGAGCCGGTCGCGGCCGAACCACCACAGGCCGAGGAACGTCGCCTCGAGGAAGAAGGCGAGCATCCCCTCGACCGCCAGGGTGGGGCCGAAGACGTCGCCGTAGAAGCGGGCGAACGAGCTCCAGGACAGGCCGAACTGGAACTCCTGGACCAGGCCGGTGACGACGCCCACGGCGAACGTCGTCATGAGCAGCTTGCCGACCAGGAGCGAGAGGCGTCCGAAGGTGTCGTCCCCGCCGCGGCGGGTGCGCCGCAGGTGCGCCGTCTGCAGCAGCGCCGTGAAGAGCGCCAGGCTGATCGACAAGGGCACGAAGAGGTAGTGGTAGAGCGTCGTCACCGCGAACTGGAGCCGGGTGAGGTCCTCGATGGTCACGTCCTCCGCCTTCCTACGACGTCCTGTCGTACTACGACCAACTGTAGTACTTGAATCGGTAGTACGACGGCTCGCGTTCGGCAGTGTGTTTGACGTAACATCTACCTGTGGCCCTGGGAGAACTCGAACGCGACGTCATGGACCGCCTGTGGGCGGCCGGTGAGCCGTTGACCGTGCGCGAGGTCCACGAGCAGCTGGCCGAGCACCGCAAGATCGCCTACACCACGGTCATGACCGTCCTGGACCGCCTGGCCAAGAAGCACGTCGTGCGCCAGGAGCGCGAGGGGCGAGCCTTCCGCTACACCCCGGTCGCCTCCCGCGAGCAGATGGTCGCCGAGCTCATGCTGGACGCCCTGGGTGGTGTGCCGTCGGTCGACGACCGGCAGGCCGCGCTCGTCCACTTCATCGGGGGCGTCTCGCCCGCGGAGGCCGCCGCGCTGCGCGAGGCGCTCGACGCCGTCGCCCCCGACCGGGGGAACGCCACCCCCTCCGCCTGAGTCGTGCACCGCACCCGGCCGCGGACGCCGTAGGTTCGGACCGTGACAGCCGTCTGGTTCGCAGCACTGGCGCTGCTCCTGGCGGGTCCCGTCCCGGCGCTCCTCGCGCGTGCACGGTGGACCTGGCAGGTCCCGCGCGCCGCCCTCGTGCTCTGGCAGGCCATCGCCCTCGGAGCCGTCCTGGCCACCCTGGGCGCGGGCCTGGCCTCGCTGTCGCTGCTCTTCACCGAGGAACCGGGCTTCCCCTTCCTCGAACGTCACGGCGTCGTCCAGACCACGCTCATCGGCCTCGGGTCCGCCTTGGTGGCCATCGTCACGGTGCGGTTCTGGGTCGTGGCGACCCTCGTCGGGATCCGGACCCGGCGCCGCCGCAACCGGCACCGTGACCTCGTCGACCTGCTGCACCGCAACGAGTCCGTCTCCGAGGTGGACGCGGCGCTGCTGTCCGGGACCGGGGTGCGGGTGCTGTCGGGACCGGGCCGGGTCGCCTACTGCGTGCCCGGGGTCCGCTCCCGCGTCGTCGTCTCCGACGCCATGCTCGCCTGCCTCACCCCCGAGGAGGTGCGGGCCGTGCTCGCCCACGAACGGGCCCACCTGCGGGCCCGGCACGACCTCGTCCTGGAGGGCTTCACCGCCCTGCACGCCGCCTTCCCGCGGTTCGTCTCCAGCCAGGCCGCGCTGGACTCGGTGCGCCTGCTCGTCGAGATGCTCGCCGACGACGCCGCCCGCCGGCGCGCGGGGTCGCAGCCCCTGGCCCGCGCCCTCGTGGCGCTGGCCGGCAGCGACGAGCCCGGTCGGGAGATGCCGGTCGGCTCCGCCGCGCTCGCCCGGGTGCGCCGGCTCGCCGCCCGGCCCCCACGGCGCGGGTTGTCGATCGCGACCTACGCCACGGCCGCGGTCGTCCTCGGCGGTCCGACGCTGGCCATCGCCGTGCCGTGGCTCGAGGCCAGCTACCGCGCGCTGGCCGGCTGAACGCCCGCGAGGGCGCGGACGGCGGACGTCGGGGCAGCCCGGTGCACCGCGATCCGCGGCTCGAAGCGGCTCACCGTCAGCAGCGTCTCCGGCGCGACGCCGGTCATCCAGTCCACGACCTGCGTGGCCGGGTCGGTGAAGGCGTGCTGCAGGACGGCGTGCTCGAGGGCGCGACCGGGGGAGTACCGCGCCCAGCGCGTGACGAACCGGCCGTCGAAGACGCCGTAGCGTCCGGCCCCGGGAACCCCGACGACGTAGGCCGCCAGCTCGCCGTCCAGGCGCAGCGTGGCGAGCTCGCGCCGGCCGACCTCGTCCAGCGCGGCGAGGCGGTCCAGCCAGGTCCGGCGTCCGGCCGGGGTGTCCAGCGGGCAGGGCACGCCGTGGGCGAGGTCGCGGTCGCGGTAGGCGGTCTCCAGTTCCGGCAGCGCGGCCTCGAAGGCGGCCGGGTCGCGCGTCAGGGCCAGGTCGACGCGCACACCGTCGGTGGCCAGCCGGTTCGTCAGCTTGCGCAGGTTCTTGCGCATCCCCGCGCTCACGAGGTGCGCGCCGTCGACGGGTCGCTCCACGACCGGTACGGGCGCCTCCTCGACCGTCCCGGCGCCGGCGGCCGCCGCCAGCGCGTGCGCGGCGGGGGAGTCGGGCAGCCCCGTCAACCGCAACGCGGTGCGGCGGTGGTCCGCCCCGCGGGCGAGGGCCTCGCCGAGGCGGACGGCCCAGTGCACGGGGTCGGCGGTGGCGTGCAGGTCCGGCGTCGTCAGGACCCCGCTGCGGTAGCCGTCCCCGCCGGTCAGCAGGTCCGACGAGGTGCCACCGTCGTGGACCCGGTCGGCGAGCGCGGCCAGGGCGACGGCGCCGCCGGCGCGCACGAGCACCCCCCAGACGGCGCCCGCGGGGGCGGCCGCCACCGCGCGACGCACCCAGGCGGCCGAGGCCGTCACGGGTCCGTGGGCGTCACCGCCGGCGGCTCCGGGGAAGTCCGCGGCGAGCGCCCGCAGGACGGCGTCGCGGCCTTCGAGGAGTTCGTCGGTGGCGGGGGCGGGGGCGGGGGCGGGGGCGGTGCCGGGGGCGGGGCGGAACTGCAGGGGGATGCTCACGAGAACTCTCCGGCCGAGGCCTGGACGGGGACGGGGATCGGGGTGGGGGTGGCGTCGGGAGTCGGGGCGGCGTCGTGGGTGCGGAGCCACTCCTCCAGGTCCGCTGCGGGCAGCGCCTTGGCGTACAACCAGCCCTGGACGACGTCGCAGCCGGCGGCGGCGAGTTCGCGGTTCGTCTCCTCGTCCTCCACACCCTCGGCGACCAGGCGCAGGCCCAGGGAGTGGGCGAGCACGATCGTCGAACGCACGATGGCCAGGGCCCGCGGGTCGCCCGTGAGGTCGGTGAGGAACGACTTGTCGAGCTTGAGGTCGTCGATGGGCAGCTGCCGCAGGTACGCCAGGGAGGAGTACCCCGTGCCGTAGTCGTCGACGGCGACCCGGATCCCCCTGCGGCGCAGACCGTCCAGGATCCCCTGGGCGCGTTCGCGGTCGCCCATGAGGAAGTCCTCGGTGATCTCGATCTCGAGGAGTTCCGGCGGCAGGCCGCGCTCGGTGAGCAGGTCGTCGACCCGGTCGGGCAACGTCACGTCGCCGAGGGAGGAGGCCGACAGGTTCACCGCGACGGACAACGGCCGGCCCGCCGCCGCCCAGACCGCGGCCTGGTCGAGGGCCTGTTCGAGGACGGCCCGCGTCATCGACTCCATGAGCCCGGCGGTCTCGACGACGGGCAGGAAGGCGTCGGGGAAGAGCAGCCCTCGGCGCGGGTGCTGCCAGCGGACGAGGGCCTCGACGCTGTGCACCGCCCCCGTGGCCACGTCGACCTTGGGCTGGTAGTGCAGCAGCATCCGGCGGGCCTCGATGTCGGCGCGCAGGAGTTCGGCGGTCTCCAGCCGCTCTCCGGAGGCGAACTCGTCGACCTCCGCGGTGTAGGAGAACGTTCCCAGGTGCCGGGTCTTGGCGTGGTACATCGCCACGTCGGCCTGCCGCAGCAGGGTCGAGAGCTCCGCGGTGGCGGCGGGCAGGACCGAGACGCCGATGCTGGCGCGGGCGCGGACCTGGACGCCGTCGAGGCCGTACGCCTCGTGCAGGGCGGTGTGCACGGCGTCGGCCACCGACAACGCCTCGGACGGGCCGGCGCCCGCGCGCAGCACGGCGAACTCGTCACCGCCCAGGCGCACGACGACCGTGCGGTCGGTGAGGGCGACCTCGCGGACGCGGCGGGCGATGTCGCGCAGCAGCGCGTCGCCGGCCTGGTGGCCCAGGCTGTCGTTGACCTCCTTGAACCCGTCGAGGTCGAGCAGCAGCAGGGCGACGGTCTCGTCCCCGGTGCACGCGGACAGGAGTTCGGGGGCGCGCCGGTACAGCGCACGGCGGTTGGCCAGTCCCGTGAGTTCGTCGGTGAGGGCGAGTTCGCGGTGCTCGGCCAGTTTGGTGACGTCGCGCAGGGTCGACACGAGCCGGGCCAGGGCGCTGAGGACGGTGGCTGCCGCGACGGCGATCGCGATGGGGTGCAACGGGTAGCGGTGGTCCACGACGAGGACGCCCAGGGCGACCGCGGTGGACACGACCGGGATCGACAGCAGCGCCCAGCCCGGCAGCTGCGGACCCGTCGGCGCCGAGGTCCACCCCGGGGTGAACCCCATGAGCACGACCCCGCAGACCCAGACGCCGTCGGTCAGGCCGCCGGAGACGTAGGTGCCCTGGGCGGTGGCGAAGAGGTAGACGACGTCGGCGACGACGAAGACGACGAGGCCGGCGGCCAGGAACCACAGCCCCTTCGGGGGCCGCCAGCCGTACAGGGCCAGCACGGCGGCCAGGACCATGAGCAGGACGAGGTCGAGGGCGGGGTACGCCGACGTGGTGGCGACGGCGGCCCAACTGCCCTCGGCGGAGACGATGGGTCCGATGACGGCCGCGGCCGCGACGGAACCGACGGCCAGGGCGCCCACGACGCCGTCCAGCCACAGGCTGCGTGCGTGCCGGGCGTCGCGCTGCTTCGCCAGCAGGATGAGGGCCACGAAGACGAGGGGGTAGAAGAGCAGGAACCCCAGGTCGGCGCCGGAGGGGTAGGGCGGGTCGGCCAGCGGGCGCACGACGATCGTCCAGAAGACGTTGCCCGAGCCGTAGACCGCGAGCCCGGCGCTCAGCAGGTACCCGCCGCGGCGGGAGCCCTGGATCGAGAGGGTCCGCACGAGGCACAGCGCGGCTGCCGCCTCGTAGGCCAGGTTGTTGAGGACGCCGTCCAGCACCAGGGAGTAGCCGGGGGCGGGGCGGACCCCGGGCAGCGTCGAGACGACGAACGCCGCGGGCACGAGCAGCAGCACGACGTGCAGTGCACGCTGCCAGCGCGGGGGCAGCACGGACCGCTGCTTGCTGGTTGAGCTCACGACTACCTCCAAGGTCTCCAGAGGTGTCGGTTGCCCCACGGCACAGCTCGACCCGCCATACGGGTGTCGCGCCACCGGGTGGACGAGTGGTGGGCGAGCGGGGGGCGAGGGCGGACGAGGGGTGGACCCCGCCTCAGCCCAGGGCGCAGAGGACCGCGCCGAGCAGCACGAGCCCCACCGACGCCGTCTGGACCCGGCTCAGCCGTTCCCCGTGGACCTGCCGGGCGAGCAGGATCGTCACGGCCGGGTAGAGGGAGGCCAGCACGGAGACCACGCTCACGAGACCGGAGGCCGAGGCGAGTGCGAAGGCGGCGGTCGCGGCGAGGTCGAGCACGCCCAGGGCCAGCAGGAGGGGCAGGTCCCGGCCCTGGACCGCCGGAGCGGTCCGCGCCACGGCGGCCGCGGCGACGACGACCACGACGAGGGAGGACAGCCGCATGCCCAGCAGGGCGCCGGCGACGGACGTCTCGCTGGCGCGGGCCAGCGCGTAGACCTCCACCCCGAACAGCAGCGCCGCCAGCGCCGCCAGCCCGACGGCCGAGACCGGGGTACCTCGTCCTCCGGACAGTTCCGGGCCCGCGGTGCCCACGACGCCGACGAGGGCGAGCCCGGCACCGGCCAGCGCCACGACACCCGGCCGTTCGCCGGTGAGGACGGCGGCGGCGACCGGCACGAGCATCCCGCAGGAGGCGATGGGGGCGACGACACCCATCGTCCCGCGGGCCAGGGCGGTGTAGAGGGCGCCCATGGCCCCGGCCCACGTGACCCCGGCCAGCACAGACCAGCCCAGCCAGGTGCCGGCACCCACCCGGGCCAGCTGGCCCGTGACGAGCAGGAAGGTGAGCAGGACGAGGGCGGACAGGACCTGGGAGACGGCGAGGACCTGCACGGCGCGCAACCGCCGGCTGACGCTGCCGCCCAGGAAGTCCGAGCTGCCCCACAGCACGCTGGCCAGCAGGGCGAGGCCTGCGCTCACGAGGGGAGGCCGGTGGGGGCGGGGGACGACGAGGGGGCGCGCACGGGGTCTCCTCGACCACCGTGCGCGCCCCCTTGAGCGTTCACGCACCCGCTGTGGCGGGCTTCACCCCCGTACCAGCCGGGTCACTGCTGGAGCAGGTACAGCTCCAGCTGGACGATCCCCGGACGGGGGGACTGGGCGTTGACGGCCCGCCAGAAGTCGCGCTTGGCGGACCCGGCGAACACCCCCGGCGCGGCGGCGTCGAGCTGGGCGTTGACCCGGCGGGCCAGGGCGGTCCCGGCACCGGGGTCCCCGGCGGTGCCGAACGTCAGGACGAACGCGGCCCGGCGGTTCTGGGCGGCGAGGTCTCCGACGGCCCCGGCGACGGCGGCGCGGATCGCGTCGTCGGTCGAGGCCCCGTCGACGAGCACCTCGAGCACCACGGGAGCCTGGGCGACCCCGGCCGGGAGCGAAGGGACCGGGTCGGGGGCGGCGGCCGGTGCGGTCACCGTCACCGTCGGCACGGGCGTGGGGACGGGAGCCGCGGTGGGGGTGCTGACCGCTGCCGCGGCACGCGGCGCGTCGACCCCGGCGTGCACGGCGCCGCCGGCGGCGAGCCCGATGATCGTCAGGGCCAGGAGCGCGTCGGCGAAGACCCAGCCTGCGAGGCCCACCGTGCCGTTCTCCTTGCGCTCCGGGCGCAGGGCGGAGCGCCTCACTGGCCCACCCGCGCGTAGCGGCGGGCCGCGAGGTCCTGCAGCGTGCGCGGGGCGACCGCGACGAACTGCTCCTCGACCTCGGGTTCAGGTCGAGCCACCCGGCGGGCGGGGGACTCAGGCTGCACCTGAGGGTGAGGCTGTCCGAGCGGGGTGCGGGGCTCGGGACGGGGCTCCGGACGCGGTTCCGGGCGGGGTTCGGGACGCGGTTCGGGGCGCACGTCCACGCGCGGTTCCGGACGGGGGACCGGCCGGCGGGCCGGAACGACGGGCCGGACCTGCTGCTGGTGCTGCTGCTGACGGGCCGAGGCGAGGGCGATGCGCTCGGGCAGCGCCTCGACCTGGTGGCTCAGCTGGTCCATGACACCGTCGACGACGGAGCCGAGCTCGGAGTTCAGGGACTGGCTCAGGGTCTGCGTGAGGTCCTGGGTCAGGGTGCGGCTCGCGTCGCGGTAGGCGCGGTTGACCTGGCGGACGTGGTCCTCCCCGGCCATGGCCAGCGTCTGCGTGACGGCGGCGGAGACGTCCTCGCGCAGGGTGGAGCCGATGCTGCGCAGGGCGCGGCCCGTCGCGTCCGCGTGCTCGTGCTGGACCTTCTCCAGCCAGCGCGGCACCGAGCGCATGTCGTGGGCGGCCTCGACGAGGCGGTTCTCGATGCCCCGCCAGGTGTCCAGGACCTCGTTCTGGGTCGTCAGCAGGTCCCCGAGCCGTTCCTCGTGCCGGGTGCGGCGGTCGGCGGCCTCGGCGGCCGTCGTCAGGACGCGGGTGGCGGTGCCCAGGGCGGTCTCGGCGGCCTGGGCGGTGCGCTCGACGTCGCGGCGCAGCGTCTCCATCGTGCTCGCGGCGTGCTCGGCGGAGGCCGAGACGTGCTCGCTGAAGGCCTCACCGGTCATCCGGGTGACCTGCTGGACGCTCTCGACGACGGTGGCGTGCATGGTCTCCACGGACTCGCGGGCCGTGCTGGACAGCGACGCGACGTGGCCGGTGACGGCCTCGCCGAAGTCGGCGCTGTGCTTGCTCATGGTCTGCGCGGAGGTGGACAGCTCGGTGATGGACTCGCGGGTCTGGGTGCTGAGGGCCTCGACGGCGGCCGAGACGCCCTCGACGGCGGACAGGACGCGGTCGCGACCCTGCAGCCCCTCGCGCAGCGCCTCGGCCGTGCCGGTGCGGACCTGCTCGAGGTGCTCGGTGAGGGTGCGGGTCGAGTCGGCCAGGGTCCGGGTGTGCTGCTCGCGGTCGGCGGCGATGAGCGCGCCGTGCGTGCTGACGGCCTCGGTGACCGCGGTGCCGAGCTCGGTCGCCGCGCGGGCGACGTCCACACCGCCGGCGTTGGCGGCTTCGGCCGCGGTGATGGCGTGCTGGGCCGAGGACCGGACCGTGGCCACGAGCTCGCTGGTGTCGGCGTGCAGGCGGATGGTCTCGGCCACGAGGCGGCCCAGCTCGGTCAGACCGCGTTCGAAGTGCGCGCCGAGCTGCTCGGCGGCGTTGCTGCGGTGCGGGGCCAGGGCGAGGGTGGCGCGTGCGGCGAAACCGCGCAGGAGCTGCCGGTGGGACTCGTCGGCGTGCGCTGCGCTCAGCTCGTCGGTGCGCTGGCGGCGGTCGGTGGCCACGGCGACGGCGATGGCCGCCGCGATGAGGACGACGGCGAACTCGGCGACGCGGTCGAGGGAGAAGAAGGTGCGCCCGCCGAAGCCGTCGAGCCACAGCTGCAGGAAGGACTCGCCGTCGGCGGCCTCCCCGGCCGCGGACATCGCGCCGTAGGCGCGGCCGGCGAAGAGCAGGCCGACCCACGTCACCATGACGGGGGCGAAGACGAGGATGGTGCGCAGGGAGCCCGAGCGCAGCACGCTGCGGCGCAGCTCCAGGGGCGCGACCGCGGCGTCCACGTCCAGGACGTCGAAGAGGTCCGCGTCCGCCCAGCGGCCCAGCCGGCCGTCGCCGCCGTCGGCCTCGGTGCGGACCGCGGTGGCCAGCTGTGCCAGGACCTGCGCGCGGTGCTGGGAGGGTTCGGCGGCGGTGAGCCGTTCGGCCTCCTCGGCCAGGAGGGCCAGGTCCGTCGGACCCGCGGCGGGCGCGTCGGCGGGACGTTCTGCGCTGTCCATGGAGTGGGGTTCCTGTCCTCGGGGGCTTCGTGGGCGGATCGGCGCGGCGGTCGGCCTCCGGGCTGGGGCGGGAGGTCGCGGCGGGATCGACTGGCCTCTTCCTCGGCGCGCACGGCCGGGAGCTTGAGCCGCTGGATCGCCCGGACGTGCGTCACCCGTCCGGCGCAGCGTCGGGACGCAGCGTGTCCACCGGACCCTGGGTGCCCCCGGTCAAGCCCCACGCCGGCTGCGCCGAAGGAGTGGGTGTGTCTAGATGCCTCGGTGCTCCCGCCGGGCGTCCGGCACGCACGGACTGTGCACGTCGCGGGTGCGGTACCGCCGTTCGGGTGATGCCGGTCGGCCCGCTCGGCGCAGTCGTGGCGAAAACCCGCACAGGAGTGCGGAACTGCACCGATCGGTGCCCCGTCCGGGCTCAAGCCGCACGGCCCCAGGGCCGAAGGAGTGTCTGAGCCTTCAGAACCTCGAGCGTCAGCGCTCGGCTCGATCCCGAAGTCAAGGAAACCCCGGAGGGTGGCCCCGTGTCCGATCTCACCAGCGTCGCACTGCACACCGCGTTGAACGGTCTGCAGGCACGGCAGCGGGCCATCGCCGACAACATCTCCAACATCAACACCAAGGGCTACCTGGCCAACAAGGTGCAGTTCGAGGACGCCCTGGCCAGCGCCGTCGCCGCCGGCGACCCGGCCTCGGCCGCAGGCGCCGACATCTCGACGAAGAAGTCGCTGGAGCCGACCCGTGAGGACGGCAACAACGTGAACCTCGACGAGGAGTCGATCTCGAACATCTCGACGAACCTCAGCTACCAGACGGTGCTGAGCGCGCTGAACTCCAAGTACTCGTTGCTGCGCACCGCGATGAGCAGCCAATGACGACGGATCACCTGGTCCCGTCCACCGGTCCCCGTCCCCTGACCTGACATCCGGAGCGAATCCATGAGCATCTTCGACGCGATCGGCATCGCCGGTACCGGCGTCACCGTGAACCGCAAGTGGATGGACGCCGTGAGCGACAACCTGGCGAACATCAACACGGCCGTCCGGACGTCGGACCCGGCCTACGAAGCCAAGTACGTCGTGGCCGCCGAGGCCGCCGACGGCAAGGGCACGCAGGTCGCCGGCATCGTCACGGGCAGCCCCGAGGGCAAGCTCGTGTACGACCCGACGAACCCCCTCGCCGACGCCCAGGGGTACGTGAAGTACCCCGACATCGACATGAGCACGCAGATGACGAGCCTGATCATGGCGCAGCGCGCCTACCAGGCGAACCTCTCCGTGATCGACCGGTCCAAGGAGGCCTACCAGGCCGCCCTGCAGCTCGGGAAGGCGTGACCGGGATGAGCATCGAATCCATCGGTGGCGTCGGGAACGTCGCCGGATCGCTGGGCACGCTGGCCACCGGGTACGGGCAGGGCATCGCCGACACGGACAACCTGCAGATGACCGGCGCCATCGGCGGGGGCAGCGGCACCTCCTACACGGGGGTCGTGACCCCGGCCGCCGTCGCGGGGGTCGCGGGCACCACGCCGTCCGCCGCCGTGGACGGGTCGTCCGGGACCGACTTCGCCTCGCTCCTGGCGCAGGGACTCGGCGGGGGAGTGGACAAGCTGCAGGGCCTGCAGTCCTCCTCCGACGACCTCGCGGTCAAGGCCGCGACCGGTGACCTGACCAACGTCCACGACTACATGATCGCCAGCAACGAGGCCCAGCTGGCCACCCAGCTCACCGTCGCCATCCGCAACAAGGCCGTCGACGCCTTCAACGAGATCATGAGGATGCAGGTCTGATGGCCAAGGGCAAGGGAAGCGCGGCGATCGTCGAGAACGCCCAGAACTTCGTCTCCGGATTCCGGACGTTTTCGACCGGCCAGAAGGCCGTCGTCATCGCGGTGGTCGCCGCGCTCATCGGTGGGGCGGTCCTGTTCTCGCAGTGGGCGTCCAAGCCGTCGTACTCGCCGTTGTTCTCCAACCTCTCGGCGACCGACGCGAGCGCCATCGCGGACAAGCTGAAGGCCGACGGCACGCCGTACGCGCTGGCCGACGGCGGCGGCACGATCTCGGTGCCGGCCGACAAGGTCGACTCCGAGCGCCTGGCCATGGCCGGGGCGGGGCTGCCGGCCGACACGAGCTCCAGCTCCGGCACCCTCATGAGCACCGTCGGCGTCACCGCCTCGGAGTTCGTGCAGCAGCAGGCGTACCAGCAGGACCTCAAGAAGAAACTGGCGACGACCATCGAGGCCCTCGCCGGCGTCGACTCGGCCGTGGTCAACCTCGCGATCCCGCAGAAGGACGTCTTCCTCGACGAGCAGGACCCGGTCACCGCCTCGGTGCTGGTCAAGCTCAAGCCGGGCGCGCAGCTGTCCAACGACAACGTGACGGCGATCGTCAACCTCGTCGCCGGCGGCGTGCCGGGCATGGACCCCAAGAACGTCTCCGTCGTCGACGACAAGGGCAACACCCTGTCGACCGACGGCACCGGGTCCAGCGCGCAGAACGAGAAGACGAACGACTACAACACGAGCGCGTCCTCGGAGCTGCAGGACTACCTCGAGAGCATCTACGGCAAGGGCAACGTCAAGGCCACGGTCAAGGCGACGCTCGACTTCGACGACAAGACCGTCCAGTCCAAGACGTACACGCAGCCGCAGAAGATCGACCCGCTGGCGCAGCAGAAGACCACCGAGGTCTACAACGGCACCTCCGGGACCGGTGCGGCCACCGGTGTCCTGGGCCCGGACAACATCCAGGTCCCCGGTGGCACCACGGGCACCGGGACCAACGGGGGCTACTCCAAGACCTCCGAGAACACCAACCCCTCGATCGACGAGACGCAGACGGTCATCAAGCAGGCCCCCGGCAAGGTCGTGAAGCAGACCGTCTCGGTCGTGCTGAACGCCGGCGCCAAGGGTGCTGCGGGGGCCGCGGACATCAACCAGGTCACGCAGATCGTCAACCAGGCCGCCGGGGTGGACCCCACCCGCAACGACACGGTGTCGGTCGTCAAGACCGCCTTCGACGACAGCGCCTCGACCGACGCGGCCAAGCAGCTCGCCGAGGCGAGCAAGGCCGAGCAGCAGCAGACCCTCATCGGCTACGCCAAGACCGGTGCACTGGCCCTGCTCGTCCTGATCATGCTCATCGTGATCCTCGTGGCCTTCCGCCGCCGCAAGGTGGAGACGGTCGACGTCCTGGACGTCGACCCCCTCCAGCTCGGCGACATCACCGGTCCGCCCACCGGGCTCAAGGAGATCGCCCCCGCGGTCGAGAAGCACGTGGCGCTCGAAGCAGCACCGGTGGACCCGGCCCTGGAGGCCGCGGCCGCCCGCCGCACCGAGGTCGTCGAACTCGTCTCACGCCAGCCCGAGGAAGTCGCGGAACTGCTCCGCGGCTGGCTCGCCGATCGGAGGTCCTGAGCCGTGCCGTCCACCGAGCTCGAGGTCGCGCCCCTGACAGGGGCGCAGAAGGCCGCCGTCCTGCTGCTGCAGGTCGGACAGGAGAACGCCGCGAAGGTGCTGGGGCACCTGCGCCCCGCGGAGATCGAGGAGCTGACCGCGGAGATCCTGCGGCTGCGTGCGGTGTCCCCCGAGGTCGCCGGCGTGGTGCTGGAGGAGTTCCACGGGATGATCGCCTCGCCGCTGCGCGGCGGGCTCGGTGGCCTCGACTACGCCCAGTCCCTCCTGGAGGGGGCGCTGGGCGCCGAGGGCGCCGCCGAGGTGCTCGGCCGGGTGGCCGAGGCCGCGATCGTCCAGCCCTTCCAGTTCCTGCACCAGGCCGACCCCCAGCAGATCCTCACGTTCCTCACGGGGGAGCACCCGCAGACCATCGCCCTCGTCGTGGCGCACCTGCGCCCCGACCAGGCCTCGATGATCCTGGGTGGGCTGACGGCCGACATGCAGGCCGACATCGCGCTGCGCATCGCCACGATGGAGGCGACCAGCTCCGAGTACGTCCGCCTCGTCGAGGACGTCGTCCAGCGCCGCACCTCCACGGTGCTGCAGGCGAAGACGAACACCGCCGTCGGCGGCGTCCAGCCCCTGGTCGACATCATCAACCGCGCCGACCGCGGCACCGAGCGCTCCATCCTCGAAGGCCTGGCGACCAAGAACGCCGCCCTGGCCGAGGAGATCCGCGCCCTCATGTTCGTCTTCGAGGACATCACCACCCTCGACGACCGCGCGATCCAGCTCGTCCTGCGCGGGGTCGAGACGGCCGACCTGGCCACGGCCCTCAAGGGCGTCACCGAGACGGTCCGGGACAAGATCCTCAAGAACGTCTCCGAACGTGCCCGCGAGAACCTGCTCGACGAGATCGAGCTCATGGGCCCGGTCCGCATGTCCGCGGTCGAGGAGTCCCAGCAGAAGGTCGTCGCGATCATCCGCCAGCTCGAGGAGTCCGGCCAGATCGTGCTGACCCGCGGTGGTGACGATGACTTCGTCTCGTAACTCCTTCCAGGCGGCCGACACCCGGCCCACGACGACCCGCGAACCGCGCGTGTTCGTCGCCGTCCCCGCGGCGGCGAGCACGTCGCCGCGGGGGTTCGTCGGCCTCGACCTCGCCCAGCGCGAGGACAGCGCCGAACTGGCGCAGCTGCGCGAGCAGGCCCGCACGGAGGGCTACGCCGCCGGCTGGGCCGCCGGCATGCGCCAGGCCGCCGTCCGGGCCGAGGCCGAGCTCGAGGCCCAGCGGGAGGCCGCCCAGAGCGCCGCCCGGCGGGACCGCGACGAGCGCCGCGCGGCCCGCTCGCGCGCCGAGGAGGCCCTGCTCGCCGCCGGCGACGCCCTGCGCGCCGAACGCGAACCCGCCATCGGCGCCCTGGCCGACACCGTCCTGGAACTGGCCCTGGAACTGGCCGGTGCCGTCCTGGACCGCGAGGTCCAGCTCATGGACTCCCCCGTGGGGGAGGCCGTCCGCCGCGCCCTGGCGCCCCTGGACGCCGAGAAGCCCGTCACGGTGCGTGTGAACCCGGTCGACTTGAGCGCCCTGACGGGTGACGCCCTCAAGGGGAAGCACGCGTCGTCCGATGCAGAACTCGTGAGCTTCCTCCCCGATCCCACCGTGCACCCGGGTGACGCGTTCGCCCGCCAGGGGGACACCGAGGTGGACGCCGGCCTGCGGGCCAGCGTCTCCCGGGCCCTGGCTGCCCTCGTCGGAGAGGGCGAGAACGGAGCGCTCGCGTGAGCGCCTCCGCGACCGGCCTCGTCTCCGCGCGCCTCGCCGCGCAGGTGCGGGAGGTCCTGGCCCCCCAGGTCTCCCGCGCCGCCGTCGCCGCCCGCCCGCAGCTGCGCGGTCGGGTCAGCGCCATCGTCGGCCTGTCCGTCGAGGTCTCGGGCCTGCGCGCCGCGGTGGGGGAGACCCTCCTGCTCGGCGAGCCCGGTTCGGCCGCCTGCATCCCCGCCGAGGTCGTCGCCGCGGAGGGCTCGCGCCTGCGCTGCCTGCCGCTGGGGCACCTCACCGGCCTGGCCGCCGGCGCCCCCGCCGTGGCCACCGGACGCCCCTCCGACGTCCCCGTCGGTCCGGCCCTGCTGGGCCGCGTCGTCGACGCCATGGGCAACCCCCTCGACGGGGGCGCCCCCCTCGTCGCCGCCCCCCGCGCCCCGCTGCACGCCAGCCCGCCCCCGGCGTTGTCCCGCGGTCGCGTCGACGCCCCCCTCGGCCTCGGCGTCCGCGCCCTGGACACCCTCGTCCCGGCCGGACGCGGTCAGCGCTTCGGCATCTTCGCCGGCTCCGGCGTCGGGAAGTCCTCCCTGCTGTCGATGATCGCCCGCGGCACGTCCGCCGACGTGTCCGTGCTCGCCCTCATCGGCGAACGAGGCCGAGAGGTCCGCGAGTTCATCGAGGACGACCTCGGCCCCGAGGGCCTGGCCCGCTCCGTCGTCGTCGTCGCCACCTCCGACGAGGCCCCCGTGCTGCGCCTGCGCGCCGCCCTGACGGCCACCTCGATCGCCGAGTCCTTCCGCGACCTCGGCGCCGACGCGGTCCTCATGATGGACTCCCTGACCCGCGTGTCCATGGCCCAGCGCGAGATCGGCCTGTCCGTCGGCGAACCCCCCGCCACCCGCGGGTACCCGCCGAGCGTCTTCGCCCTCATGCCCCGGCTGCTCGAACGCGCCGGGCCCGGCGTGACCGGCTCCATCACCGGCATCTACACCGTGCTGGTGGACGGGGACGACCACAACGAGCCCATCGCCGACGCGGCCCGCTCGATCCTCGACGGCCACGTCGTCCTGGACCGATGCCTGGCCACCGCCGGGCACTTCCCGACCATCGACGTCCTCGACTCCGTCTCCCGCGTCGCCGGCCGCGTCACCGAACCGGAGCAGAAGGCCGCCGCCACGGCCCTGCGCCGCGTCCTGGCCGCCCACCGCGAGGCCAAGGAACTCATCGACGTCGGCGCCTACCAGCCCGGTGCCAACCCCGAGGTCGACGCGGCCGTCGCGCACCTGCCGGCCATCAACGCCTTCCTGCGCCAGGACATCCACGACATCACCCCGCCCGCCCAGGCGTGGGCCCAGCTCCAGCAGCTGGTCACGAGCTTCGGAGGTCAGCTGTGAGCGCCACCAAGGCGATCCTGGCGCTGCTGAGGCTGCGCAAGGTCCAGGCCGAGCAGATCAAGATCGACGTCGCCTCCGCCAACGCCGTGCTGCGCAACGAGCAGAAGCGCGCCGCGCGCGTCCGCCGCGAACTCGGGGACGCCCACCTGAGCGACGAGACGATGGCCGCCTGGACCGCCGCCGTGGCCCGCCGCTCCGCCCTCGTCTCCGACCTCGAGAGCGCCCGCGCCCTCGTCGCCCGCGCCGAGCTGGACCTGGGGGAGAAGCAGGCCGCCTGGGCCCGCGCCCGCCGCGCCGAACGCTCCCTCGAACGCGTCGTGGAACGCCACGAACGCGCCCAGGAGGAGGCCGCCCTGCGCGCCGACCAGAAGGCCCTCGACGACCGCACGGTCGCCGAGTTCGCCGCCCGCGCCCGCCGCCGGGCCCAGCTCGAAGGAGGCGACGCGTGAGCGGCATCGCGGAGATCCAGTCGCGCATCGCCGACATCGAGGCCCGGATCGCCCAGTTCGCCGGCACCACCGGGCAGACCCTGGCGGGGACCTTGTCGAAGGCCACCGCCGCCACCTCCGGGGAGTTCGCGAACGTCCTGTCCAGCACCGGGTCCACGGCCTCCGGGATCGTCAGCCGGGGCATGCGCGTCCTCAACGAGTCCGTCCTCGGCGACACCGGCACCGGGCAGCGCCTGCTCGACATCGCCTCCCAGTTCAAGGGCGTGCCCTACAAGTGGGGCGGCACCAGCCCCTCGGGTTTCGACTGCTCCGGGCTCATCCAGTACGCCGGCAAGCAGATGGGCCTGTCCCTGCCCCGCACCGCGGCGCAGCAGGCCACCGTCGGCACCGAGGTCCCCTCCCTGGACCAGGCCCGCCCCGGCGACCTCGTCGTCCTGGAGAACGGCCACCACATCGGCATCTACGTCGGCAACGGGCAGATGCTGCACGCGCCGAAGACGGGCGACGTCGTGAAGATCTCCAAGGTCTGGGAGACCCCCATGACCATCCGCCGCCTCGGCGTGGGCGCCGCGACCACCGCGGCCGGCGTCGGTGTCGCCGCGTCGCTGCTGTCCGGCCTGGGCGGCCCCGCCGCGGCCGACGCCTCGGCCTACGTCCGGCCCGCGTCGCTGTCGACCGGCGCGACCTCGCGGTCGGCCCCCTACGAGAGCGCCTTCACGGCCGCCGAGACCAAGTACGGCCTGCCCGCGGGCCTCCTGCGCGCCGTCGCCAAGCAGGAGTCCGGCTTCGACCCCACCGCCCGCAGCGGTGCCGGGGCCACCGGGCTCATGCAGTTCATGCCCGCCACGGCCCGCAGCCTCGGGATCGACCCGAGCGACCCGTTCGCCTCCATCGACGCCGCCGGCCGCTACCTCGCCGGCCACCTGAAGACCTTCGGCTCGGTCTCCCTCGCGCTGGCCGCGTACAACGCCGGCGCCGGGAACGTGAAGAAGTACGGCGGCATCCCGCCGTTCGCCGAGACCCAGAACTACGTCAAGAAGATCACCGCCGACCTCGGGAGTGCCGCGTGAGCACCAACCTGTCCGTCACGACGCTGCCCTTCCCGGTGACGTCCCGCGAGAGCAGCCGCTCCGCCGGCTCCAGCGGGTCGGAGGCCGACTTCGCCGGCTCCCTGGGCCAGGCCGTCCAGGACCTGCGGACCCCCGCCCGGGACGACCGTCCCGCCCGCGACGACCGCCCCGACGCCTCCGCGAGCACCGAGCGCGCCGTCGACAAGAGCGTCGAACGGCGCGACGACGCGCCCCTCGAGCGCCCCGAGCGGTCCAGCAAGGCGAGCGAGCGGACCGAGAAGGCCCAGGAGCCGACCCGGCAGGCCAAGGGGGCGAAGGTGCACGGCGGCAAGCCCGCCGCCGACGGCGAGACCGGGACCGGGACCGAGGGCACCGAGGAGGAGACCACCGTCCCGACGGTGCCCGTCGACCCCTCCCTCCTCGGCCTGCCCGCCGCACTGCGCGCAGCGCTCACGCCGAAGACGGCCCCCGGTCTGAGCGGTGAGAGCGGTGGGGCGCCCGTGACGGGTGTCGCCGGCGGTGTGGCAGGGACCCCCGTGACGCAGCCGCTCGTGGACGCCACACCCACGGCGATCCCCACGGCGACCCCCTCCGCGGTGACGGACCTGACCTCCTCGGTCCCCGCCGCCGTCGCCGGTGCGACGCCCGGCCCGACGCCCCAGACCGCGGTGACGGCCCCCGCCACGGCACCGGTCGCCCCCCAGGCAGCGGCGGCCACCCCGGTGACCACGGCCCCCGCCGACCCCGCCGCCGCGGCGCTCGCGGGCGCCACTGTCACGGCGGCCCCCGCTGCTCCGGCCGACGCGCCGGCCCCCGTGGTCCAGACGGCCGTGACGGGCCTCCCCCAGCACGTCCGGCCCGTCGAGGCGTCGCCGACCCCGGTGGACGCCGCGCCCGCGGCCGTCCCCACCGCGGCCGCTGCTCCCGCGGTGACCCCGGTGGCGACCCCGGTGGCGACCGCCCAGGCGCCGGCCGCTCCCACGACCGCCCCGGCACCGACCACCGACGCCACCCCGGCGGCGGGGGTCCCGGTGGCAGCGACCGCCGGCCAGGCCGGTCAGGGTGCCGGCGAGGGTGCGGGGACCGGTCAGCAGCAGGGTCAGGGCGGGCAGCAACCCGCCTCGGCCCCGCAGGTGCCGACCGCGCCGCGCGCCGCCGCCGGGGAGGCCCCCGTGCAGGCCCCGCCGGTCGTGCTGGCCGGCAGCCCGGCCGTCGCCCAGCCCATCGCCCCGCCCGTGACCGCTGCGGCGCAGCCGGTCCCGGCTGTCGCTGCCGACGACGCGGGGGTGCCCGCCGGGCTCCAGCCCACCCCCGTGCCGTCGGTGACCGGTGCGGGGACGGTCACCGCCCCGACGGGCGCCCAGGCCTCCCTGCCGCCGGTCCCGCTGCCGCTGACCAACCCGGCCGCCTTCGCCCACGGCGTCGCGGGCCGCTTGGAGGACCTGCCCGCGGCCGACGCGGTGCACCGCCTGTCCGTCGAGGTGAACCCACAGGGCCTCGGTCCGGTCAAGGTGACGGCCGAGGTGACCGGGGGAGCGCTGCACGTCTCCCTCGCAGGCGCCTCCGAGGCCGCCCGGCACGCCCTGAAGGCCGCCGTCGGCGACCTGCAGCGGGAACTGTCCGGCGGCAGCTGGACCCAGACGACCGTCGACGTGCGCGCCGACTCCGGCTCCTCCCAGCAGGGCCGGTCCGCCGACGCCCAGTTCGGCGGTCAGCAGGGTTCCTCCTCGGGCCAGCAGGGGTCGGGGCAGCGTTCCGCCGCGGCCGAGGCCGGGGCCAGCGCGCGTTCGGCGTTCTCCGCCGCCGCCGCCGAGCGCCGGACGGCCCGCGAGGCCGCCGCCGCGGCGGTCGGTCGCGTCGACCTGAGCGTCTGAGTCCTTTCAGGTGCGGAATGCACCTGAAAGGACGCCGTGAATGCCCCGCTCGGGCTACAGACCCTCACCCGTTCGTCCGAAGGAGTAGGCATGACCATCGACGCGGCCAGCGGGGCCAACCCCTACGCCGGTTTGATCGCCAACTCGGACATGCTCGCGCAGACCGAGGCCGCCAAGAACGCCGGCAAGACGGACACCTCCGCGGTCGCGAAGGCCAAGACCAAGGACGACAAGGACATGTTCCTCAAGCTCCTGGTCGCCCAGCTGCGCTACCAGGACCCGTCCAAGCCGGCCGACACCACGCAGTTCATGGCCCAGACGGCGCAGTTCTCGGCCCTCGAGGCCATGCAGGAGGTCGCCTCGACCTCCAGCTCCATGGTCGCGGCGCAGAACAAGCTGCAGGCCAGCACGCTCGTCGGGCAGACCGTCTCCTACACCGGTGAGGACGGGAAGACCAAGACCGGCGAGGTCCGGTCGGTCTCCTTCGTCCAGGACTCGGTCGGCGGCACGAACGGCGAGCCCGTCCTGAACGTCGACGGCGTCAGCGTCGTCCTCTCCAAGATCGGCGGGGTGGGCAACGTCGGCGCAACCGGCACCACCACCGGCACCACCACCACCACCGGTACGAGCTCCACGGGGTCCGCCTCGTCGGGTTCCCCGAAGTCCGCCTGACCCCCTTCGTTCCTCGTCAGCCCCCTCGAAAGGTCTGAAGCATGCTCCGCTCCATGTTCTCCGGCGTCAGCGGCCTTCGCGCCCACCAGAC
This sequence comes from Kineococcus sp. NPDC059986, assembly GCF_040702905.1. NCBI lineage: Bacteria > Bacillati > Actinomycetota > Actinomycetes > Kineosporiales > Kineosporiaceae > Kineococcus > Kineococcus sp. NPDC059986. Next base: position 7,229 of record NZ_JBFBND010000021.1, on the reverse strand, counting down.
GATGATGGACGTCGTCGGCAACAACATCGCCAACGTCAACACCACCGGCTACAAGAGCTCCAGCGTCGTCTTCGCCGACACGCTGTCCCAGCTGACCAAGGCCGCCGGCGCCCCGACGAACGCCGCCGGCGGGACCAACCCGTCGCAGGTCGGTCTCGGTGTCCGCGTCGACGCGATCGCCCAGAACATGACGCAGGGCTCCGCGCAGGCCACCGGCAAGGCGACGGACCTCATGCTGCAGGGCGACGGCATGTTCGCCATCCAGCAGGGTGACGGCACCTTCTACTCGCGCAACGGGTCCTTCACCCTCGACGCGAACGGCTCGATCGTCACGAACGACGGTGGCTACGTCATGGGCTGGAAGGCCGACGCGGCGGGCAGCATCAACACCAACTCCCAGATCGGCAAGCTGGTCATCCCCTCGGACTCGGTGATGCCCGCGGTCTCGACCGCGAACAGCACCCTCAAGGGCAACATCGACCGGACGTTCAAGACGCCGACCGCGGCGCCCACCGCCGACCCCACGCTGCCGGGCACGGCGGGCACGGGGCAGGACAAGGTGCCCGGCACGGTCGTCACCACGGCCATCAACGCCTACGACGCCCAGGGCATCCTCACCAAGTACACGGTGACGTTCACCAACACCGTCTTCCACACGCCCCCCTCCGGTTCGGTCCCGGACCAGTACCAGCCGACCAACAACTGGAAGATGGTGGTGACGGACCCCAGTGGTGCCGTGGTCAAGTCGACGGCGACCGCGGGGGACTCGATCAAGACGCCTGCCGCTGCCAGCCTCGCCGACTCGCAGGCGTTGAGCTTCGACCCGAGCGGCACGTCCGTGGACGCCGCCCACAAGAAGGTCTTCGTCCAGGCGCCGGGCAGCCCCACCGGCCGGGAACTGACCATCGACCTGTCGGCCCTGACCGCCTACGTCGGGTCCTCGGGCGCCAGCCAGATCAACCCCAGCACCGACGGGGCCCCGATCGGCACGCTCACCAGCTACGCCTTCGGCACCGACGGTGTCATCACGGGCAACTACTCCAACGGGTACAAGCAGACCCTGGGGCAGATCGCCGTCGCGTCCTTCAACAACGCGGCCGGTCTGCGCAAGGAGGGGAACTCCCTCTACAGCGTCTCGACGAACTCGGGCAACCCGGTCTACGGCATCGCCGGCCAGGCCGGCCGCGGGGGTCTGCTCGCGGGCTCCCTGGAGATGTCGAACGTCGACCTGTCGGCCGAGTTCACCGAGCTCATCCTCGCCCAGCGCGGTTTCCAGGCGAACTCGAAGGTCATCACGGCCTCCGACGAGATCCTGCAGGACCTGGTCAACCTCAAGCGCTGACCCTGATCCGCCGAACACCCTCCCGGACGACCGTCCGGGAGGGTGTTCGCTTGTCCGGCCCCGACGGCCGGCGACGACGGAGAGTGACTGCAGCCGAGGCATTAGCACGAACGGGTGCACCGTGCAAGCCCCTCTCAGGTCCGAAGACCGCACGCCGATGGACAGGGTGGAACCACCCAGCCCACGGACGGGCGCACCCCGCCTCCACCGCCAAGGACGGACCCCACGTGATCCTCGTGACTCGCCTCAACGGGTCGGTGTTCGCAGTGAACCCCGATCTGATCCAGCGTGTCGACTCGACCCCCGACACGGTCATCACCCTCGTCGACGGCGCCAAGTTCGTCGTCACCGAGCCCCTGGCCGAGATCGTCGAGCGCGTCATGGCCTTCCGCGCGCGGGTCGTCGCGACCGCGCACTCCCTGGAGGAGACGGGGACGGCCGACGTCCTCGAGCTGCCGACCCACTCGACCCAGACCAGTGACCAGACCAGCGGTGCGGACGGCGACCTGCCGGCCCCGGTCCCGCTGCACCGCAGGAGGCCGTGAGCCATGGACTTCGCAACCATCGGCGGGCTCATCGTCGCCATCGCCGCGATCCTCTGGACGCAGAACCACGAGGGCGGTTCGCTCGGGAGCATCCTGCTGCCCGGCCCGCTCGTCCTCGTCTTCATCGGCACCCTGGGTGTCGGGCTCATGGGCGGCACGCTCAAGGACGGGATCGGTGCCGTCAACGTCATCAAGAAGGCGTTCCTCGGCAAGCCCAAGAACGCCGGCGAGACCGTCGGCACCATTGTCAAGATGGCCGAGCGCGCCCGCCGCGAGGGCCTGCTGGCCCTCGAGGACGCCATCAAGGAAGTGGACGACGAGTTCCTGCGCGACGGCCTGCAGACGGCCATCGACGGCACGGACCCCGACGAGCTCTACGAGATCCTCACCGCGCAGATCCAGGCCAAGAAGGCCGCCGACAAGCAGGCCGCCAAGATCCTCGGTGACATGGGTGGGTACGGCCCGACCATCGGCATCGTCGGGACGGTCATCTCGCTCGTCGTCGTCCTGGAGAACCTCACCGACGCGGCCGCCCTCGGCCCGAAGATCGCCGGCGCGTTCGTCGCGACGCTGTGGGGTGTCGCCTCGGCGAACGTCCTGTGGCTGCCGCTGCAGAGCCGCTACATGCGCCTGGCCAACATCGAGGCCGCGCAGATGGAACTCGTCGTCGAGGGCATCCTCGCCATCCAGGCCGGGTCGAACCCGCGCTCGGTGGCGAAGAAGCTCGAGAGCCTGCTGCCCCCGGGCACCGCGGTTCCGGACAAGAAGGCGGCCTGATGTCCGCGGCGCACAAGCGGCGTCACAAGCACGAGGAGCACGAGGAGCACGTCAACCACGAACGGTGGCTGGTCTCCTACGCCGACATGCTGACGGTGCTCATGGCCCTCTTCATCGTCCTCTTCGCGCTCAGCCAGGTCGACCAGCTGAAGTTCGCCGAGTTCAAGGCCGGTCTCACCAAGGGCACCGCCGACTCCAACCAAGCGGTCTCGGGGTCGGCCGGCATCATGGACGTCACGAACGGCAACTCCGTCGTGGAGGTCTCCCCGTACTCCACGGGTGAGCAGATGCAGACCTCCAGCCAGGTCCAGCAGATCGTCCAGTCGCTCCAGACCGCCCAGACGGCCAAGGACCTCAACGCCGCCCAGCAGGAGGTCAAGGACTACCGCGAGGTCGAGAAGCAGATCAACTCGGCTCTCACCGCCACGGGGAACCAGGACCAGGTGACCTACCGGATCACCTCCGACGGCCTCGTCGTCGGTCTGGTCGCGGACAACGTGTTCTTCGCCAACGCCAGCGCGGCCGTCGAACCCAAGGGCCAGCAGGTCCTGGACTCGATCGCGCCGATCCTGGCGCAGCTGCCCAACGACATCGCGGTGCAGGGCCACACGAACTCGCTCCCGCTGTCCGGCAGTCCGGTCTACCGCAGCAACTGGGACCTGTCCGCGGCCCGGGCGATGACCGTCGTGCAGCGGTTCGCGGACGGCGGCATCGCCGGCAAGCGGTTGTCCGGCACCGGGTACGCCGACTCCCGACCCCTGTACCCCGACAGCGACCCCCGGGCGCTGAACGGGAACCGCCGCGTCGACCTGGTCGTCGCGTCGCCGAGCTCGGACTCCGTCAAGGCCCTGCTGCCCTCGGTCGCGCAGCAGACCGCCACCGGTGACGGCCCCGCCGAGCTCACCGGCACCTCCGACACCGCGACCGACACCGCGACCGGCACCACGGCCGGGACCACCGGCAGCGGTTCCGCCGCCACGGGCAACGGCGCCGCCGCCAGCGACATCTCGGCGGGCATCTCCCCGAACCTCGCCACGAACGTGGCGCACTGACCCGCGACCGACTGACCTGACCCACCACACCCGAAGGAGGCCACCATGGCCAAGAAGGACAAGGGCGACGGCGAGGCCAAGCCCGGCGGCCGCAAGAAGCTCATCATCATCGTGGCGGCCGCCGCGGTGCTCGTGGCCGGCGGCGCCGGTGGCGGGGTGTTCCTGCTGACGAAGGGCGACTCCGCCTCGGCGTCGACGGCGACCCCCACCCCGACCCTCACCCCGGGCACGGTCACGGCCCTGGACCCCATCAGCGTCAACCTCGCCGACGGGCACTACCTCAAGATCGGCGTCGCGCTGCAGGGCGTCGCGTCGGCCGCCAAGAGCGAGGGCGGCGCCACGGCCCTGGACGGGTCGAAGGCCTACGACCTCATCATCAACGAGTACTCCAACCTGTCGATGACGGACCTGGAGAACTCCGACCAGCGCAACAAGTACAAGGACGAGCTGCAGAAGAAGGTCGTCGAGGCCTACACCACGGAGACCGACGGGACGAAGGAAGAGGCCGTCATGGGCATCTACCTCACCTCGTTCGTCATGCAGTGACGCGCTCGACCCCCACGCGCTGAACCGATGCGCTCGCAGAGGACCCCGGACACCCGTCCGGGGTCCTTCGCGTTTCCCGCGTCACCCCGGGGTGCTGCGCGGCGGGTCGGTCAAGCCGGAGGGCCCGGATGCCGACCCTGAACGGGTGAGTTCCCCCACGACCCACGCCGTCGCCGTGCCCGGTCCGCGACCGGCCCCCCGGCCCACCCCGGGACCGGCCGCTCCGGCGGAGGCTGCGGCCCCCGCGGCCCCCGGCCGGCACCGCGGCCGCCGGCGCCTGCTGGGGGCCGGTGCCGTCCTCGTGCTGCTCGCCGTGGCCGGGGTCATGCTGCACGGCACGTTCGGCCGGTTGTCCGGTGCCGAGTTCGGCGCCGCGCTGCGCGGTCTGGGACCGGGGGCGCTGCTGCCCGCGCTGGCCCTGACGGTGCTGTCGCTGCTGCTCATGACCGGGTACGACGCCCTGGCCCTGCGGCACGTCGGCCGCCCGCTCCCGTACCGCTGCTACGGTCTGGCCGCCTTCGTCGCGACCGCGCTCGGCAACGGCCTCGGCGCCTCCGCCGTCGTCGGTGCCGCCGTGCGGGCGCGCCTGTACACGCGCTGGGGCGTCCCGGGCGCGGACGTCGCCCGCGTCGTGGCCGTCAACCTCGTCACCCTGGTGCTCGGCGCGGCCGTGCTCGCCGGGGGCGGCGCACTCGTGGCCCCGCACGCCGTCGCCACCGCGCTGCGCGTCCCCGTCCCCGCCGTGCTGGCCGTGGCCGGCGTGCTCGTCGGCCTCGTCGTGGCGCACCTCGTGCTGGCCGTCGTCGGCCCGCACGAGGTCCGGATCGGTCGCCTCGTCCTGCACCGCCCGACGCTCCCGCTGGCGTGCGCGCAGGTCGTCCTGTCGACGGTGGAGTGGCTGACGATGGCGGCCGTCCTGTACGTCCTGCTGCCCGCGACCGGTCGGCCCTCGTTCCTGCCGTTCGCCGTCGCCTTCGCGACGGCCACCGTCGCGGGCCTGCTGAGCAGCTCACCGGGCGGGGTCGGCGTCTTCGAGTCCTGCCTGCTGCTGCTGACCGGACCCCTGGGGTCGCCGGCGCACGTCGCGGCCGCGCTCGTCGTCTACCGCGTCTGCTACTTCCTGCTGCCCGTCGTGCCCGCCGCGCTCGCGCTGGCGGTCCACGAGGCCCGCAGCGCCGGTCTGACCCGCCTGCGCCTCGGCCGAGGACACGGGGCCGTCCCCGCGCAGCCGCGGGCCCTGGTCCCCGGCCTCCTGGCCCTGGGCGTGGCGGCCGCCGGTGCCGCGCCGCTGCTCGCCGGTGGGCTCCCGGTCGACCTCGCGCGGCCGACGACGCTCCTGGTGGCGCTGACGGCCGTCCTGCTGGCCCTCGGGCTGCAGCGGCGGCTGCGCAGCGCCTGGGGCCTGACCCTGGCCCTGGGCTCGACCGTGGCGGTCCTCGCGCTCGTCCACGCCGACGTCGTGTGCGCGGCGGTGAGCGGCGGTCTGAGCGTGCTCCTCGTGCACTGCCGCAGCCGTTTCCACCGCGGTGCCCTGCTGCCGTCCCCGTTCGCCGCGCCGCTGGCGCCGGTCCTGGCCACGGTCCTCGTGGGTGCGGCCGTCACCTGGCACGAGGCGCTGGCCGGTGCCGGACCCGCGGACCCGGTGCTGGACCGGCTGGCTCTGGTCGCCGGGGCCGCCGGGGTGCTGGTGGGGGGACGCTGGCTGGCCCGCACCGCCACCGCCGCGCCCCGCCCCGGTGGGGTCGACGGGCAGTGCCCGGTGGAACTGGCCCGCGTGGACGACCTCGTCGCCAAGTTCGGGCGCTGCCTGTCGCACCTGGCGTTCACGGGGGACAAGCGCTTCCACTTCAGCCCCACCGGCGCCGCGTTCCTCATGTACCAGGTGCGCGGTCGCAGCTGGGTGGTCATGGGTGACCCGGTGGGGGAGGTCGAGCAGGTCCGCGACCTCGTCGCCGACTTCGTCACCCACGTCGACCGCCACGGCGGTCGCCCGGTGTTCTACAACGTCACCCCCGACCACGCCGAGCTCTACCGCGCGTGCGGCCTGACCCTGGCCAAGCTGGGCGAGGAGGCCGTCCTCGACCTCGAGGGGTTCAGCCTCGCCGGCAAGGCCCGCGTGGGACTGCGCAACTGCCGCAACAAGTCCCAGCGCCTGGGCATGAGCGTGGAGTTCGTCGCCGCCGCCGACGTCGACCCCCTGCTACCCCAGCTGCGCGAGGTGTCGCAGGCGTGGCTGACCCACCGCAACGGCCGCGAGAAGCGGTTCTCCCTCGGCGCCTTCGACGAGGAGTACGTCCGCCGCTTCCCCCTCGCCGTCGTGCGCCAGGACGGGCGGATCACGGCGTTCGCCACGCTGTGGACCAGCGCCGACGGCCGCGACGTGCAGGTCGACCTCATGCGCCGCCTGCCCGACGGGCCCCGCACCGTCATGACGTACCTGTTCGTCGAGTGCATCCTGTGGGCCCAGGAGCGCGGCTGCGCGACCTTCAACCTCGGGATGGCCCCGCTGGCCGGGCTGCGCGCCGAGGAGGGCCCCACGTCGGTGTGGGACCTGCTCGGGCACCTGGTCTGGACGCACGGGGAGCGGTTCTACAACTTCCAGGGCCTGCGGACGTTCAAGCAGGGCTTCGCGCCCCGCTGGCAGGCCTGCTACGTCGCCTCCCCCGGCGGGCCGGCGCTCACGAGCGCCATGGTGGACGTCGTCACCCTCGTCGGCGGCGGCGTGCGCGGCGTCCTGCGCGGCTGACACGCCCCGCCCCACCGGCTCCCTCGTCGACGTCGACGGGGGAGCCGTCGTGCGTCCCGGGGTGGTGGGCTCGGGGTGGTGGGCTCGGGGGGATGGGCTCGTTGACGCATCCGGCTCGTAGGTCGAGCTCGCACGGGACCGGCACCGCCGGCGAGGTGACGATGACGATCCGCACCACGCTGCTGGACATCCAGTACGGCCGCGTCGAGGACACGCACGGC